>NZ_JBFRJF010000001.1:0-65368 GCF_041468745.1 Vibrio sp. 10N.286.52.F8
ATTTAGGAAACAAAGCCTATGTGGTCAGAAATTAAAAATTTTAGCTAGATCACATAAATCTCTCGGATTACGAGTTTCAGCACCTGATACTTATGCTCATTTGACGTTTTGTAGGGGTTCAATGAAAGAAAAAGCGGCCTAAATAGCCGCTTTTGATGGTTGCCTAGTATGGTTATCTAGCGCCGTTATTTAGAGTTCTGCTTAGGACTCTTCTTCCTCAAAGCCATCAGCATAGCCTTTCGGTGGCGGTGTCCAACCTCGTTCAGATCGAGAGTGCTTGTCTGAACGGTCTTTTTTCATATCTTCTTTCATTGCTTCTTCAAGGTGAATGAAGATTTGTCGGTAGTTGTTGTCGTAGCGCGGGTTCTCTTCCGCTTCAGACCAAGCTTGGTAGAGCTTTTCAGACTTACGGCTTTCAACACGTTGATACGTCGATTTCTGTTGTTCAACGAAGAATGGGTGATGACCCAAAGAACGCAAGGCTTCTGCACCCATTTCAAGAGCAGAATGGTAGGTCTCTGATTCCACGAAGTCTGCACCTGCTTCTCTTAGGCGATAACTATGACCACGGTCGAATGCACGCGCTAAGATTTTCACTTTAGGGTAGTTGTGTTTAACGTATTTGACCAATTCAACACTTGAGTCTTGGTTGTCGATAGCCACAACCAACATTGCGGCTTCTTCGATACCAGCGGTATGTAATAAATCATGACGAGTCGCATCACCAAAGTAAGATTTGATGTTGATTGAACGTAGCAAGTCGACTTGATTAGCTTGATGATCCAAAACCACAGTATTGACATCATTCGATACCAATAAGCGGTTAACAATCTGACCGAATCGGCCAATACCAGCAATGATCACCGTGCCTTTCTCTTCGATGGTATCTTCTTCGCGATCGTTAGACTTTTGCTCGTAACGAGGAAGAATCACTTTATCAAATAGAATGAATAACCCTGGCGTTAGGAACATTGAAAGTGCAACAACCAGCGACAGTGTTTGAACAATATCGGCTGGCAGTACATGGTTTTGGGATGAGAAGCTCAGGAGGACAAAACCGAATTCACCGGCTTGCGCCAAGCTCAATGTAAACAGCCAACGGTCACTGTTTTTGATTTTGAAGATTAACGCCAACGTAAATAACACCAAGGCTTTGAGTAGCATAACGCCAAGGGTGAGGCCAATGATCAAACCAAAGTCGTTGAATAGGACATCAAAGTTGATGCCTGCACCTACGGTAATAAAGAACAAGCCAAGTAGTAGCCCTTTAAACGGGTCGATATTAGACTCAAGTTCGTGGCGGAATTCACTGTTGGCTAATACCACACCCGCAAGGAAGGTACCCAAAGCCGGTGATAGGCCGACTAGGCTCATTAGTGCAGCAATACCAATCACCAACATCAGTGCGGTTGCAGTAAAGATTTCACGCAGACCTGAGCTTGCAACAAAGCGGAACAGTGGACGACTCAAGAAGTGCCCACCGACAACAACAATCGCAATAGATGCTGTGATCACAAGGCCATAAGCCCAACCGGGTAGGCCAGCAACGAGACTTAACTCTTCATGGTGATCAGAAGCTGAAGCGACCGCGCTTTGTGCAGCTTCAATTAATTCTGGCAACGCTAATAGAGGAATGAACGCCAACATAGGGATGACGGCAATATCTTGGAACAGCAGAACAGAGAAAGCGTTTTTGCCCCCTTCGGTTTTGGACAACCCTTTTTCATTGAATGTTTGTAGAACTATCGCGGTTGATGACAGTGCGAAGATCAAACCGATGGTGAGTGCTATCGTCCAAGGCTGCCCAAAGAACAGAGCAATGCCCATAACAATCGCGGTAGTGCCGCCAACTTGCAGGCCACCCAGTCCCATAAGACGGTTTCTCATTGCCCAAAGCATCTTAGGCTCAAGTTCCAGCCCGACTAAGAACAACATCATCACTACGCCGAATTCAGCAAAGTGTTGAATGGTTGTCGTTTCTTCGCCTACTAAGCCGATAATTGGACCAATCACAACACCTGCAATGAGGTAACCAAGCACAGATCCGAGACCAAGCCTTTTGGCGATAGGGACCGCAATGACTGCGGCAAGCAAATAGATAAATGCTTGTAGAAAATATCCTGTCATGATTTAACCTCTGCTCATCAGTTCATCAACGTAATGGTTTAGCTTTTCAGCCTTGCTTGCCTTTTTAAGGTCGACTTCGCCCGCAACAAAAGCCTCTAAAAGCGTTTTATAGCTGTTTACGTGATCTTGAATTCGGCCTTCTTCCAACGCAGTACGTGAACCAAACAAAGCCAATGGAGCCAAGTAGTTCATACCGCACAAAGATGCCGTTTGTTCGATTGGGTGAAGCAGTTCACGTATGGTGAAGTGATTATAGCCATCAGTTTGATAAGCATCTTTCTTGCCACCAGCGGTGATACTGCATAACAAGCTTTTACCTTGCAGTTCATTACCGTCGGTACCGTAGGCAAAACCGTACTCGAGAACAAGGTCTTGCCATTCTTTAAGAATCGCGGGTGTTGAGTACCAATATAGTGGGAACTGAAAAATGATGATGTCATGGTCCAACAGGCGTTTCTGTTCACGGTCGATGTTGATCTTGAAGGTTGGGTACTCAGCATAGAGGTCGACACAGGTAACCCCGTTAATGCGTTTGGCTTGTTCAAATAAGGGTTTGTTAGCTTCAGAGCGATGCTGAGAAGGGTGGGCGAATAGCACCAAGACTCGATTTTTCGACATATAGCCCTCTTTGTCCATTAACGAATAATATTTATTGGAATTATAGATATACAATAATAGAAGAATGGTTGAACAACAACGAATTAGCCCATACTTATCTATTTAGATGCGTGTGTTTTTAGGTACTTAATTATATAAAACATCCGTCAATTTGAGTATTTCCGGCACAAGCCGCCGATGACTGAGTAAAACTAATTATTCATGAATAGTAAAAGCGAATATGGGCATTTTATGTCACCGTTGGCGGGTAACGTAAATAATTCAATAACCCTACATAGAACAACAATGAATAAAGGAAAAACTATGAGCATGGACTTGCGTCAACAATGTGATTTGTTGCTTTCCGGTCACCTAGAACCGACTCCAGCACAAACATTCGCTCAGATGGCTGAATGGTGTGAGACACACAATGTGAGCCATGATAGCTACGGCGATGGTGAGTTTATCGAGAGCTTCGAAAACAAAGTCGCGGAACTGCTAGGTTATGAAGCGGCTGTATTTGTGATTACTGGCACCATGAATCAACCAACAGCATTAGAAATTGCGTGCCAAGAGAAAAGAAACCCAGTAGTGGCGATGCATGAATCGAGTCATATTATGCGTCATGAACGCCAAGGGTATCAGCTCCAAAACCGATTCAACGTACTTCCCGTTGGCAACGTATTTCGCACTTGGAATGTTGATGACTTAAAGGCGTGGCCTGATGAGATTGCAGCCGCTCTATATGAATTACCCATGCGTGAAATCGGCGGCCAATTACCAGAATGGGATGAGCTTGAAGCGATCAAGCAGTACTGCAAAGAACAATCAATTCACCTTCATATGGATGGTGCGCGTTTGTGGGAATGCGGCGCCTATTACCAAAAGTCATACAGCGAGATTGCTCAGGGCTTCGATAGTGCTTATGTTTCGCTGTACAAAGGTCTCAATGGCCTTGGTGGTTCGTTATTGTTGGGCGATAAAGCCTTTGTAGCGAAAGCTTCTGCGTGGATGAAGCGCCAAGGTGGCAATGTTTATCACCGAACGCCTTATGTGGTTTCAGCAGCAATGCAGTTTGATGAGCGATTAGAGTTGATGCCATCACTGTTTGAGCGAACAAAACAGATCTACCAAATCTTATTAGACTATCCTCAGTTCACTGTTAATCCGCAGCAACCGCAGGTCAACATGCTTCACCTATATTTACCTGTGAGCTATGAAGACGGCATTATTGTGAGAGATAACATAGCGAAGAAACACAAGATTTGGATAGGAAACCCAGCGATCAGTGAGTTGCCAAACCAATGTAAGATTGAATGGTATGTAGGGGATAACCTACTAAATTTGCCTGATCATGAGCTGATAGACATTCTAGATTTTATTAGCGAAGAGCTGATTTGATTAACGAAGAGCTGGCTGAAGAAGAACTGATCTAATTGGAACTGAAATGGATACAGGAAAGGGTTCTTATATCCATTTATATAGCTAGGATGTCCGGCTCTGTTACATATACTGGTTGATGTACACATCAACTAAGAACATGAACACTGGAACAGTGCTGAGAAGTCCGAAGAAGACGATTGGCACCCAGTTTTTCATTTTCTTTTTAGGTTGCTCAGTGTTATTCATAAATTCGGCCTTAAATTCGTTGTTGAGTCTGTTTAGCTTTTTGGTACTAAAAATCTAAGTGTATGGTATCAAATAAATAGGTTTAGCCCTATGTAGATTTAGAGAACCGTGGTGTATATCAATCACATAAAATGTAAGTGATTCATAAACGGTTCATAAAGGTTCAACAATAATGAACCTATTACAACAATCATTGCCTTACTCGGCATATTAAATAAATAGCATTCAAAGATTTGGAGAATACAGAATGAAAACAATAGGAAACATCATTTGGTTTCTGTTCGGTGGCGTATTTATGGGACTAGCTTGGTGGTTCTTCGGACTGCTCGCATTCCTAACCATCGTTGGTATTCCATGGGGTAGAGCATGTTTTGTTATGGGTAACTTCTCATTCTTCCCATTTGGTCAGGAAGCGATTTCGCGTGATGAGCTAACCAATGAAATGGACATCGGCACGAGCCCGCTAGGTGTGATTGGTAACGTTATTTGGTTCTTATTTGCGGGGATCTGGTTGGCGATTGGTCACATCATGTCAGCAGTAGCGTGTTTCATTACTATTATAGGTATTCCGTTTGCGATTCAGCACCTTAAGCTCGCGGTTATCTCATTGGCGCCAATCGGTAAAACCGTTGTCGACAAGCGTGAAGCAGAAGCGGCACGAGTAAGAAACTACAAGGGTTAAGACTACAGTTTAAGCCTTATATAGAACTGAAAAAGCACATCACATGATGTGCTTTTTTGTGCCTCGTTTTCTATCTAACGATGCCCCAATCTCACAAACACTCACTAGACATTGTTGAACAAGACTTCAAGCCTAAGGGTGATGTTGGCTTCTTCGGTGTGTTTCTAATGAGGTTCTCGTTCCCATTGATAACGAGGGATGAGTTCGTAGAACAGCCACTCTTTCCATACGTTTTGTCGGTAGGTAACCGAAACCTGAGCGTATTCGTAATGATTATGAGGCTCATCCGTTGCATTAATCGTGGCGCTATATTGAAGTGCTTGATCTTGGGCAAGGTAGTGATACAAGGTTAGCCCTGTACCATAGTTTCAACCTTTAAGGTCGTCGTTATATCCTGCAAAGCTTGACCATCGAGCCAAGAAATCATCACTTAAAGAAAGATCAAAGTCGATGTCGCTGATCTCACCAGTCTCTTGTTTTTCTTGATATACACGTTGGGTCAGCCTGAATACGGCATCTGTGGTGAGAGGGTAGGTAAATAGGTAGCGAGCTTCGATACGCGGTTGCAATGTTGCCTTAATATTGAAGCTGCTATAGCCCTTGGCATAAGCATCGTAACGTAGGCCGAGTGCGCTCTCTAATTCCTCTGAATCTTGCGGAAAGAAATCCAAGAACTCTTCATCGCTGACAGATTCGTAGATCAACTTTAGGCGTTTACTGACAAAGGGAAGATGAAGGCGCGCTTTGAGCTTGGTCGAATAGTCGACCAAGCCGCCTTCAGAATAGATGAAATCATTATACCAACGTACAGAGGTTCCGGCTCTGGCGTCCTCGGTAATACGGTCATCCACAAAGAAGTTATCGAACCATATTGCGGGCTGACAAAACTTGCTGTTTAGGTAGTGGTAAGCTTTTTCGACGCGCGTGTCTTCTAACGGTTGGCTGTGACACTCATCCTGTTCCTCCGCGAAGGCAGAGTGGGAAACGAGCGATGCTAATAATGAGGAGTTAACTATCCAACGACTCAATGGAACCTGTTTGTCATTCTATGTATCAATAGTTTGACTATAACTAAGCAGTTATGACAATGCGACTTTTAAAGAGATTTATCTTAATCAGTGGCTATTCAAAACAGAGACTTGAATAACATATGGCAGGTAAAGAAAACGGGCTCAGTAGGTGAGCCCGTTTGTCGATAAGTTTATAAGTGACTTAATGGCAGATTACATTGCCGCTTCGAAAATCGCAGAGATTTCTTCGTGGGTCGCTTGTTTAGGATTAGTAAAACCACATGCGTCTTTCAGTGCGTTGTCAGACAGAGTAGGGATATCTTCTAGCTTCGCACCAAGTTGCGCGATACCTGTTGGGATGTTCACGTCATTTGCTAGTTGAACAATTGCTTCGATCGCAGCTTCTGCACCTTGCTCTGGTGACATACCTTCAACGTTAACGCCCATTGCTTTTGCAACATCACGTAGACGCTCAGGACAAACTTGCGCGTTGTAGCGTTGAACGTGTGGTAGCAAGATAGCATTACACACACCGTGTGGAAGATCGTAGAAGCCGCCTAGCTGATGCGCCATCGCATGAACATAACCTAGTGACGCGTTGTTGAACGCCATACCCGCCATGAACTGTGCGTAAGCCATTTGTTCACGTGCTTCAATGTCTTCGCCGTGCGCTACTGCCGTTCTTAGGTGAGCTTGTACAAGTTCAATGGCTTTAATCGCTACAGCGTCTGTAATTGGTGTCGCTGCGATAGAAACGTAAGCTTCGATTGCGTGTGTTAGCGCATCCATACCTGTTGCAGCAGTCAGTGATGCAGGCTTAGCAAGCATTAGTTCAGGATCGTTTACTGAAATAAGCGGTGTTGTGTGCTTGTCAACGATCGCCATTTTAATGTGACGTTCCTCATCAGTGATGATGCAGAAGCGTGTCATTTCTGATGCTGTACCAGCCGTAGTGTTGATAGCGATAAGAGGCATCATTGGCTTTTCAGATTGGTCTACGCCTTCGTAGTCTGCAATCTTGCCGCCGTTAGAAGCAACCAGAGCAATGCCTTTTGCACAGTCGTGTGGAGAACCGCCACCTAGAGAAACAACGAAATCACAATCGTTGTCAGTCAGCAATTCAAGACCATCGTTAACGTTCGTGATGGTTGGGTTTGGTTGAGTGCCATCGAATACAACTGCGTCTACGCCTCGCTGGCTAAGAAGGTCTTGTACCTGTTTAACTACACCAATTTGATTCAAGATCTTATCAGTTACGATCAGACCTTTTTTAAAGCCTTGAGACTGAATACTATCAGCAGCATCCTCCAGACAGCCAGTACCCATGAAGTTGATTGTAGGGATGTAAAATGCAGTAGACATTGGAAAACTCCGTTAATTATGATTTTTAATTTCCTACATGTTGTCGGCATTCAAGTGGTCGACCATTGATCTGGAACAACTTTGAATTCGAACTACCACTTTGTGGCTAGTCGTTGTGATAGGGCTCATATAGCAATCGTTTTCATGGTTTTTGGCTGTGTTGATTGTCAGTAATAGATCGCGATAAATCGACTAAATTAGAGACAGTATGGAGCTCTATAACAATGAAAAATAAGGTTTTTCATTGAAAACTCTTCTAGTTAGGCTGGTGTCGACGTTTTATCTGAGTCATCGCTGCATTCAATTTCAGGTTCTTGTGACTCTTCAGAATCAAGGGTGTCTTCTGACTCCTCGTCATAGTATTTGACAAGAAAAGGGGTAAGCATGACAGACGATGGTAAAAAGTGCTTCATAGTACCTCCCGGTACCTAAGTGTATTTATTGTATGGTATTGGTTTAATATGTGGCAAAATTTGCGATACATCATGACTTGTGGCTTGTTTTCTATAAATTATTAGAACTATATTCAGGCTCACAAAATTGGTAGTAGAATGAACATCTGGTCTTTGAGCCAATGAACAACTAAAGATAAACGCAGCTCAACAGCGTGATTAATAGGAAATAAAATGAAGTACGACTGGATATTCTTTGATGCAGATGAAACCTTGTTCCATTTTGATGCTTATCAGGGAATGAAGCTGATGTTTTCTCGTTTTGGTGTGGACTTCAACGAACAGGATTATTCCTTTTATCAAGAAGTTAACCTACCACTATGGGTAGACTATCAAGATGGTCGCATTACGGCTGATCAACTGAAACACACGCGCTTCGAAAGCTGGGCTGAGAAATTAGAGACAACAACAGCAGAACTAAACAGTGCATTTTTGACCGCAATGGCGGATATCTGTTCTCTGCTCCCAGGTGCAAAAGAGTTGATGGAGTCTTTAAAAGGCAAAGTGAACATGGGTATCATCACGAATGGGTTTACCGAGCTGCAATCTATACGTTTAGAACGCACAGGCATGACAGATTACTTTGACCATGTGATCATCTCTGAAGAAGTCGGTGTCGCGAAACCAGACGCTGAAATCTTTGAACATGCACACAAGCTTGTTGGCTTACCAGCAAAACAACGCGTATTGATGGTCGGAGATAACCCGCATTCAGATATTTTAGGCGGCTTGGATTTTGGTATTGAGACGTGTTGGTTGAACAGCCAAGAGAAAGCAGCACCAGCAGGTATTAACCCTCATTATCAAGTTAAGTCTTTAGCTGACCTGCAAGCTCTGTTATTGGCATAATTGCTTTTAGATTTTTGAGTGAATGATTGATAGCCGAGTGCAGTTATGTGCTCGGCTACTTATTTTTACCTACTGTAAGTTATCGATAGTGGTGCTTAAGTCTATCTTTGCTTTAAGCTCGCTTTGATTACCCAATGACAATAAAGAAAAGGAAGATGTGTGTTTAAATCTCATCGCCATAGCTGCTACGGCATTGCTGCCATTCTACTTTGGAGCTGCTTAATCGCGCTGTCTCGAAGCGTATCTGAACAACTGGGCCCAATCGGTGGTGCGGCCAGCCTTTACACGGTGAGTGCGCTGTTGTTGATCTGTGTTATGGGTCTACCAAAGCTGTCACGCTTTTCTAAGTCTTATTTGCTGATTGGCGGCACCTTGTTCGTTTGTTATGAGATCTTCTTGGCTCTGGCTTTAGGAATGGCAAACAATAGACATCAAGCCTTGGAAATGGCTGTCATCAACTACTTATGGCCAGCACTGACGGTGTTATTTGCGGTGCTGCTGAGCGACAAGAAAATTAACTGGTTGGTTTACCCAAGTATCTTCTTGGCCTTCTTTGGCGTCGCTTGGAGCATCAGCGGCGATCAGGGGCTTTCTGTTGAACAAATCGCTGCCAATGTTGCTACTAACCCAAAAACTTATTCAATGGCGTTTTTCGGCGCGATTATTTGGGCGGTTTACTGTAATTACACTCAGAAAGTGGCGAAAGGGCAGAATGCGATTGTGTTGTTCTTTATCGCAACGGCAATCACCTTGTGGATCAAATACGCATTGAGTAACGAAACCGGCATGGTGATGACAACCAGTGCTGCGATTGACTTAGTGTTGGCAGGCGTGTGTATGGGCGCAGGTTACGCGCTTTGGAATACAGCGATACTTGGCGGCAATATGGTCTTCTTGGCGACCATGTCGTATTTCACGCCTATTTTTGCGACCTTACTGTCTTCTATTATTTTGGGTTTGTCATTGAGCATGACGTTTTGGCAGGGCGTTTGTATGGTAACGATTGGCTCTTTAGCTTGCTGGTGGGTAACCAGAGACAAAAAGCCGACGGTTACGGCGTCGGCTTCTAAAAAGGTTCAATCAGAGTCTTAGTCAGCGAGAGGTTGATTGGTTAGCTCTTGGTTCTTAACTCTCGACTCTTAACTCGCGATATTGAGATTCAATTGAAGCTCATAAGGCATCTTCGATAAGCGTCGCTTAAGTTGGCGGCGCGTACGTTCAATATCATCGACCGCAATCACTTGTTGGTCGTTGGTATGAATATCAACATTGATTCGTAATTCTGGACCAACCTTAGTCACGCCCATTAGCTCTAAATCTTGATCCGCTTCTTTGTCTACCGCGACAACGTTCTTATCTACCGCATCACAAATATCTTTGTTTGCCGACATCATAAGCAGTTCGCGCATCGCCTCACGTAACATGTCGAAAGGCACTTTGATGAAGTAGAAAGACATTAGCAACATCATCATTGGGTCGGCATACACTGCGTATTCTGCAAGCGGAGAAAAAGTAATTAACCAAGCCGCTACGAAACCCGCGGTTACCGCTACACTCAGTAGCGTATCCATTTGCCACTGTTTAGACTCAGCCTGAATCAGACCTGAAGAAATACGTTTACTCTTATTCGCGATGTACCACCAAGCGTAACCACAACCCAGTACGTTGAAAATACCAAACAGAGTTGCGATAGAAGCATCAACTTCACGGCCACCCGTCATTAGGGCACCAATCGCAGAGTAAAGTGAATAACCAACCACAAGAAGAATCACAACGGCTTTAATCGCAATCACAATCGGCTCGATGATAGCTCGACCAAACGGGAACTCAGTGTCCGAAGGGCGATTGATGTATTTCGAGGCAGCTAGTGACAATAAAGTTAACAGTAAGCTGATAAGAGAATAGACACCGTCAAATACTATGACCAGAGAGCCAACGAGAAGACCCAACACCAATCCGCCAATTGCGAAGCCTGATGCTAAAAGGGCTGAGAACAGTAGTACTCGATTTTCGTTTTGGCTTTTCCTGTCACACATAATATTTTCCAGATGTTTTTGATAACTTCATTGTTCTAATAATGAGCTAACTTTACAAACTTTATCTGATGATGTTTATATGTCTTATTTAATTCGAACATATAAATCAATAAAATTCAGTGACTTAAGATCAGGGTGTGGTGTCAATAAAGTTGACGTTGAGTGTTTTTTGGTGATGGTGTGCAACTGAAATAGGATCGTTTATGATTAATAAAACACATTAGTCGCTAAGGTCTTATTGGTCTTCTAGATTTGACTGCGACTGCGATGGACAAGGAGTGAATCAATATGAAGTTTGACGATATCAGTGATAATGAGTTGTGGGCGATTGCTAACCCGATCATGGATAATCTGATGGATGGTTCAACTAAGGTTGATCATGAACAGCACTGTCGAGATTTTACTCAAAGGATGAAAGACATTGTTACGCCAGAATATTTAGAAAAGGTGTGTCACCATTATCAGCACAGTAATGGCTTTTTTGCTGAGCGTGAGCAAGTTGCTTTATTTAGACGTTCAGACTCCATCGCCTTTGTGTGGAAACAAGCTTACACCATCGCCAAAGGTGAGTTTGTCGCTGAAATGGTATTGGTTGAAGAAGACGGACGCTATTTAGTGGATCACGTGATGGTCTTTTAGGAGTAGTGCTGTTTGTGGTTTTTCCCTTTGTTATCGACGATAAGCAATAAGCGCGAGCTAGAAATCAAACAAATAATCACTAAGCTGGTCGGCCAACCAATTCATTCCTGGGTGCTCTGCCATGCCAGCCGCGGTAAACATACAGTAGTCTTCTTGTGTTAAACCGTAGGTGTGTTTGATCACGGCAAGCTCTTGTTCACGCAGTAAATGGCGAATCAATGGCTCAGGCATTACGCCCCATGCTTCTTCACGTAGAATCGTATCCAACATAAAGTCGAAGCTAGAGAAGCCAATGTAACGACGCGAGAAGGGCTCAAGCTCAGGATTATCCTTTTCATTAAGATAAACCATGGTTGCTTGCATCGAATTTCTCAGTACTTCATCAGACACTCGTCGCATCGCACTCAAATCATGTCCTTTCTTACATACAGACATCATTCGAATCTTACCAAGCGGGTTGTAGATAATTCTTGGGTCATCGACGCGTTCGTAATCGACACCAAATGCGAAGTCGACTTGCTGAGTTTCAACTAGGTTAGCTAAGTCACCGCTCGATGCGAGAACGAAGTTGAATGAGGTAGAAGGGTACTTGTTATTTAAGGCGTGAGATAAGTCCTGCCACATTTCATCGGGTAGGGAGTCATCTCGTGCTATCCAAATTTCTGCGTTGAATTCGCCCGAAACATGCAAGCAGGTTTGTTTAATACGCGCGGCTGTCACCAACATGCCTTCGCAATCTTTGTAAATCGCTTTACCCGCTTCTGAAAGCTCAACGTGGTTTCCGCTGCGGACGAACAGCTCGACATCTAACTCTTTTTCCAAGGCTTTAATCGACATGCTGAGTTTGGTTCGGTTGCATTCTAACTGGCGTGCAGCTTCAGAAACTGATCCTAAATCAGCAACGGAACAAAAGGCTTGGACTTGAGAAAGGTTCATTTCATTTCCATATTGAGCGGGGGTTGGTGCATATTATCTGAATATTGTGCTGACTATCTTAGAAATAGTCCATCTTTGCATGATAACTCTATGACGAATTGACTAATTTGGTTTACTCTGGGGGGGTTCCGAACCTACAAGAAGTAAAGATGGAGGCCATGATGGCGAAACAATGGGACGAGTACGCCGTTGATTGGGATAAAGATCCCGCGACCGCAGTATTCGCACAGTCCGTATTTGACCAGTTAACACAGCTCGTTGACTTAAACGGAACCCGTGTCCTTGATTTTGGTTGTGGTACAGGACTACTCAG
The DNA here is from genome assembly GCF_041468745.1 of Vibrio sp. 10N.286.52.F8. Lineage (NCBI taxonomy): Bacteria > Pseudomonadati > Pseudomonadota > Gammaproteobacteria > Vibrionales > Vibrionaceae > Vibrio > Vibrio sp. 10N.286.52.F8. The sequence goes on from NZ_JBFRJF010000001.1 coordinate 12,633, forward strand.
CCAGAAAATATCTCCTTTAGCAAAAGAGATCATCGCACTCGACATCTCCGAAGGGATGATTGAAGAGTTAGATAAGAAAGAGCTACCTAACGTTGAACCGGTTGTTGATATTTTATCGCGCGGACTAGCAGCGCAGCACCCAGCATTCAGAAACCAATTTGATCTAGTGGTAGCCTCTTCGGTGTGTGGTTTTATCCCGAACTTACAAGACACAGTCAGTCTGATTTACACGCTGCTTGAAAATGACGGCACGTTTGTACACTGGGATTGGTACTTGGAAAGCGACAGTGAAGACTACGGTGTAAGCCAACAGCGCTCAGAAAATGTATTGAGTGCAGCGGGCTTTGCAGTAGTTGAAGTCTCTACACCGTTCTCGATTGACACTCCACAAGGAGAGTTAAAGGTATTAATGGGTGTTGGACGTAAACAAGCGCTTCCAGATCTGTAATCGTGTGTATGCCTTGAGCTAGCATTCAGAATGCTCATTTAAACTACTAAACCCACATTAACGACTCTAACGTCAGTTATGTGGGTTTTCTCTTTTTGGCGCTATCGTTTTAAACAGAACGAATTAGCGCTTTCTCATTTCTTCACTACTAACTCTGGTTTCTCTATTTCTCTATTTCTCATCTCGCTCATAGAAAACTCAACACCGCTAATTTACAAATTATTTATTTCCATTTTGGAAATGTAGTCTTGCATACATTTCATTAGTGGAAATATAACGGTGAGATATAAAATAAGCCCATAACAACACTAAGGGTTTAATCATGAGCCACCAATCTGCGTCATCTACTTCTTCACCACTTTCAGTGCAACAACAACGCTTTAGCAATATCATTTCAGATGCCAATCTGTCTCCAAAACAGAAATCGAGTTATCTTGCCTTAGAAGCTGAAGCTAGCCTACCGTACATGCCGGTAAGCAATGAAGTAGAGCAAGCCTTACAACAAGGTGTGCTATGTGACATGTTTGAAGGTCACGCCCCATTTAAGCCGCGCTATGTGCTTCCCGATTATTCTAAATACTTACATCAAGGCTCAAAGTATTTAGAGCTTAGCGCGGCAACTAATTTCGACGAAGCATTGAACATGCTAACCATCCTTTATCATCACGTTCCGTCAGTGACTTCCATTCCGGTTTACTTAGGTCAGTTGGATGATGTGTTGATGCCTTTCGTGGGCGACTTAACGGAAGAGCAGGTATACCAAAAGCTTAAGCTGTTTTGGATTATGTTGGATCGCACACTGCCAGACGCGTTTATGCATGTGAACATCGGCCCGACAGACAACATTATCTGCCGTACGATTCTACGTGTAGACGCTGAATTGAAGCAGATCGCGCCAAACTTAACCTTTATGTACGACCCAGCCGTGACACCTGATGATCTACTTCGTCATGCGGCGAGCAACATCTGTGAATGCAGTAAACCACATATTGCAAACTATCCAGCGCATGCCGAGGCTTACGGCGATAAGCGTTTTGGTATTGTGAGCTGCTACAACTCTCTGCCGTTAGCGGGTGGTTCAAACACCTTGGTGCGTATGAACCTTAAGCAAGTGGCGTTGAAGTCTGAGGACAGTGCTGATTTCTTACAACAAGTATTGCCGAACTACAGTGGCATCATGGTTGAGTTGATGAACGTTCGAAGCCGCTTCTTGCATGAAGAGTCTAACTTCTTCGAAGGCTTCTTAACCAAAGAAGGTTTGATCGAAGAGGATCGCTTTGCGCCAATGTTTGGTATTTACGGCATGGCGGAAGCAGTCAACATCTTGCTGGAGAAAGAAGGTCAAGCAGGGCGTTATGGTCACGATGAACTGGCGAATCAGCTTGGTCATCGTATCTCTGAAAAGCTGGCTGAGATCGTTGAACGCTCTGAAGTGAAATATGGATTAGAAGGTAAAGCTCTGCTGCATGCTCAAGGCGGTATTAGCTTAGATGAAGATGTGACGCCGGGTGTCCGTATTCCTTATGGTACCGAACCGGATCCTGTCTCTTACGTTCGTGCAACCGCGGGTCACCATAAGTTCTACACCTCGGGCATCAGTGACATTCTGACCATCGACGAAACAGTGAAATCTAACCCTGAAGCGATGTTTAACCTGTGTAAAGGCGCGATTCAAGCGGGTTACCGAGAGTTCACGGCTAACGTTGCATCAAATGATTTGGTTCGTGTCACGGGTTACATGATTAAGCTATCTGACATTGCCAAATATGACGAGCAAGGCTCACGCACCAATACCACCTTTTTAGGTGCCGAAGCTGCGAAGAACACGGGCATATTAGAGCGTAAACCACGCGTGGCGAGTTTAGAGATGTCGCCGACATACGAATAGCTTTAACGTGTGTTATGCGTTTCGAATACGAACAATGTGAATTATGAAAATTTCTGATCTAACAACTCAAATGGCTAGGGTTAAAAATAATAAGACAGAAAAACAAGCGAAGGTCAGCCGTGTGCTGACCTTTTCTTGTGTTGATGGACCGGGAAATCGCCTAGTGCTGTTTCTACAAGGGTGCAATTTCGATTGTATAACCTGCCATAACCCACACACTATTAATCACTGTAACCATTGCGGAGACTGCATAAGTGGGTGTCCAAGCGGCGCATTAAGCTCTGTAGATGGTAAGGTGAAGTGGGATCCGGTCGCGTGTACCAACTGCGATCAGTGCGTCGATATTTGTGATCATAAGTCGAGCCCCAAAATCACCACGATGACGGTATCCGAGGTACTTGAACTGGTTAGGCATAATCAGTTCTTCCTGAGTGGTATCACCGTTTCAGGTGGTGAGGCGACCATGCAATTGCCGTTTATCATAGAGCTGTTTCAAGCGATTAAACGTGATCCACAGTTAGCGCATCTCACGTGTTTTATTGATAGTAATGGTTCGCTGTCACTTCAAGGGTGGGACAAGGTGTTGCCTTATCTTGATGGCGCGATGATTGACCTAAAATCATGGCAATCGGAAACACATCAATGGTTAGTGGGTAGAGGTAATCATAGGGTGTTTGAAACCATTAACTACTTAGCAGATAAAGGAAAACTGCACGAAGTTAGGTTGCTACATATCCCAAATAAAAGCGATCTTGAGGACGAAATTGAACAAGTGGGGCGTTACTTGAAGACTCTACCAAGTGATGTTCGAATTCGACTCAATGCGTTTCAGCATCATGGTGTCATTGGCGACGCGTTAGATTGGCCGAAATGCACCGAAAAACAGATGCAGAGCTTTCACGATAAGCTCTACACCATAGTTCAAAGACCGATGCAAACTCCTGAGGTTTATACCTAGTCTTTAGATTTCTTAGGCGGTCAATCAGGCTTCTAAGAACGTTAACTTTCTAAAGATATTAAGTCTCTAAAAATATTAAGCTTCTAAAAACAGGTCACACAACCATTTGATCGCTTGATCATTCATGTTGGGTTTATTCCACACCAAGCTGTACGCCACCTTACCGTAATCAAAAGGCAAGGGCTTGCTCACTAAGCCCTGAGCTTGTTTAGCATGCTCAGCCCACTGTTTAGAGCAAGTGAACAGGAAAGGTGTGTGGTGACACAACACAGCCGCAGCGCCGAAGTCCGCGACCGATATCGCCATCTCTCTTGGTTGGTGGCATTGAACCAAGTTTTGTTCAAAGTAAGGCTGAGACAGTTCGTTATCTAAAATCCCAATGTGCTTGTAATCTAAGTAGCCTTCTACCGTCAGTTCTTGCTGAGCGAGAGGGTGGTGTGCGCCCATCAAACAAACCATTTCATCTGGAAGAATTGTTTCCCAAACCAGCTCTTTGTTATCGGTCGGCGGCTGAGATATATCATGAGGCAACAAGATCAAATTGACCTTGCCACTGAGTAAAGCATCGAAGCCGAGCTGTTGTTTCGAATAGATGTTGAGCTTCGCGCTTGGCGCGAGCTCAGTGGTAATTTTACTGATCTTTGAGGCAAATACTTCGAAAGTACTTTCACGCATCGAAAGTGAAAAACTGCCTTGGTACTCTTGAGGGGTAAAACTCTTTTGATGAAGCAGTCCATTCATGCTTGAAAGAATTGCGTGAACAGTGGGCGCTATCTTCAGAGCAAAGGGAGTCGGGATAAGCTTGGTACCATCTCGATAGAAAAGCTCATCATTCAGGATGTCACGCAACTGAGACAGGGTTTTGCTTACACTCGAAGGGCTGACACAGAGTTGCTCTGAGGTCTGAGTGACGCTGTGGGTGTTCAGCATAATATGAAGCGCAGTGAGGTGCTTAAGGCTCACCCTAGATAAGTGTAAGTAATCCATTTATGACTCACGCATTCAGATTGGCTTGTGATTTTGCATGAACGACAAAATCGAACAAGCCAAATTGGATAAAGGTTATTTACGAGCTAGCTTATGGTGCGCTCGTGAAAAGTGGCCTGCGCAAAATGCGCCCACAATCGATAGTTCACCCGCTAAACACAGTGCAGCACAAACTTCAGCTAGGGCTTGTGATTTACCGTTACCATGCAGCCCAAGTAAATCTAAACAGGCTTTTTGACTTGGCAAGCCGGTACCACCGCCGACAGTCCCAACCATTAAGTTAGGCAGTGTCACGCTAGCGTATAAACCGCCTTCTTTGTTGAGTTCCATACGCGTCATACCAATCGCTGACTCGGCGACACAGGCCGCGTCTTGGCCACAAGCGATATAGAGTGCCGCCAACGCATTCGCATAATGGGCATTGATACCGATAGTACCACTCAAAGCGCCACCGACTGTGGTCATTTGGCCAAACTGGACCATCTTCTCTGGTGTCGTGTGTAGGTACTTCGCGACAAGCTCTGCAGGGATATTAACCTCAGCAGTTACCTTTTTGCCACGAACGCTGCGCAAGGTTTGGGTATTGGCTTTCTTATCGCCTGACAAGTTGCCATCAAGGAAAGCATGGTCAGGCTTAACTGGCGTATTTTCGATGATGTACTCAAACACGGCATTGGTTGCGATGGTCACCATATTCTGACCAGAAGCGTCTCCGGTTAGAAATTCGAACACCAAGTAAACATGGTTACCTTCGATGTTGATATTAATGTCGGTCAGCTTGCCGTGTGATGTTGTTGATTCTGCCAAGATCTTGAACTGGTCATACTGTGTCACAGCCCAAGCCACAAACTGTCCGGCTTCAACTAATCCTTGAAATGCAAAGCCAGGAGTACGTGTTACGCCTTCATTGAGCAACATAGCACTTGCGCCACCACAAGCCGTAATCAGCTTAGAACCACGGTTATAAGACGCGACAAGCGCAGCTTCTGTGGTCGCGAGTGGTACGAGGTAATCGCCCGTAGCAAATAGGCCATTGACTCTTAAAGGGCCAGATATTCCCACAGGGACTTTAACGGTGCCAATAAAGTGCTCAATGTTTTTCTCATAAGCTTGGAACTGACTTTGTGTATGAGGGTCGAGCAGTTCTTGCTGTGAATCTGCATTATCGAGCGCTGTCCAGCGACGTGTGAGATTCTTTTCTGTCAGGTAGGGGCTAGGTGTCAGCTTATTTACTGGCTTTTCAAAATGAGGCTGAAGCTTTTTTTCTAATTCGTCTGCGGAGATGTCGCCTCCTAAAATAGAAACATAGTCACGGCGATGCAGATTTAGTTTTGGCATAAATAGTATGAAGTAAAGTTTGTGCAGCAAATTGGTTTGCGCTGATTCTACCGAGTAATAAACCAGAAACAAGCGCCTGATATAATGAGTTACAGTTTGTGTGGTTGTTGAAGCAAAAAGCAGCGAAGTTTCGCGAAATATAGGCTGTATTTGAGCGAAATTTAGATATGAATGTCGAGAAGGCTACCGATGGCTTCGTTTTGACGATCAACCACACTTGCACCAACGCGGTTATAACTTGCGCTTTGTGTCAGTTTAATCAGGGAATCGGTTGAAGATGAAGCAGGTTCAGGTTCTTTGTCTTTAAAGGAAATGGCTTGTTCAGGCTCTATTTGATTAAAGCTGAGATCGCTAGCTTCGAAAGTGTCGTCGGATTCTAGAGCGTGTTTGGAGGCTTGGTTGAGCTCGATTGCGGCTTCTTCAGCCATGTTGGTGGATTGCTGAATAATGGCGTAACCAGATTGAATACCAGATATCGACATATCAGAACCTTTTATTGACGTATGGAATGAGTCTAGGCGGACGATATTTTGAGCGCAATGGTGAACAGATGAAATTTACGGTGAAAATGTGAACTTAAGCTAAAATAGTGATGTCTGTCTATTAACTGAACAGGTCATTTAGCGCGTTTAATTCTTCATCAGTAAGCAAAGAAGGCTTCTCTGTTTCGAGGTTGCCGTCGATCTCACTCTGAAGTGCTTTTAATTGTTGTGGGCTAAGAAGCTGTATTTGCTGCTTAAATGCTTCAAATTGCTGTGTATTCATAGTGTGACCTTTGTTCAAATCCATATGCTCTTTAGAGCATAGTCTACTGATTCAGGAAATCAAACAAGATTAAGTGAATTTTAAATGATGTTTGAAGTTTCTTGAAACTAAGACAACTATAAATTCCTGTGGTTGTTTTTTGTCCGAGAAATGTTAGGAAAAGTTAAGGCTTGGTCAATCAAAGTCAGAAAATTCCTACAATGTGAAAACGCCTTCAACCCTTGTGGCACAAGGGTAGGTAAGTAATTTCTCTACCCAATTAGGGGTATGGGTAAAGCAATGTATAAATATTTGTGATGATCAAAATATAAGCAATTGGCGTTATCTTTTTGTTTTTACGGTATTTTGTTTGTTGCTCAAGAAGCTTCTGTTTCAAACGACTTGTCGATCTTAACCTTAACTGCAAACTTGGTCGCTAAGGTATGCAGTTCTGGAAGCATTCGATAGATCAAATGGAGCTGTTGTAGAACCATTTTGACAGAATTCTCATCTTCTTCTCGCCATTCACTCAAACGTTTATCCAGCTCCGGGTCATAAGCGTTTTTCACTTCACAATGCTCTTTATGAGAATAGAGTTGATCATTTAGAGCGTCGAGATGCTGGTGGATTACTCTGTGCGCATCTAGCACCAGTTTGTGTGTCGCTTCATCATCAATACGCGTTCTGTGAGCACCCAGAGCCGAGATATAGCTAAGTAGAGCATGATTGAGTGTTAAGAATCGGAAGCTCTCATCTTCAGAGGTGCGGTACTTACCCGGTTCAACCAACATGCTACTGATCGCGGCAGTCAGGTTTGCATCATTATTATGCGCACTACGTCGAGCGATACGATAGTTTAGGCTATCTTTCTTACCGACACGGTATTGGCCGATGATCTGAGCGAGATAGTTCTTATTGGAATCGAGCGCATTCGCCATCACTTTGTGCAGTCGCTTCGACTGCCAATCAGGTAACACATAAATGACAGCAAGCACGGCGAGAGCACAACCAATAAAGGTATCCGCTAACCTTGGCAATACTACCGCGTAGCCTTCACCTAATTGGTTAAAGCAGAAGAGCACAAGCAGTGTGATAAAGCCGGTCGCAAACCCGTAATTATTGATTCGAAACGCAAAGAACATCACGCCACTGATCACAATGAACACCAATTGGCTCTCTTGCGACGGGAAGAAGGTCAGTAAAGGTACTCCGATCAACAAGCCTGCGACCGTGCCAATGACACGCGCCGTCAGTTTTTGACGGGTTGCACTGTAGTTTGGCTGACACACAAACAGTGTCGTCAGTAGAATCCAATAACCTCGTTCGATATCAAAACCCTGGATAATCCCGTAGCCCAGCGTCAAAGTGATCGCCATGCGAATCGCGTGGCGGAATAGCATAGAATCGGTGTGCAAGTTAGCTTTGATCTTGTGCCACATTGCCGTCAAAGTATGAGGGTTGGTATCGTCCAATACACCTTCTTCAATCTTCTCTGCATCTGGGTTGCTGATATTCGAGAGCTGTTTTTCAACGGTTGCTAGGTTATTGAATAAGTAATCCAACTGGTTCAGCAGTGATTTCCATTTAGGATTATTCTGTTGGTGCAGATGATTGAGCGAAGACATCAGCTCATCGAGTGCCAATACAGACTTGTCACCATGCTGGTATTCAGCGCCAACTTTCAACGAGCTCGACACTTCTTTACACGCAGTGGCCTGCGCTTCCAGTAGATACTTAAATCTAAACAACACGTCAGAGCGCTCAAAGTGTTTTGCTAGCTCTTGATAGCGATAGTGGCTAGAGCTGACGCGTTCATGAATATCTTGTGCGATGAAGTAGGTGTTAAGAAATCGGTCACTAGGGCCGTCAATGTGTCCGCGCTTAGAGCGATTAAGCAGCGTCGCTTTACACATGTTGAGTGCGTTAACGGTACTCGCGTTGAGTTTGGCTTCAATGATTCGGTGTGGCTGGGGAATCAAGTCAGAAACGGGGTAGAAGAGTTCCGCTTTTGAATCGATGTAGTTACCGATTTGATCGAATACCGTGGCTAAGTTTTGCTGCACGGGTTGCATTGGCCACACTATCTGCCAAATCATCGACATGAAGTAGTACCAAGCGGCGCCAGTTAACAGTAGAAGCGGTTGAAACCAAAGGTTGGTGCTCTCGTGTGCACCAAGCATGGTATAGATGGCAACCAAGAGAGAACCAAACGCGATACTCGCGTATTTAGGGCCAATTGCCCCGAGAATGATAAAAGAGAAGGTTGAAACAAAAAGCCCGATCGCGAACAGCCAAGGCGTATCGAAGAGAAGCTCAATAGAGAAAGCCGCAACGGCGAAACAGATAAAGGTCAGCGTGAGTGCTTTCAAGCGCCCGGTAAAGCTGTCATCACTTTCCGCAAGAGCCGCAGCAATAACGCCTAAGATCAAAGGCGTGATCAGTGTGTTTTGTCCATAATACCAAGCAGGCACCACCACGCCGAGCAGAGTGATGAGAATTAATACGCTGTAATTTATGGTTTTATTCGCCCAATAGAGGCGTAATTTGGCTGAAAAGTCCACAGTCGCTCACTTGACACACTAAAAACCATAATCCTAACAGAAATCAAGCACAAGAATTTGATACTTATCCATAATTGCCCGTAGGTGGTCATGAAAGCGTCGATAAGATATGAGATATTATTAATTCTCATTGCATCATGATATAAATTCAATATTCCCAATTAAGAGCACACTCCAATGCAGCTAAGCGCTAACAAGACTGCACAGTTTTTTATTCAAAATGAATATCATCAGGTTGAACTTGATGGTCCACGCTTGCTGTTATCTTCAGTAGGCAGTGAAGAGCGTATCCCATTTACTATTTGGAGTGGCAAGATCGCGATAAAGCGCGGATTGTTCTGGGGATCGCTACAATTTTTTGCGAATCAACAAGATGGAACACAGCGCAGTTGGTTAGTACAAGGCTTACCTTGGGATCAATGCCGTCAATTTGCACGCGCGTCAGTTAGTGCTTATCAGAAGTGGCACGACACTCAATGTGAACAATTGGCTGAACACGTACCTCAGTGGGAAGCTGAATTAACACGTCTTGAGCAATTACCAGCCTTTCTACCGCATTCTAAGGTCAACACTTGGGTTGATATGGTCAACTCAGGCTTAGAGAGTATGACAATGACGCTAGAAGAGGCCGCACAACGCATGCCAAACCGCATCGCAAGAATGCAGCCATGGTTATCTGAAACGGAAATCAAGCAAGCTGAAAGAAACCAGCAATGGCTAGAGACCGAGCGAAAAAACTGGGAAGTGTTGTTTGCGCAATGTGAGTCGTCACCACTGAACTTATCGCAGCAATATGCGGTGTTGATGAATGATGATCACAACCTTATTTTAGCGGGTGCAGGCTCGGGTAAAACCAGTGTTCTAACGGCTCGCGTCGCGTATTTACTGCAAAGCCATCAAGCTCAAGCTGAAGAGTTGCTATTGCTCGCTTTTGGTCGTGAAGCGGCAGAAGAGATGAAGCAACGTCTCGACAGCAAAATTGGTTTATCAGCAGAGAAGGTGCAAGTCAGCACTTTCCACCAGTTGGGTTTAAAGATACTGAATCAAGTTGAACCCGAACGTGTGGTTATTTCTCCTTTAGCGCTCGATGACAACCAACGCCAAGCATGGTGCATTGATTGGTTGAAGAAGCACTGGATGACACCGACCAACTTTAAACGTTGGCAAAAGCATTTGTCTAAATGGCCAATCGCTTATTTAACCGGTGACGATGAGCTTGGTAGCCACGTTTCAAACCTCAAATTGATCGGTTGGCTTGAAAAGCAGCTAGAACAGTTGAATGCGTCGGGTTTAACCAAAAAAGAAGTACAGCAACAGCTGATTGATCACCGAGACTATGCGCGCCTCAACAGCGAGCTTTCACTGTGTTGGCCATGTGTAACCGCGTGGCAAAAGGAGCTGAAAGAACAGAATCATATCGACTTCTCAATCATGATCAGCCGAGCGACTCAGTATGTCGAGAAGGGCAAGTTTATCTCACCTTGGAAGTTCATCATGATCGATGAATACCAAGATATCTCACCTGATCGTCTTGCCTTGGTTGAAGCACTGTGTAATCAGTCTAAAGCCGAGCATCAAGCCTCTATTTTTGCAGTAGGCGATGACTGGCAGTCGATTTACCAGTTTGCAGGTGCGGATGTGGATTTGACCACGGGCTTTAAGGATCGTTTTGAAAGCTCGACCATTCATCACCTAGATACGACTTACCGCTTTAACAATCAGTTAGGTGCGGTGGCTAATCGCTTTGTACAAGAAAACCCAATTCAGATTCCGAAAGAACTGAACAGCTTCAAGCAACAGAAGCAGAAGGCGGTGTACAGTGCGCCAAGTAAAGAAGTTGAGAAGATTCTTGATCAACTGAACCGTCAATCCAAAGGCAAAACCAATAAATCGGTGCTGCTACTTGGACGTAATCATTACCACAAGCCAGAGTTGTTGGAAGACTGGAAGAAGATCTTCACTTCCATTGATATCAAGTTCATGACTTGCCACGGCAGTAAAGGTAAAGAGGCGGACTTTGTCATTATTCTTTGTGTTGACGAAGGACAGTTCCCGACCAAGAAGAAACAGCTGCATATTGATGGCGCATTGACTGAATCATCAGACGCGTTCCCTTATGCTGAAGAGCGTCGTTTATTCTATGTAGCAATGACGCGGGCAAAAGAGAAAGTATGGATCACGCACAGTGGCGACGGCTCTGGCTTTGTGCAGGAGCTGCATGGTTCTGATTACCCAGTTGTTCGTAAAAAGTGATGTTACTTGACTTGATTGTCTAAGATTAGATCTTCAATCCCTGCCCTAATATCACAAGGCAGACGCATAAAGCATAAGGAATTTGCTATGGAACACGGCTCTATTAACTACATTGAATTTGCTGCGAAAGACATCGCCGCAACTAAGGCATTTTTCAGTCAAGTGTTTGGTTGGAGCTTTGAAGACTATGGCCCTGAGTATTCTGCGTTTGAAGGCAAAGGCTTAATGGGCGGCTTCTATTTGGCGGATCTGGCGTCGAATACGGATAATGGCGCGGCGCTGATGGTTTTTTATAGCCAAGATCTTGAGCAAACCGAGCGCGATGTAATTGATGCTGGTGGTCAGATAAACCGTGAGATCTTTAGCTTTCCCGGCGGCAGACGTTTCCATTTCAGAGAGCCAAGTGGCAACGAGATGGCAGTGTGGAGCGATAAATAGAGAGACTCTCGCACTGTTTTATGATTGAACTGTTTAATGTCTGAAAACGAGACATAAAAAAGCCTGCGATAAAATGCAGGCTTTTTAGTCTGTTCAGTAGAGAGCACATTTAACGTGCGATTACGTGCGCTCAGCTAGGTACGCTTCGTAGTCTGGGATCTCGATGATTACTTCTTCTTCAAGCAGTGAAGAGTTAAACAAGAAATTAGCGGTAGCGCGGTTAGTGGCCACAGGAATGTTCCAAACACTTGCGATACGAAGCAGTGCTTTTACGTCTGGGTCATGTGGTACAGCATTAAGTGGATCCCAGAAGAAAATCAGCATATCGATCTTGCCTTCAGAGATAAGCGCGCCAAGTTGTTGGTCACCGCCCATAGGGCCGCTGATCATGCTCTTGATTGCTAAGTCTGTCTCGTTACTTAGTAAAGAACCAGTCGTGCCCGTTGCGTAAAGGAAGTGCTTTTGTAGTTTTTCTTTGTTCTCTTTGACCCATCTTAGTAGCTCAGGTTTGAAGTGGTCATGAGCGACCAAAGCGATATGCTTATGTGTTGGCATAGTGCGCGTCGTTTTTTGCATGAATGTTCCCTAAATTGTTGTTTCGTTTTTATTGTTTTGAGTTCTTCAGCCAATATAGCACTAAGGATTCACACTGAATACCGGACGAAACTCAGAAGGTGACAATGAGTCGGCGATAATTTGATCTTTGAGAGTTGCAGGTGTCAGCGCTTCGATAATCGGTGCGCTGTGTTGCTCGTAAGGTTGACCGCGTAAGTAACTCGTGGCTTGTTTTACCGACAAGCGACCTTGCTCAACCATTTTATCGGTTGGCGCAAAAAGTACCTTGTTACGAAGTAAACCACGGTAGGTTCCGTGACTTAAGTAACTCGAAATTAACCCAATCTCTTCGGTTTTATCGGCCGCTCGTAGCTCACTGATCGCTGCTTCAATCGCGACGGCACTTCCGACTATATATTGGATATCCGGCTCCTCGATCACCTGTTGTACTAGGTTTCTTTGCAGTTCTTTATCGTTATCTGCCCAATAGCTGATCGCGATTTTGATATCACTCGACTTGATCGCATCATAAAACCCCAGTGCCACAGGCTTAGTGCCGCCACTTGCTTGTGGACCAAGTAACAGGGCGATAGGTGTTTCGCCTGATCCTTTCGGGTGTCGTTTCGACAAAAAATCTCCGACTTGGTATCCCATTTGGTACCAATCGACACCGACCGTACCTTTTAATACCTTCTGTTGTTCTTCATTGACGGTTAACTCATTTACCGTAGCAAACACAGGCGTCGAGCCAACCCAATCGCTGAGATTGTCATGATACGCATCGGGTGAAACCGTACCTAAAATAATGGCATCGGCTCCCCATTGCGTGCAAAGCACCAGTTGCGAGGCTTGTTTGGCCACGTTGGGGTAACCGCCAGCTTCCAATACTCTTAGCTCAACTTGCTGCTTTTCTGCTTCAGAGATCATTCCATAGTTTACCGACAACCAATAAGAGTCTTTGAGGTGCGGATAAATGGCACAGATTTTCTCTTTTTGTGATGTGGCATTGGCGGGCTTTATTGGGCTCAAAGGCTCACTAGCACCTGCGACAGTAGTTACTGAGGCCAGTAGTGAGAGAAGAATTATTGAAGCGAAAGGTCTAGATAGCATGAATTGCCGTTTTGTTGGTTTTAGATAAGAAACACTGCAAAATATAGCGTATTCTGCATGGGTAAAGAAGAACGTTTTAAGGTTTAGAGTTTATGTTGTTAGCTTCAGCGAGTATTGGACGCAAGCTGCTGGCCTCATTCTTAGTGATGGCACTGTTGGTTCTATTGTCTGCATTGATCGGTGTTTCTGGTTTTAGCTTTGTAGCTAAAACGGAAAGAAACGTCGTTGATTCGGCGCTTCCTGCCATGATCGAAGCTCGTCAGGTTTCTGAGTTGAGTAACCGTATTATTTCGTCAGTACAAACACTTTCTAATGCGAGAAACGAGGCCGAAAGAAAAGAGGCTGGCACCGTACTGTTTGACCAACTTGAGTCGCTTCTTCAACATATCAAAGAGCTTGGTGTCGACAGTTTCGATTCTCAGCTCCTCAATAAACTCGAAAACAATGTTCAAAGCGTTATTAACACACTGGCTGAGTTGGGTGTGTCGGTTGAGCGTAAGCTTTGGTTAAGCAAAGAGTTGTCGTCTCGTGTCGAAGAGATGCGCCTATTGGCCGAAGAGCTAGAGCAGTTGACGCGAACCCAAGTTTTGAACACGGCTACCATTGCGGTTGCTAACGTCACGCATATCTATGACCTGCTAGAAACCAAAGAAACGGATAAAGCCTACCAAGCCTTAGATGCGCTTGTAGAGGTTGACCTTGATTTGTCTGAGCGCCTACACGAATTGCATTTGCTGGCGTTCAAAATGCTTAACCAAATTGAAGAAACGCAAACCGTTACCAACGTAGAGCGTATTCATCAAATCCAATCAGAATTTGAATCCAACCTAAGAATCATGGCGCGCCGCGTTAAAGCGGTCGAAGATCCTACTCGTTCAGCGCAGATGTCTCAGCTTCTAGAAGAGCTCAGAAAACGCCAAGTCGTGTTCGATATTTCATTAGAACAATATGAGAACACCAAAAAGTCAGAGTTTCTGATGCAAAATACGTTGGAGCTGTTCTCTCAGCTGAATACAACGGTTAACCAACTGGTTGATGATTCAAACCGCAGTACCAAAAAAGCGGTTGATGAGCTGACCAGCACGTTGAATTTGGCTCAATGGTCACTGTCTGTGATTTCGGTTATTGGTTTGGTTATCGTTGCATTTATCGTGTGGCGAGTGGTGTATATCTCGGTTGTTAAACGTCTTACTGAATACTCATCGGCCTTGATGTCTATCGCACAAGGTCGCCTGAATATTGATATCTCGGTAAAGGGTAATGATGAGCTGGCTCATATGGGCGAGGCGATCATCACTGCCAGAAACACCGCGCAGGCGCTACAAGTGGTTGCGGTGGGTGAAGCAAAGGCGAAACGCGAACTTGAAGAGCACAAAGAACACTTAGAAGAGTTGGTCACAGACCGAACCTACCAGCTGCAAAAGACCAATGAGAAGCTGAACATCGAGGTAGGGAACCACGCTAAGGCTCGTAACGCCGCAGAACAAGCAAGCCGCGCAAAATCCGCTTTCCTTGCGACGATGAGTCATGAAATACGAACGCCGATGAACGGTGTATTAGGTACTGCAAGATTGCTCAAAGATACCGGGTTAGACCCGCTGCAATCCGGCTATGCAGACATCATTAACCGCAGCGGTAAGAACCTACTCGCGATTTTGAATGACGTGTTGGATTACTCAAAGATTGAAGCAGGGCATTTAGAAATCCGCACTGCTTCGTTTGATCTTCATCAGATGGTTCAAGATACCTACCAATTGATGGAAGGGCGTGCCGCTGAGAAGAAGCTGAACTTTGATTTCCATATTGAAAGTGATGTGCAACGCTATTGGCGTGGTGACGTAACGCGAATCAGCCAAATCTTGAATAATTTGGTCGGTAACGCGATTAAGTTTACGGAAAGTGGCTCGGTCGATATCTTTATCAGCTTAGATATCGAAGATGAAAATCGAGTGATGTTTGAAGTGTCAGATACAGGTGTCGGTATTGATGCTAGCGAACAAGCTTGTCTGTTTGATGCCTTTACCCAAACCGATAGCGGTCGCAACAAAACCGGCGGCACAGGGCTTGGATTAGCGATCAGTAAAAGCATCATGTTGGCAATGAACGGGGATATTGGCGTTCATTCTGAAGAAGGCGAGGGTAGCCAGTTTTGGTTCTCACTGCCACTTGAAGCCGGTGAGAAGATAGAAACGAAAGTACCGGTCATTGAAGCGTGTATTCGAGCTAAAGTACTTCTGATTGAAGATAACCCCGTAAACTGCATCGTTGCTGAAGGCTTCTTGCATAACTTGGGGCACGAGGTTGTGATTGCGACAACCGGACAAGAAGCGAGAGCCATATTCAGTGAGCAAGAGTTCGATATTGCGCTGGTGGACATTAACTTACCCGACTGCGATGGCGTCGAGTTAATTCAACAACTCAAAGACGATGCGCTTCAGCATAAAAGTGAAGAAGACGTAATTCGAAAAGTACCCCCAATGATCGCAGTATCGGCTCATGTGTTTAACGAAGAAGTGGAAAGCTATTTGTCGTCTGGCTTTGATGGATTCTTACCTAAGCCGTTAGAGAAGGAAGCATTATCGGAATTGATTGTTGAGCAGTTGGACGGTCACACGCTGTTGCTGCCTCAGCCGGATCCGTCAGATGCTGTTTGCTGTCAGCTAAACTCTAAACCTCAGGAAACCGAGCTAGACTTATCAGCATTGGCATTTGCAAGCTCGACACAACGAGCAAACCAAGACGCGGAACATAATCAAGGAGAACCGATTGTGCAGATGATTAACCCTAAGATTATCAAAGACGACTTGGCCATTCTCGGTCGAGAAAAAATAGTGCAGATTGTTGGGTTGTTTGACCAAAGCAGCCAAGTCACTCTCGATGAACTGATTGTGGCAAGTGCCGCTGACAACGCTCGTGAAATTAAGTCTTTAGCTCATAAACTGAAAGGGTCTGCCGGCAGCCTAGGATTATCTGCACTGTTTGCTTTATGCCAGAGCATTGAAGCGAGCGAGGATCCATTACTTCAATATCGCGATAATGCAGACTCATTACCTGAATTGGTGAAAGACTCGTTAGCAGCGCTCCGAGAGCAACTATAGAGTGGCTATTGGGCGGAAAGCCCCAAAATAAGAACAGAAAACAAAAAGCAGGCTATTTCTCCGTTTTAATATGAAGAAGTGACCTGCTTTTTTATTGTCGAATAAGAATCTAAGTAAGGCTTTCAAGGAACGGCTCTAAGCCATCTTGATATGTCCAGCAGCTTTGATCTTAACGTGAACCATATTGCCTTGTAGGTAGCTTAATGGAATCTCGCTGCGTTCAATGATCGCGACATTATCGCTGCATGCGCCAGCTTCAATCGCCAGTTGCTTTGATTGCGCTTCCAAGCCCTTTAAGGTCTCTTCACGTGATGCTGGGTCAATCGGTACGATCTTATCGAATTGACCTGATATTTCACCCAACGCAACACCAATCGCATTAGCCACTTCAAAGTGCTCAGGACGAACCACTTGGCTCACACCTTCAAAATGATCTGGGAATAGGGCACTACCACCACCAACCATGATTACGGGTACACTCGCCGCAGAGGTCTTCATCTTATCGATGCCTTCTTCAACATCCGTGACCATTTGTTGATAAATCTTGCTTGCTTGTTCGGCTGAAACACCAATCTCATCACTCAGTTGATGTTCTGCCTGCCACTGCATTTGTCCTGTTTTGAGTGCAATATCGGTGAGCGTAAGTTCATCACCACCAAAGCTACGCGCCGTTTGCGTCAAGGTATGGCCAACACTTTCTGGGCCTAGCTCTATACGCTGCTGTTCAAAGCGAACCTTGGTACCACCACCAATGGCTAACGCCAAAATATCAGGCATACGGAAGTTGGTTCTCACTTCACCGATTTCTACTGCTAAGCTCGATTCTCTTGGGTAGCCGTGAGTCAGTACGCCGATATCAGACGTAGTGCCGCCCACATCGACCACAATCGCGTCTTTTAACTTAGTTAAGTGACTCGCTCCACGAATCGAGTTTGTTGGCCCACAAGCCACGGTAAGAATCGGGTACATCAATGCGAACTGCTGTGACATCAGTGTTCCGTCGTTCTGACCGAAATAAGGCGTGGTGTGGATTTCATGATTGATGAGTGCACTGCAAAAGCCGTCAACGAATCGTTTTGCTGTCCCTTGCAGAGCCGCATTGAGGATAGTGGCGTTCTCACGCTCTAAAAGCCCTAAACTGCCCACTTTATGGGATAACGATAGGTTCACGCCCGGAAGTTCTTGTTGAATCCATTCTGCTGCTTGAAGCTCCTGGTCGCCGTTGACGGGAGAGAACACTCCGCAGATAGCAATGGAATCCACTTGGCCTTTCATTTTCTGGCAAAGCTCGCGGATCTCAGACTCTTGAATGTCGGCAATCAACTGGCCGTCATATTCATAGCCGCCGTGTGCTTGGTAGAAGTGCTGACCAAGCAGGTTTTGCCACGCTTCACTCCAACCACAAAGGGGCGGGACGCTATCACCACTGGGAAGCGCTAAGCGAATCATGCCGACTCTGTCTAAGCCTTTTCGTTCAACGATTGCGTTGGTGCATTGAGTCGTGCCAAGCATCGCGTGTTTCACTTGCTGACCATCAATGTTTGCTTGGCTTAGTAGTGCAGAAATCGCGTTATCAATCCCGGTTGAAATGTCATGTGTGGTCGCAGTTTTTACTTTAGCAATCACATTCAAGTCTGCGTCGAGCAGCACACCATCGGTATTGGTGCCACCTACGTCAATGCCAAGACGGCAGTAATCAAGCGTAATGTTTGTCATGCGACTACCTCTTCAATGCAGACTTTAGTTGTTCAATGGTTTGATACTCGACTGTGTAGCCAAAGTAACCCGGACCTGCGACTTCGATGCCTTTATCTGTGCGCCATTTCGGGTCGCAAGGGTAGGCGATAAGGTCGATGCGCTGTCCGTAGCGAAGCTGTTCGGTTGTGATTGGCTTACCGGTTTCATGGTCCAAGATCGAAATAAGATCCGGTGTTGATGCCAGCAGATTATCTTGGTTCATGTCTGCGCGGCTTGTCCCTTTGTGCGCGAGAAGCAATTCGTTTTGGAACTGCACAAACACGTTATCTACGCCGGTATCTTCAAACTGAGCCAGCTTTTCAATTACGACACCACCTGTTGCAAAGCCACCATCGGTTTCACGTTGAATATCAACAATCTTGCCACTGATGATGGTATGGCCGCCGACAATGTCTAATACGGCCTGTGTGCCACTTTGATTGTTGTCGTTTGCCAGTCTAATCGCTTCACCAATCTTCATTGCTTGGGTCAGTGTTGCGGGCAGTGCGCTACGTTTTAGGTTCTTACCGTTCATTGGGTAATCGCACATTGCTGCAGAACCGCCCATCTGTTCGGTGATCGGTCTAGCAAACCTTTCAGACCAAATACCGTCAATTGGGTAAAGTGTGACGACATTGCCACGCTCATCGGCCAATGTGTTTGGAGCAGACGGGAGACCATCAAGAAAGAAAGTCACCATTTGAGCTTCTGGGAAAGCACGTCCCATCGCATCACAATCGATCACAGGAATGTTCTTTTGCGCTGCAACGAGAATTGGAATCAATGAATTAAAACCGCCCACTTCGATAGGAAACGTTGCCGCCACTTCAGTGCCGAGCGCTTTTTCCATCGCTTCGAAAGCAATCAACATTTGATCTTTCGAATTGAGTTTCTCTACTGCGACGGTTGGTGCGCCAATCATTGAAGAGGGCACTGTCATCCAATCGTCTTGCACGTCTTCTAAAGGAATCATGCGTACGGGTTGTTTTGCCGTTGCAATGGCTACTTTCGCCATCAAGGCACCGCTGTATGGGTCACCGCCGCCGCCAGTACCTAATACCGTTGCTCCGAGCGCGATATCATCAATCATTTGTTCAGTAATAATCACAACTTCTATTCCTTATCACTTGAAGGAGAAAGCTTCATTAGGGCGAGGTAAATCACACCAGCGGCAAGAATGCCGTCTAACGCCGAGATGCTGGTTAACGAAAATAGGTCGAAAAACTCTGGCGCGGTACAAGCGCTGAATGCAGTACCAAATGCCCAAGAAGCCAAGCCTTTAAACATCCAAGCGGGAGCTTGCTGAATGTTCTCAAAGCGCATTTTTGTTGAATCTAAAATATAATATTGAACGATGTAGACCCCCGCAGCTGGCGCGATGGTTACGCTGAGGAGCATTAAGAAATCGGTAAACTTGTTCACCATGCCGAGCTGAGCAATGCCAATACCGGCGATGGTCATGATTACCACCAATACAGGGCGAGGAATCTTAGGCAGAACCATCGACATGCATAAGCCGCCAGAGGTCAGGTTGCTACTATTGGTAGTCCACTGTGCGAACACCAGAACGATGATGGCCGCCATACCTAAACCAAGTGTGAAGAAGACTTCGACTAGGTCGTCGGTGCCGGTCATTTTGGTCAGGATCAACGCGATAAGAATGATGGCACTGTTACCCACCAGAAAGCCGATGCCTGCTCCGAGAATCGCATCGCGACGAGTCTTAGCGTAGCGAGCAATATCAGGCGCGGCAACTGCAGCAAGAATCCAGATAGACATAACAAAAGAGATGGCTTGGCCAAGCGTTAAAGGATCTTCAATCGATGGCGCTGCGCCACCTTGATAATCAGCTGCCATAAACAAACCGATGGTAATCAACGTCACCATCAATGGAACAGAATAGGTACTGAGTTTGCCTAAAGCACGAACGCCATAGATAGCCGTCATCATCATTAACACACTGCCGCCAATAAGAGCGGTGAGGTGTGAAATTATGATGTCGTATTTCGCCAGTGCATCGACCATGATGAAAGCGAAGAAATCAGCCTGGAATGCGAACCAGCCGACTAATGAGATGCCGTTGATGAAGCCAAGAATTTTACCGCCGTTACGGCCAAATACCGCGCTGCTCACCAGCGGGGTAGACACGCCAGCTTGAAAGCCAATGTTGGCACACAGCATCGCGATGATCGCCAATAAGCCTGAACCAATAAACGTGGCAAGCAGTGCGTCTTCAAAACCAATACCGCTGCTTAGAATCGAGCCGAGAAACAGTCCCGAAATGTCGATGCCGATTGCCAACCAAATAAGGCTGATGACCCACCAAGATCGTTTGGCCTTCTCGGGAACGGGTTCCAACTCGAAGTCATCTATCTTTTTGTGGCTGTGTGTTGTTTCGGGTTTATTCACGTAAGCTTCTGCCGCCATAGTGCCATCCATGCATTGTTATTCCATAAGTGTGAATAAAGCATACTGATGTATTTATTGTTAATAAATGAATATAATCAGATGTAAACATAACAAAAAACAAATGTGAGTGGCAAAGTGAATCCAAACAATAAGTTAGATAAAAGAGACCTACGTAGATTAGAGCTTTTTTGTGAAATTGTTGAACAAGGAGGCATCAATCAGGCGGTCGCAAGCACTGGGATTAGTCAACCAGTGCTGAGTAATCAGCTTATTGCCTTGGAAAAAAGCTTAGAATTAACATTATGCCAACGTGGTCGACGTGGTTTTAAGCTGACTCATGAAGGTGAGCAAGTGTATAAATATGCGAACCAACTAAAATCGACCTTAACCGACTTCGCTTATAAGTTACGAGGTGTACAGACGGAACTCTCTGGGCATGTGCGAATTGGATGTTTGGATAACACCGTCACTTTGCCTTATAACCCACTTCCCAAAGCGATCGAGACGTTTTACCAACGCAGTAACAGTGTTGAGGTGAGTGTTGATGTCGGGGATTTCACCCAGTTGAATGAGAAGTTAGCAAAGAACCAGATTGATATGATGATAGTGGTTCTAGGGTCACATCAAAAATCAGCGTTTCAACATAAATACCCACTGTTTGAAGAGCACAGTTATCTGTATGCGCGTAAGGATCTGGCTGAGAAGATCATGGACAAGGATTTCTCATTGGATGGCTGTCGTATCAACATGGGCGGCTATGCCAAAGATGAGATGTTCCGATTACTGAATATTGAGCAGTACGATTCCGTAAAGCCTTTTGATGGCTGGCATGTCGAGTCGGGTGTAATTTTAACCTTGGCGGGCACACACCTGAGTTTTTTACCGTCTCATTTAATCGACCGTGGCCATTATGACCAAGCCTTGATTCCGCTTCAGCCCGAGAAGTGGAGCCTTAAGAGTCAGTTTTATGTGGTGTTGAAGCAACCTGTAGATTCCCTTTCCCCCGCTGCGCGTGCGTTTTTTGATGAGCTACACCAACCGGAAGCATCGGATTCAATATAGAGAACTCGTCGCTTCTCAATAGCACTTAAGATACTTTCTCATATACAAAAAATCCTCTGCCAAGACAGAGGATTTTTGCTTTTATGCTTTATGAGTGAAAACTAACGGTTCTCGAAGCGGTTGTAATCCAACAATCCGAACTCGATCGGTTGGTCTTGTTGATACCAACGATGCACGCGATCACTGAATGGCCAGAACTCGCTAGAACTGCGTCGTACCGCAAACTTATCTAGCAGCGCCACGTAGTCTTCTTCTGTGCTTAAGTTTTGCAGCGTTTTAACCAGAGTAGGAATCTCGCTCTCGGTTAATGATAGGTAAGCCGCAGGGTAGCTACCGACAACGCCTCGTACGAGGGTAAGGTCATCATTGGCGTAATCACGGTTACCTTCTTCATTAAACAAGCTAGAAATGTTGCTGTGCGCGTTATTGTGAATCATGGTGAACAGTTGCTCTTCGCCGTTTTCGCCTTCAATCATGATCATCACTAATTGAGGCACATGACGCAGGCCTTCGCCCTTTATCAAATTCACTTGGTTAAGCAGTGCTTCATTCTTCCTACCAAAACCTGTTTCAACAATCTCAAAGCGATTATCGAGAACAGGTGCGAGCTTATCTTTGATCATATCAAGCAGTTCGTGTTTCGGATCCGCCGTTTTGTAAACCACGCTGGTCGGCTGATCAAAAGGTGCAATGTTTCGCTGCAAATAGTCACTCAGTTGTGCGCTTTGGTTCTGGTACCAACTAGAGTGTTCAATGTGACGAACGTCTTTAGGAAGAAGGCTTAAGAAGTTACTCTCACCTTCAAGACGCAAGAAGTCCATGAACATGCGTGTAATCAGCTGGTGGCCAAAGTTGCCGTAAACATCGAAGCCTGCAACGAGAAGATAATGAATACGCTCTAGAAGAGCATAATCAAGAATCCACGCAGTCTTAGGTTGCGTGCCAACTAACCCTTGTACAACAGAGGCGCTATCGAAGTGCCTAAAGACGGTGAGAGCAGCATTCGGGTTGATGCCATCGCCATCCCAAATGATGCCAGTGTCTAGGTGGACGCCACTCTCGAACCATTGGTTAGTGAAGTCTGATTTCGCGTTTAGGTATTGCGCTTGTTGCTTTGCGTATCTTACCCAGTTGGTCACAGGTACGGTGTTACTTTTTAGTTCGCTAGGTAGCTTTAAATTTTTCTTTTGACTTGCGTAGAAGGCGTTGATTTCCGGAACATCGGCTTTCTCTGGGTCGATGAAGAAAACCCAAAAACGGTCGTTAATTACGTTCAAGGCAAGTTGACCACGACACACAGGTCCTTTGATGTAGGCCATGATGGTGTTTTGCGCGTTATCTAACATGAAGTTGAAGCGCGAGTTTACTGGCAGCGCTTCAAATGATGTCATTGGGTTTGCTGAAACATCGATGTCGTAACTAGGTAGTTGTTTTACTTCGTAATTTACGTCGACAAACCAGGTGTTCCACTTTTGTAGACGCTCTTTATTAAGCGCGAAAGGCATGTGCGTTTTGTCGACGATAGTGCCTTGTTCTGGAATCAGACGGTAGTAAACACTGTCTACTTTTGGATCGTCATAAGGGCGACGAGTCGTGATGCGTTGTACCGCTTCACCTGGTGGTGTTGCAGAGCGAACAACAGTAAAGAAACGCGTTGGTTGAGCTAAATCAGAAAAATAGACATGAGATAAAAACAGGTGCTCGTAGATATAACGTGCTGAAAGTTGACTCTTATTGTCGCTCTTGTTTAAAAAGCTTTCGTAGACATTAACGAGCTCTTGTTCTGCATCAGTCAATGGAATGTGGTCGTTCATTAACGCGCCATTTTCCAACCAACTCATTAAAGTCGCGTATTCGGTTTTGTCTAAGTTTGGCATCCCATAAGGCATTCCCCAAGTTGGGTAATCTCTCTCGTATTGAGCGTATTCTTCAATGGTTGGGCACTGTTGGTCGCGATCGATTGAAAAGTCGAAACCTTCAAGCTGGGTTTGATCGGGCAGAGGGTGATTCTCTTTCTGGATCAACATACGAGAAACAAGACCAGCATCGAGGTTAGCCGTTGAGTTCTGCATACGCTCATTGAGGACAGGATGAAAATCCGCATCGCGCCACTCTTGCGTGGTTAAAGCATCTTCAAACAAGCGAGTAGGGGCTGATGCCGTTAAGCGGGTGCCTTGATAAACGAGTGCCTTGCTCGCGCCTCGGTCTATACCTTCCACTGAAGACATTTTGAGTTGGCAAGGGGCGTCATAACAAGCGTGACAAACCACGCATCGGTTATCAATGATGGGCTTTACTTCGTCAATGAAGTGCTGCGCTTGAGCTGAAAGAATAGGTGCTTGGCGATCGCGTACTTGTTGTTCACCAAACAGTTCGTCGAAGTTTAAACCCGCGTAGACGGCACAACCTGAGAAGACGCTAACAAAAGCTAAAATGAAGAGTTTTTTTAAATTCATACGTATTTAAATATTAGGCATTTTCTATAATTATATCGAAAATGATTGAAAATGCTCATGTTCTAACAATTTTGTAGACAAGATCTTGATGGGGCGAGTGACTTGTCGATGCGCGTTACTCGCTTGTGATCAGAAATTGGAGTTTAGACTTAGCTAGATTTAAGTCCCAAGAGCTAAAAGCTAGCAGTTAAGAGTTAAGAGTTAAGAGCTAAGACTCATTGATTGACGTAACAAACAGAGAAGGGGACAGACAATCGCTCAAACTCTTTGATCCAGCGCCACTGGTTGTCTTGCAGTTTATCGCCAGGGCCTTTGACTTCAATCCAATGAAACTCATCGCCCTTGAACGCAATCAAATCCGGCATCCCAGTTCTAAATAGCTTTAAGTCACTCAATATCACTTTGAAGAGGTCTACAACCAAGGCATTTGGAATTGAAGCCATGCCGTGTTCGATGAGTACCTTAGGAAAATAATTCCAATGAACAAAGGGGTTCGCGATACCTTGCTTTTCATCGTAAGTATCAAGAAAATGGTTCAGCCCATGTTTGGATATCGTTTGAAACACGGCTTCAATCTGTTCGGCTCGCTTGTCTACGAAATCTGAATGGTACAGATCCAATGGTCGATGTTGGTAACGATTGATAAAGGCGCCTTCAACGTCTGCGAAAATGACATCCCAGAAAGCCAAACCAAACAAGCCACACAGAAAACTGTTTTCTGAAAAGTAGACGTCCCAACCTTGATTCTCAAAATGCTGCTTTACCGCAAGCTCGACTCGAGTTTGGCTGAGGTCTAATTCCAGTTTTAACTCTTTGCAGCTCGGCTTTATGGTTCGTGAAACTTTGTGCCCCTGTTTCCGTAGCAGCCGGTCTTCAAGCTTAATAGCGATTTCCAACTCTGACACATCCGATGGAGTAGCTTTCATTTGCGTGACAATGTCACACATTAAGTCTAGCGTACCTTGCTTATCATAGATGCGTGCAAGTCGTTCTCTGCTCGGAGGAAGTGTAGATTGTCTGAACCAAAAGATAGCTTGGTCGTTTAGATTAAGCCTTTCAAGATCGCGAGCAATATCATTGATCAAACGCGATCGTTTTCTGGCAATACTTCTGTGTTCTGATTCTTCAGGAATCGCATTTAAAAGCAGTTCCAGAAACTCGCCATCTTTGCGGTCACCTTCTGAATACAAGCGTTGAATATCGCGCATCTGGATTAATTGATTGAGCTGATCCCTAGAGGTGAAGAAGCGGTGTTGCTTGCTTAATGGGTAGTTCTCAAAGGTGTTTAGCCCAAGGTCGCTTAACACGAACTGACTTAAGTCTTGATAGGTGTTGGCAAAGAACAGCAACAGTAATACATCAATCACTTGAGATTCGATGACGTAAATACAGTCGAAAGAGAGGTTTTGAAATTGGTCAAAAGGTTGCTGATCAAGCCGTAACAACAGCTCGTCTTTCTTGGCATTTCTATGGCTCTTAAGGGCGGGGAATACACTCAACAGCTCTGGTTTGGTGAGCAAGTGAAACCCGAGCTCGACCTCACTAATGGCGAGGTCATGCTGTTCTTCGGGATGACTCAACCCAATGAAGCCTGAGCTGTTTAGCTCTTGCAGTACGGTCTTTAGATCTGGGATCTCAACATAGTTGAGTTTATCGCTGCGAAACCAACGGCCTTTACGAGAAAGCAAACGAACCATTAGGCATTGGCTTGAAACAGAAAGACGTTTGTATGCGGACAACCAACGACATTCATCATCACTCAGAAGATCGGGGTAGAGCGTTTGAGCGTGTTCAACCAGTCGATTGAAGTTGTCGAGATAATAAGTGGGGGAGAGCTGAAGAGTGGTTTCGGTCGTCAATGGAGAAGTCGCTTGATACAAAAAGAGCCTAACCCTAAGGTTAAGCTCTTCAGTAACAAATTCAATCTTTTCTGTTGATTAAGCTTGTGATGCTTTTAGTTCAGCAACTTTAGCTTCAGAGATTGGTTTAGTGATGATTGCTAGAACAATACACACTGCCATCATAACTGCAGAGATTGTGTAAGCTAGGCCGTAACCTTCGCCGTTTGACATTGAGAAGCCAACAACTGCTGCACCGATAGCGCCGCCGATACCCCATGCCGTGTAAAGCACGCCGTAGTTAGTACCGTAGTTTTTCAGGCCGTAGAACTCAGCAGTTAGTGTTGGGAATACTGCTAGAAGCGTACCGTAACCAACCGCTGCGATAGCCGTACCAATGATTAGCGTGAATTCAGAGTTGAACGTAGCGAATAGAGCCATGTTCGCGCCTTGAAGGATGAACGCTAGAAGTAGAGTACGTACGCCACCGATTTTATCTGCAAGCATACCCGCAGCAACACGGCCGCCTGAGTTGAATACTGCAAGGATAGACGCTAGGTAAACTGCGTTTGGCAGGTTAGCTTGAACGCTAGCAATTGTAGTGATGTTACCGATGATCATTAGACCAACAGATGCAGCGAATGCGTACATGATCCATAGAGAGTAGAACTGAGGAGTCTTCAGCATTACTTTCCAAGTTAGGTCTTCAGTCTTCTTAACCGCTTTAGGAGCTTGGCCTGCTTTTACTTTAGGCTCAGCTGGCGTGTAATCCGCTGGTGGGTTGTTGATTGTTGCTGCTAGAGGTACTGCGATTGCAAGTACACCAACACCAAGAATCATAAAGCTAGTTTGGATACCCATGCTGTCGATTAGCGCAGAAGTTACTGGTGCTAGGTAAATAGCCGCAAGACCGAAGCCTGCTGCGATAAGACCGTTAACCATACCTTTCTTAGAAGAGTGGAACCACTTCATTGCTGATGGAGACAGACATGCGTAACCGAAGCCGATACCTGCACCTGTTATAATACCGAACGTGATGTTCAGCATCATAGGCGTTGTAGCGAAACCAGAAGCAATCATACCTAGGCCTGTAAGCGCTGTACCTAGGATAAGGATCTTACGTGGACCCATACGGTCTTGTAGGATGCCCGCAACAAGAAGACAAACAGAGAATGTGATAGTTGCAATAGCGTAAGGTGAAGATGCTTCAGCAGCACTCCAACCAGCTTCAGTTACTAGCGCTTTGTTAAATACACTCCAAGCATACAAGATGCCAAGACAAAGGTTGATACAGAAGCCTGCTAGCAGGATACGTGTTGCTTTATCAATCTTGCTCATTTTTATTCTCAGTTTTGTCATCGGTTAGTGGAGAGCCACTTAACTAAAGACGGGTTATTGTGATTGTTTCTTCAAAATTAGTTTGCGTTTATCAACAGATAGCGCAAAAGAGCGCGGATTATAACCAATTAAAATGTGATTGGAATCTCTTTTTCCATTTTTGGTAAATTAAATTCAATTTGTTAATAAGTTGTTTTTCATTGGTTTTTGAAATGTTTTTAACACCTCTCTATTTTGTTCTTTTTTGCTCTGTCTTCTTATTATTTCAGGGATTTTGAGGTGATGGTTTTTGAATAGACGCGTATTGCGTGCGGATATCACAGAGTTACAAATAATTTTAATTAATTTCCAAGGTTAAATTTGTGTAACAAAATAAATCGTAACAGCGCTTTGTTCATATGAGACAAGGAGTAACGGAGTTTTATTAAAAACAGAATGTTAAGCAATTGTTAAGGGTGATTTTTGTTAGTACTTTTGCTTACATTTTGTTCGATTGGAGGGGTTGTGTTGTCCGTAAAAAGTGGGAAAATAGTATGCAAACTGAGATTCCAAATTTGAAAGGATGCGTTTCCAACTTATGGTGAGGCGAGTATTATGAAACTGTTTTTAATTTTATTGATGTCAATTTCTGGTGGTGTAGCGGCAGCTGACCATATTCACTCTTTCCTATTCGGCTTCTATGTTGCGGCTCTAGCAGTTGGTAGTTGCTACTGGCTTGCATTCCGCAGTACGCGTTTCCCACAGTTGGCATTAGTGCTATTGATGTGTGGCTTTTTTGCGAAAATTGCAGTGACTGTTATCGGTGTTTCTTGGGGTATCTCGAACGATATCATTCAATCGCCGTTCATTTTCTCATTGTCATACCTGTTCTTCTTAGTGGTTGTGTCTTACGTTTGGTTTGCATACCGCGATAAATTGACGCTAAAACAACGCGCTAAGAAGGTAGAAGAGTCTCGCAAGCAAGCGGCAGCATAATTCGATTTGATTCTTAAAAAGCCTTCTTCGGAAGGCTTTTTTGATCCTGCCTACCTGAACTCTATTATTTGGTTATGACGGCAGATAAAAGAAACCCCAGTATGGTGACATACTGGGGTTACTTGTTATGTATCTATTATCTAGCAGTTACCATCTACCAAAGACTACTCTGAAGGTGTGTTATTTCTTCATCATCTTAGCGAGATCGGCGAACGGGTTGTGTGTCGCTGACTGATGATCATCTAAACTCGCTTTTGCATCCACACCATAACGCTCATGGTCAGTGTATTTTGAATGCTCATGATCGTGACAGTACAGGCACAGTAGCTCCCAGTTGCTGCCATCTTCAGGGTTGTTTGTATGGTCGTGATCCACGTGGTGAACGGTAAGCTCTCGGAGGTTTGAGTAAACAAATTCGCGCGCACATTTACCACAAACCCAAGGGTACAGTTTTAGTGCTTTTTCGCGGTAGCCTTTCTCTTGGCGAGCATACGCTGCACTCGAACCTGTGAAATCAGAAGACATTGCCAAATCCTTATCAATTGTAATATCCCGATTTTATCACAGCTTTCTTGAAGCTGTCGGTATGTCGTTCGTAAAATCATT
This sequence comes from Vibrio sp. 10N.286.52.F8, assembly GCF_041468745.1. NCBI lineage: Bacteria > Pseudomonadati > Pseudomonadota > Gammaproteobacteria > Vibrionales > Vibrionaceae > Vibrio > Vibrio sp. 10N.286.52.F8. The sequence continues at coordinate 41,432 of NZ_JBFRJF010000001.1, forward strand.
GCTAAATGATGCAGTGGACTTATCGATATTAGATTGAAGTTTGAATACAGACTTACCTTCTACACACTAACGCTTAAGCGGGTTATGTCTTTCTGGAATAAGCCATGCTTAACAGTTTGAAAATAAATCGTATTCAGGGGTTTTAACCGCAGGCATGTGACCTAATATCAGTTTGTGAGACCCTATATTAATAAGGAAATATCATGTCAGAACAATACACTCCGCCAAAAGTTTGGGTTAACGATACTGCTGGTGGTAACAAGTGGGCAAACATCAATAGTCCTGAATCTGGAGCTCGCTTTGATAAAGAGCTTCCTGTTGGTGACCATGCTTTTCAATTGTATTCTCTTGGCACACCTAACGGTCAAAAAGTCACTATCTTGCTGGAAGAGTTGTTAGCGGCGGGTGTTAAAGAAGCTGAATATGATGCGTACTTGATCAACATTGGTGAGGCTGATCAGTTCTCTTCTGGCTTTGTTGGCGTGAATCCAAACTCCAAAATACCAGCACTTGTCGACAAGTCTGGTGACGAAGACGTGAATGTATTCGAATCGGCATCTATCTTGATGCATCTAGCAGAAAAATTTGGTCACTTCTTACCAAAAAAAGGGGCAGCAAGAACACAAACCATTAACTGGTTGTTCTGGGCACAAGGTTCTGCGCCATTCCTAGGTGGTGGTTTTGGTCACTTCTACGCTTACGCGGATGAAAAGCAAGAGTACCCAATTAACCGCTTCGCAATGGAAGCTAAGCGTCAACTAGATGTGTTAGACAAGCAACTTGCTAACAGCACTTTCGTTGCGGGTGAAGAGCTGTCTATTGCAGATATCGCGATTTGGCCTTGGTACGGTAACTTAGTACTTGGCAAAATTTACGACGCAGCCGAATTTCTACAAGTTGAGTCTTACACCAACGTTGTGCGCTGGGCGAAGCAGCTAGAAGCGCGTGAAGGTTTTCAACGCGGCCGAGTGGTTAATCGTTCATTTGGCGAAGAGTGGGAGCAAGTACCAGAGCGCCATTCTGCAGAAGACATTGACCGAGTTTTAAAGCTTAAGCCTTAGTTCTTTTTTGAACGTGTTTTTGGCAGATATACCCTATCGGTCTTAATGTTAATGGCTAATTGAAACGCCATATCTCAATCGAGATATGGCGTTTTTCCGTTTTAAGGTAGGGAGAGGTTTTGTAATTGGAATGAGAGTCTCAATTATCATTTTGTTTTTCTTATTCAATCGCTTATGAGTAATGGTCTTTGTGGTTAAGACAAAAAACAATAGTCATCGAGGTGGAGTAAATCTATAAGATAACGGTCCACTTTAAATTACGACTAACTTCGCTCAATGAAAAAAAACTTAATTGCGTTGGCTATCATATCCACGGCTCTTTCCGGGTGTAATCACGATTCACTAAGCTATAGTGACGGCCCTGATACGGTTCCTCCAACAGACATTATTCCACCAACGGATATTGTTCCACCGACAGATATTGTTCCACCAACGGATATTCTTCCGCCGACTGACATTATTCCACCAACAGATATTATTCCCCCAACAACTTACATCGGTTCACTGTTGTCGAGCGGGGCGTTTGTTTCTGGAGATGTGTACTGTGACGGCATTCATCTTGAAAACGGAACGTTCAGTGTAAAACAAGGCGTGAGTTTTAGTTGTACCTTGGGTCACCTTACTTTAGGTGATTTCACGGCTCCTTTCCCCGAAGTCACAGAAAGCACGATTTCAAATGATGCGCTTCATGCGGCATTTGAGTTGACAGAATTACATGGAGACAACGTTACCAAGGTACTCGAATCAATTGATGTTTGTGAGACTGAAAGTGCTATCTGTCTAAAAGAGCTGGATGCTTTTGATATTGAGGATGTGTTCTCGCAGCTTGATGATCAAGATGCTGTCGATGCGTACTTTTCATCGAAAGAAGAGGAGTCTACAGATGAAGTAGGTAAGGCTCCTAGTTCACACGTAGACACAACTGTTGTTCCTGCGGTTGACCCTAATGCGGACAATAACCTTAACGCTGGTTTTGTTTCTGCAGACGCGGAGTCTACCTATGCTTATAAGCCAAGTGTTGAAGGTAAGGTGTTAACTCGCAGTAAGCTTACAGACGCTAATGGTACGCCGATTTCTGGGATCAGTTTCTTTTCGGCTAACGCGACGGGCGTGACGGATGAAGAGGGAGTCTTTGAGTACCTGTGGGGCGACAGAATCGTTTTTGGTATTGATACGTTTGAGTTTGGCTCCATTACGGGTAATCAGGTTGCTTATAAATTGTCTGATGTGACCAATAATGTGGTTGAGAAAGCGAATATCCAGTCATTACTAGAGCGCTATGCGCTTGATCATGTAAGTCATTATGAGATATCTGAAGAAGTCCAAGGTACCTTTTCAAAGTACCCTAACGTTATAAATGAACTGATCAACCTAACTCTGCCAAATGGGGGATTAATAGAGGGTACAGACTTTGAACTTCCTAATGAGTTTGTTGGTCAGTTTAGCCAAGGGTTAACGGCAGTCATTGATGAGCAGCTGCGCCAAACGCCTCAGTTTATGGATTATGTTCGTCAACCTGCCGTTTTATCTATGGATTCTGGTCAGTATGTTACGGAGTCTCTGCAGCAAATCTTCCACAACGTCACCACATTCCATGTTTTCAATGACAATGGTAGTTTTTACGGTGCGACGGGGTATACCCGTGGTATGCGAGCTCTGAACATATCGAACAGAGCATTCCCTGTGATGATGCCAAGAACTGATAAAAACCGTCAGCTTTATTTTGGTGAGCAACAGGCTTGGACTCGTGAAGGTAAGCCTTACATCGCACAACACCCAAGTATCTCGATGCCTCCGATTCCTTTAGTCTCTGAAGACAACGCGACTTATGGTTTTCCATTCGTTACAGCAGGCGAGATAGGCAAAGGTAAAGTCGTGTTCATGGGTAATGGCTTATATCCAAGTATTCTGTCATGCCCTGAAAATTATTGGGCCAATCGAACATTGCATATCGATAGCAACAAACAACAGTGCACTGTTTCGAAGTTCGAAAACCTACTGCATGATGACCAAGGCAGCATGAGCTTGTTTTTCTCGAACTTGTTTGAGTGGTTCAATAATGGTCTGCCTATTGCAGGGATGAATGCAGTCACCAATATTGACCAAGCTTATTCGGCTTATCACCACTCCACAATGGGTAAGCAGTACACGTTTTTTGTTAGTCCTCAGTATGGTTTTGCATCAGTAGAAAAGCGTGGTTCAGGTGACTTTGATGGTTTGGATATGAGCACTACGCCGATTTTGATCCTTCAGGCATATCCCCCTAAGTTGGTTCAAGATGGTATGACTAACCAGTTTGTTGCTGACTTGGATAACCCGAACTTAAGCCAAGACGATATTACCGCTCTTATCAACTATGTTAATAACGGTGGCAATATCTTGTTTATGGATGCGATTCAAACGACAAACCCTGAACCTATTGGACGCTTGGCGGATGCCGCTGGTGTTTCACTAGGTGGTGAAAACGTTACGCCGACAAACCAAGCTTTCTGCGGTAGCTCTTATTATTGCCAAGCGCCGTATCCAAATCTTCACGTGAAGAGCGAAAAGGAAATGGTGGTTCTTGAGCGTTTTCAAGATAACCAAGGAGAACCTCCATTCACGGTAAATCAAGATGGTACGGTTGAGTGGATCAAAGATGAATCCAAAATCAAGTTTGAAATCCCGACTTATGAGGTTACTAAGTTAGACGCTGAAGGGAAACCAGTGCTTGATGAGTCTGGCGTACCAGTCATGGAGACAAAATCCGCACGTATCTTTGTTGAATCGGCAGAAGAGCGTGAAGCGGCAATCAAAGAACTGCAGTCGGCATTCGTTAGCACTGAGCTTTGTAAGAACGAGTATGAATACGAATTTAACTGTATAGAGACTCGTTCTGGAGACGGTGTTACTGTTCGTGGTGCTTATCATCGCGCAGACTTTGATCGCTATGAAGTAAGTGAAGCTGTTGTTGGTAGCATGGTTAAAGCGGCGAACTTGGGAACTAACTTTACGGCGCTTTATGAGCATGAAATTTACTATAGAACAAAAGGTACTCAAGGTAAGCGTCTGTCTAACAGCGAATTGAATCAAGCGTTTGATAACCTGTCTGTTTGGATGTGGAATGACAACGCATACCGTTTTGAAACAGACATACAAGATGAGTTGGGGTTCAAGCAAGCTGTTCAGTTCCTTAACTGTTATACCGAAGACTTACATCAAACAGACACAATGGATGCACAGTGTCCTGTTGACCTAAAAGCGTCGTTAGTCGCTAATGGAATGATTCATGGCGAAGGTGAGTTATCTGGGCAGTTGAATCCTAGCTATCCATTAAATTACATGGAGAAACCTCTGACTCGTATTATGTTGGGGCGCTCATTCTGGGATCATGAAATCGTTGTTGATACCACAATGTATCCGGGTCGAACTTCGGGGGCATCTTCGTCAAGTACGGTAATGGTTCAGACCAACGGTAAAGCGGTGACGTATTCGGCAGGAAACAATCAATCGACAGGTCTGTGGGCACCTCAATTACAAGAAGTAACCATTCAAGATGGCGTGGCAGCTACGATTACTGTGATGATCGCGGATGATCTTACAGGTAAGCCGAATCACGAAACGAGTTTGAAACGCCCTCCACGTATGCAAACCAGCTTTGACTACAATGGTTCGAGCTTAACTTTCAAGGTTCCATATGGTGGCCTTATTTACATTCAACCGAAAGTAAAAGAGCTTGGTGAAGTCTCGTTTAGCATTGATGGCGCGTTAAAAGCGGCTTGGTGGAAAGAGGGACAGTGGATTAACACTATTCAATCGGCAGACGCACCAATTGCAGAAATCGATACGGGTTCATTTATTTACACTACACCAATCAGGAATCTAGAATCCGCTGATTTGAACCAATTCGCAACAGATATGAATCGATTCGCTGAAGCGGCAAGTGACTTCTACGGGCGTGATGAGAAACAAAGCACTGGTTTACACCGTAGGTTCACTTATCCAGAACTGAATGCGTTCCGCCATCGTTTTGTGAATGACGTGCAGATTTCGATTGGCGCTGCTCACTCTGGCTACCCAGTGATGAATTCAAGCTTTAACGCAAATCGGACATACATTCCAACCAACCCTGTGAACGATTGGTTGTTGTGGCATGAAGTTGGTCACAACTTAGCATCAGCTCCTTTCCTTGCGGCTGGTAGTACAGAAGTGACCAATAACCTTCTTGCGTTGTATATGCAGGAGTTAGAGGGGCGCAATGCAAACCCTGAAATGGATCGTATTAAATCGGATATTAAGAAAGCACCTAAATGGCTAGAGCTTAATAATGAACATGCGTGGTCACATGGTGATGCAGGTTTACGATTAGTTATGTTTGGTCAGCTAAAAATCTGGGCAAAATCGAACTTTGCAATTGATGATTGGTATACACGCGGCGCAAGCCAATCTGATGTGTATGGTGAAGATGAAGGCTGGAACATGTTCAAACTTATGCACCGTAAAGCTCGAGGTGATAGAGAAGGCGACTCGAATACGAACTATTGTAGTGCTAGCGAGACTGGGCTTTCTGGTGGAGACCTAATGATGGTGTGCGCTTCTTATGTTTCAAACTATGACTTAAGTGACTTCTTTGAAGTTTGGAACGTGGGCGAAACGTCCATGACTAATGCTGATGGCACGAAGTCTTATAGTGGCGGAATTAGCTCTAAAGGTCTTAGTGCGGTTGAACAATTAAAACTAGAGAAACCAAACAACAGTCCTTTGAATGTTGATTCAATTTACTAACGCTAATTATTGCTAAAGCATTTTATAGCTTAAAAACAAACGCCACACTGAAACTACGTGTGGCGTTTTTGTTGGAATGCTCTAGAAATTTCAGCTAGATCAGTCTTCTACATGATGTTTAATACTTCGGCTGCCATTGGTTGACTGTCCTTGCTAGAGAAAGCAGGTTAAACTGTTCGCATCATAATTCTAAAGGATGGTGCCATGTACCACGGTCATATCTATTTCCCTCTGCGATTTGCAGAGCAAGCAGAAACACTGCGTCAGAAAATTTTAGCGGAACGTAAAGATGTATTAGAGGTTTTCCCATTAATACAGCGTTTGGTTGGTCCACATAAGATGCCAATGTTTGAGATTCACTTTGCGAACAAAGAGTCGGGCATTGTTGAATGGCTTGAGCAAGAACGCGGTGATATGTCGGTGCTTATTCACCCTGTAACTGGCGGTGAAGAAACTTTGGATCACACAGTACGAGCGATCTGGCTTGGTCGTGAATTGGGTGTCTTTGAAGAAACGCTTACTAGCTAATCAAATATACCAATATTGCACTTAACTCATTCCGACCGGAAAATACATGAACAATAAAAAGGCTCCTCAAATGAGGAGCCTTTGTTTTAAGGAGCCATTTTACCAAGAAACCGGTTATCAAGAGCCTCTGGTTATCGGGCTGAACCGTTAACCAGAGTAGGGGGATTAAGCCTCTGCCGTTACTTTAGAGCCGCTCATCTTTTTAAGTGCTGCGTAGCCAAAGCCTGTTACTAGCGTACCTGCTGCAATCGCTACTAGGTACATAAGTACTGGAGAGATAGCGCCAGGAATCAGTAGTACGAATAGACCGCCGTGTGGAGCCATTAGCTGTGCACCAAACATCATTGATAGAGCACCTGTTAGTGCACCACCTGCCATACAAGCTGGGATAACACGCATTGGATCTTTCGCTGCGAATGGGATTGCACCTTCAGAGATGAAACATAGGCCAAGAACGAATGATGCTTTACCTGCTTCACGCTCGCCTGCTTCAAACTTGTCTTTCACTAGGAAAGTCGCAAGGCCCATACCTAGAGCTGGAACCATACCTGCTGCCATGATTGCTGCCATTGGTGCGTAAGTTTGCGAAGCCAGTAGACCAACACCAAACGTGTAAGCCGCTTTGTTTACCGGGCCACCAAGGTCGAAACACATCATTGCGCCTAGAATCACACCCAGAAGAATCGCGTTAGACGTTCCCATGTTGTTTAGGAAAGTCGTCATTGCGCTCATCACGCCAGATACAGGGCCACCCACGATGTAAACCATCACAAGACCAGTGAACAAACTCGCGATAAACGGAATGATCAGGATAGGCTTGAGGGCTTCCATTGACTGTGGAAGTTGAACCTTGTCGGCAATGAGTTTTGCAGAGTAACCTGCAATGAAACCTGCCGCGATACCACCTAGGAAACCTGCGCCCGTTGAGCTAGCCAGCATACCGCCAATTAGACCTGGAGCCAGACCCGGACGGTCGGCAATCGAGAATGCAATGAAACCAGCAAGAACAGGAATCATCAGTGCGAATGCAGAACCACCACCGATAGTCATCAGTGCTGCTGCCAGTGTGCCTTCTTCTTTAAACGCTTCGATACCGAATACGAAAGAGAGTGCGATGATCAAACCACCCGCAACAACCACAGGAAGCATGTGAGATACACCTGTCATCAGGTGCTTGTATACGCCTTTCTTCTCGTCAGCAGGCGCTGAATTTGAAGACGCTGTGTGTTGGTATGGTTTAGCTTCTGCGAATGCTTTTTCCATCTCTTGCTTTGTTTTCTTCAAAGCAGGGCTTGTTGTAGTTTTGTACAGCGCTTTGCCGTTAAAACGATCCAGAGGAACGTCGATGTCTGCTGCGATGATAACTAGATCAGCGTCTGCGATTTCTTGGTCTGTCAGTTGGTTTTTCGCACCTACAGAGCCGCGAGTTTCCACTTTGATTTGGTGACCTAGGCGTTTGCCTTCTGCTTCAAGCGCTTCAGCTGCCATAAAGGTGTGTGCAACACCAGTTGGGCAAGCGGTAATCGCTACGATTTTTTTGCTACCTGTAGCAGGTGACGTACCGGTCACTTCAACAGTGCTTTCAGCTTGAGAAGCGTCTAATACCGTTGCTTCTGCTACCGCTTTCTCTAGAAACGCTTTTGCATCTGCAGTGCATTCAGAGATAGCCGCTTGGTACACTTTCTTACCAACAAAACGTGCTTTATCAACATTTTTGTTAGTTGCGATAACTACAACGTCGCTGCTGTCGATAGCGTCTTGCGATACAGTTGAATCAGGTAACACGCTTGATTGACATTCAATAGCGGCGTTCCAACCCAGTGCTTTTGTCGCTTGCTCTAACAAGCCTGCTGCGATGATGCTGTTTGCTACGCCACTAGGGCAAGCTGTGATAATGGTAATATTCATAATAAACCTTTTGTCCTATTTGCTTGTGTCTAACTGGCTAGTTGGAGCACTAAGCGACTGTAATTGGATATTTTGTAGTACTGAATCCAGCTCTTGTTGGCTGGTGATGCCCACGCCTACCTGTGAAACTGCTAGAGCAGATAGGGCGGTTGCGAATTTAATAAGTTCTGGTTTCGGCATCTGTTGCATGTGACCCCAACATAGGCCAGCAACTAAGGTGTCGCCTGCGCCTACTGTGCTCACTACTTGCATACGCGGCGGTTGAGCATGTAACCATTCACCTTGGTTAAGCCACATCACGCCTTCTGCGCCAAGTGACACCACGATGTTCTCAATACCTTTTTCATTTAGGGCTTGGCCCGCGTGTTGGCATTGGTCACGAGTTGTCAGCTCTGCATTGAACAGCTGAGACAGCTCTTCATCGTTTGGTTTGATTAACCATGGTTGTGCATTGATACCGGCTTTAAGTGCGTCACGGCTGCTATCAAATAGAACCTTCTTACCTAAATCGTGTAAGCGTTGAACCCAAGAAGCGCAAAGCTCAGGAGAGATGCCTTGTGGCAAGCTGCCAGCAATGACGAAGTAATCGTGCGTTTCAGCAAGTTCTAATAGGGTTTCTTCGAACGCTTTAATCGCGTCAGCGTCAACAGGAACACCTGGGAAGTTGATGTCGCTTACTTGGCCTGAATTCTCTACCAATTTCACGTTAATGCGAGTTGCGCCATCAACACGGATGAAGCGGTCAGCTGCGCCCATCTGTTCAAACAGTTGGCAGAACGCTTCTTCGTTATTGCGACCAAGGAAACCTGTTACGGTCACTTTCGCGCCAAGCTCTGAAAGAACTTTTGCGACGTTTACGCCTTTGCCCGCTGCGTGCAAAGAGCCTTTGTTTACTAGGCTCACTGAACCCACGTTAAGTGCGTCGATAGCACCTGTCAGGTCTAGAGCAGGGTTAAGCGTTACAGTAACGGCTTTGATTTGTTTATCAGACATATCGACTCCTTAACCTTCGCCAAGGCCTGAAGCGATAGCTTTGCCAATCGATTCAAGTGCTTGTGCTGCGTCTTCACCTTCAGCAACAAACTGAAGCTGGTGGCCGTGTTTAACGCCAAGAGCGATGACTTTCATCAAGCTCTTCGCGTTCACTTCTTTTCCGTCGCCATCTAGGTTTGACACGCGGATTGTTGATTCAAACTTCTTCGCTTCAGCGACTAGCATTGCGCCCGGACGAGCGTGCAGGCCGTGTGCGTTTTTGATTTTGAATACTGCGCAGTTGTCATCGTCTTGAGACGCTGTAGAAACCGCTTCACCTTTCAGAAGGCCAATCACTTGCGCTGCGTCAGCTGTTAACAGTTGTTGCTGTTTACCTTCGAAAACCATCTTGCTTAGGTTTGCCAGAATAGATTGGTGCGCGCTGTTACAAGCTGCGAATGCGACTAATGCTTTCACTGGTGTGCCTTCGTATTCACAATGGTTCGCTGTTGAAACGAAAGATACGCCAGTGCGTGTTACGCCTTTGTCGCTGCCCAACAACCACAGGCCTTGGCCTAGGTGAGTTGGTGTTTTTGTTACTAGGTCAGCAACGAATGCGTTGTCTGTGCAACCTGTGTTCTTAAGTAGGCCACCCGCAACGGCAGACATTTGAATCATGTCGCTCGCAGGGAACAGTAGCTGAACTAAAGAAGCGTCTAGGTCGGCTTCTAGCTGAACTTCGCCGTTAAGTAGGGCGATGATTTCGTCTTCTGATTTAGCTTGCTTTAATTTCTCTTCAACACCGTCTGCCGCTAGAACCTTTGTTAGTTGCTTAAGAATGCCTAAGTGCTCGTCAGATTTCGCTGCAATACCAATTGCTACGTAAACACGGTTGCCGTCTGCCCAATCAATACCTTCAGGGAAGTGGTGTACCGCAACGCCTGTCTCTTTTACTAGGCCACGAGTATCCGTCGTTCCGTGAGGAATCGCGATGCCGTTACCTAGGAACGTAGAGTTCTGGTTTTCACGGTTCAGCATTCCGTCAACGTAACCAGAGTCAACTAAACCTTTAGCTGTCAGGTCGCCAGCAATGTTTTGGATTGCTTTGAATTTGTCTTCGGCAGTTTGGCCTAGAGTGATGTCAGATTTTGATAATTTAAGCATGGTGCCTCTTTAGCGTATCGCTTGAGAATTTGTGTATCGCTACGATTCAGTCTAGAGCAATATTTGCCCGCTGCTTTATGCTTGCTGAATCGGTTCAGCATTCAGTGTAAAAAAATTCAGCAAAGCCGATTTTGGTTTTCAAAATAGTTTTGCTGCGTGTCGTAATTCCAGTTTCGTTAACAACAAGAAGCTGAATCACGACAAATGACGCTCAATCCATTCAAAAGGATGATTGAAGTCACTTTTCAGATTTTGCTGAATCCTTTCAGCTTTCATACTGAATCGATTCAGCATATAATTCAACTAATCCAAGGATCAGAAGATTGGTTATATGATCCTACGCACAAAATACAGGTCACCCATATGACACTAGATGAGATTGCCAAACTAGCCGGTGTGTCGAAAACCACGGCCAGCTATGTGATTAATGGAAAGGCGCAGAAATACAGAATCAGTGAGAAGACTCAGCAGAAAGTAATGGCGGTTGTCGACCAGTATAACTACCGTCCAGACCATGCTGCTTCGTCGCTGCGTGCTGGGAATAGCCGTTCATTTGGTTTGATTATTCCTGACCTGGAAAACAGCAGTTACGCGCGTTTAGCAAAATTGATAGAGCAGAACTCACGTAAAGTGGGCTATCAAATCCTGATTGGTTGTTCTGATGATGACGCCGAAACTGAACGCAAAGTAGCGGAAGCGTTGGTGAGCCGTCGTATTGATGCTTTGCTGGTGGCGAGCTCTATGCCAGACGCTAACGAGTTTTACTTGAAGCTGCAAAACTCTGGCACACCCGTAATCGCGATTGACCGTCCGTTAGACGATGAACATTTTGCTTGCGTGATCAGTGAGGACTTTGAAGCCGCGTTTGAACTGACGCATTCAATCCTTGATGACAGTATTCACAGTGTTGGTTTGATTGGTGCACTGCCTGATCTGAACATTTCACGTGAACGTCAGTTGGGTTTTGAAGCGGCGAATAAAGCACATACTCAACAAACAGGGTTAACCGAAAACAAGCCGATGGTTGTCGGTTATGGCGAGCACTTTGACCGAGAATCAGGGCGTGAGATTTTTGAAGAGTGGATTGCTAAAGGCACAGTACCTGATGCGATTGTCACTATGTCTTATACCTTACTAGAAGGTGTGTTGGATGTGATGGTCGAAAAGCCAGAGCTGATCAGCCAAGTAAAGCTGGCAACCTTTGGTGATAACCGTTTATTGGATTTCTTACCTTTTAAAGTCCATTCATTGCCACAGCAATTCGAAGTGATTGCAGACAGCGCCTTTGCACTTGCTTTGAACGCGTCTGCTAAACGTTACCAAGCGGGTATTGAGTTAGTACCAAGAAGCTTAGTAAAGCGTGGCTAGCTCGAATTTTACGCTTAGCTAGAAGCCTCGCGTTTAGCTCGAACCTGTAATTAACTCGAACTCAGTAATAAGCCCATTTCTACAATGGCAACAATGCCGAGCAACAAAGCCAACACTTTCCAAAACTGGATTGGGTTTCGGTTTATCAAAGGTTGCTTGGCTTTGCTTTTCACCAAGCTTTGGTTTGGTGTGTAAAGGTCTGCCACAAAATCCCCTAACACTTGATGACGTTCGCTTGGCGATTCCGCGCAGGCTTTTTGTAACACTAAATCCACCCAACTTGGTAAGTCCGCTCGTTTCTGAGTTATGGGTTGGTATTCCCATTGATGGTGGCGAGATTGTTTAAGCGATTGGGCAGTCATTTCAGAGTAGGGCAATGCACCGGTTAGCATCTCATAGCCGATCACAGCGATAGAGAACAGATCTGAGCTGGTGGTCGCGCTGTTGTGCTTGATGGTCTCTGGCGCTATGTAATTGACCGCGCCTAATGGTGTGTCGTCTTTGTCGGTGAGCTCTCCCTCTTCAAGGCCTCTCACTAACACCGCACCAAGGTCGATGATTTTTACCTCACCATCACGTTGAATCATGATGTTTTCCGGTTTTAAGTCTCGGTGCACCATGTCTGCACGTTGTAATACTCGAATGCCTTGTGTGATTTTTTCTAGTATGTCGCGCACTTCATTGAGTGACGGCTTTGGATTGTCGTACATCCATTGTCTTAGGGTGATGCCTTCTACCCATTCGCAGATTTGATATAAGAATTGCGAGTTCTCTGGCGTCGGGTAAACCTTCATTACTCTCTTATTTTTCAGCAAGATCCCCGCCCATTGTTCATTAAAGAAAGCTCGAAGTTGCGAAGGGCTATCGTGATATTGAACGGAAGGGACTTTCAGCACGAACTCGGTTTGTGTATCTTTCTGTATTACACGATACACATGGCTTCTTGACCCTGCATACAACACCTCAAGTACCATGAAGTTGTCGATACTTTGCCCGAGCTTTAAAGCGGGTGGGATAGCACGTTTAGCCAGCTTCTCATGGAACTCAATCAGCGAAGGTTTAGGCAGATGGCTGACTTGCACAATCAAGCAGCTCACGTTGTCCGAGCTATTGTGGCTTAAAGCCGTGTTACAGATGGTTTGTGCCGCGTATTCGAAATCCGCTCCGGGTTTGTCGATGTGTTCCTTGAAGGTGTTGGGAGAGACAAACTCGTGCACGCCATCAGATGTCAGGATAAAGCAGTCGTTTTTCTTTATAGGTAGGGTTTGATAGTCAACGTTGAGTTGGTTGTCCATGCCTAAGGCGCGTGTTAGATAATGCTTCTGTCCCATATTTTTACGCGTGTGGTCGCGGGTCAGTTGGCGTAATTCTCCATCTCTTAGTAAGTAGATACGGCTGTCGCCCACGTGGAAGATATGCGCGGTGTTTGATTTGAGTATCACGCTGCTGAACGTCGAAACGAGGGCATTGTGGTTCACTTGTTGTGCGGGATGAATATTAGAAACAGACGTGTTGAAGAGCCAAGAATTGAGGGACGTTAAGACCTTTTGCGCCGAACGTTGGATGCTCCAGCTTTGGGGAGTTGCGTAATAGTCGTCGATAAACTGCATCACGCTGGTGTGACTGGCTTTCTGGCCGTATTCACTGCAACTTGCGCCGTCTGCTATGCAGGCAACACTGCCTTTCAACTCTTGCTCTGCGCGAGTTTTTGGGTGTTTTACAATGATGGCATCTTGGTTTTCATCTCGTACGCCTTGATTCGAATAACCACCAAACTTAAGCGTTAACTGGTTGTTGGATTCTGGCGTGATGACTTGCCCTTGGCTGAATGAAATTGTCATAACTGGTCTTCTTCTTAACTGCTCTTCTTCCCGCTTCCTTGACAGAACATCCTAGGAAGAACAAAAGCCCTAGTGAACTTAGAGCCTTTGAACGAAGCACCTAGCATTGATGTATCCGCTAAGGTGCTTCTCCCGACTCAATAATATCAATGCTTCATAGTACAGACCTAGCTTGAAACATTAATCAGCGTGACACTGCCATCGTCGTTTACTTCGGCGATTTGACCGTTAGGCTCTTCCATGAACAGTAGAGTCACAAAGCCAAGTACCGCTGTTGCAGCAATCACTAAGAAGAAGGTTTGGTAGCTCACGAATGACAACACAGTTAGGTAAACTACTGCACCCACGTTACCGTAAGCGCCCGTCATACCTGCAATTTGACCTGTCATACGACGCTTGATTAGAGGAACCGTTGCGAATACCGCACCTTCACCCGCTTGCACGAAGAAAGAACACGCCATCGCCGCAACAACCGCTAGCCATACAGGCCATGTGCTGTCGACTTGACCCATTGCGAAGTAACCCACAGCAAGACCAATCGTTAGAATAAGCAGTGTTGGTTTACGACCGAATTTATCTGAAATCCAACCACCACCTGGGCGAGACATTAGGTTCATAAAGGCATAAGCCGATGCAACCATACCAGCAAGAACCGGTGTTAATTCAAAGGTTTCAGAGAAGAACAGTGGCAGCATAGAAACCACAGCCAGTTCAGAACCAAATGTTGCGAAGTACAATACGTTAAGTACCGCTACTTGCTTGAACTTGTACTGGTGAATCTCAGGCACTTCTTCTTTAAATACGTTCTTGTTTACTTTCCAAACTTGCGACACTTCGTACACGTAAAGTGCTGCTAAACCTGCATACACAGAGTAAACCGCCATGTCAGACAACATGTTGATGTTGCTTGGTGATAGCTTCCAAGTCAGTAGCGCTAAAGCGGCATACATAGGGATCTTCATAATAAGTAGGAAGAAAAAGTCACCCTTTGATGTCACTTCCATTGCTGTTACTTGAGCAGGCTTGAAATAAGTCGAACCTTTTGGTGTATCTGACACGTTTTTGTAGAAGATAAACGAGAACGCTAAGCTCATTACGCCGGTAATACCGACCGCATAACGCCAGCCGTCTTCACCACCAAACGCTAGAGCGAGAGTTGGAAGTGTGAACGCCGCTGCTGCTGAACCGAAGTTACCCCAGCCGCCGTAAATACCTTCTGCAGTACCCAGTTCGTTGTGTGGGAACCACTCAGACACTAGACGAATACCGACAACGAAGCCTGCACCGATGAAGCCTAATAGGAAACGAGCAATCGCCGCTTGAATAAAAGAGTCTGCCATAGCAAACATAAAACAAGGGATTGAACAGACCGCGAGTAGCGAAGAGTAGACCAATCTTGGGCCGTATCGGTCGGTTAACATACCAATGGCGACACGCGCCGGAATGGTCAATGCAACGTTGAGAATAAGCAGTGTTTTGATCTCTTCAGTAGAAAGACCAAGTGAGGTTTTCACCATTTGCAGTAGTGGGGCAAAGTTGAACCACACAACAAAGGTGATAAAAAAGGCCATCCAACTTAGGTGTAAGGTTTTCATCTTACCCGTAAATGAAAGCAGCGAAAATTTAGTGTTATCCATGGTTTAAATCCTTTAAATCTGGAAAATTACCCGGTTTGTGCACCTGCGTTACTTCCGAACTTAGAACGCTTTTAATGTGCATAAACCCTGTGCCGAAATTGCGCACGCTAATAAGCGTTTGCATGATGGTGTCGGCGGTTTAGTTAACTGGCGATAGCAAGTGGTGCGAGAACTTGAACTTGTTCTCCTTGTTTGCGAACTTCAAATTTCACGAGCTTGAGCTCAGGCTGTTCAAGACATTCGCCAGTTTCTAAGTGGTAATGCTGCTTGTATAAGGGTGAGGCCACGTAAGGTTCTCCGCTTAATGAACCAATTATACCACGTGACATCACATTCGCCTTGCCGATAGGGTCGTAATTAGAGAGCCCATAAAGCGTGTCGCTGCGCTTGCAGTAAAAAATAGCCACTTGGTTATCGTCTACTTTGGCGCAAATTCCCCCGTTTGGGGTTAGATCGCTGGTGCTGCATACGGTTGTCCAATTTTCCATGACTTTCTCCTAGTCTAAAATTGAGTTTTTATTTTTTTATTGATGAACCTGATGAACCTGATGAACCTGATGAACCTGATGAAATTTATGAAACCTCAGTCACTTCGATTTGGTCTGCTTTAGCGAGCTTTTCATCGCGTTTTGAATTCGAAGCATCACTCAAGCTCGGCTTAGGAAAACGCTGCTCTCGCTCTTTGATGAAAGAGAGGCTAGTGTCCATTTCTTCACTGTTGATGTAGTGCTGGAAGCGCTTCATCTTCTCAGGGTTTTCAATGGTGGTTTTCCATTCACACTGGTACTTCTCGATGTTGAGTGCGATGTCCGCTTCGAGTTCTTCAGCTACGTTGAGCTTGTCTTCAATCACGACTTGCTTGAGGTATTCAATGCCGCCTTCGAGGTTCTCCATCCATACCGATGTACGCTGTAAGCGGTCTGCGGTACGTGTGTAGAACATCAAAACGCGGTCGATGTATTTAAGGAGTGTGGTTTCGTCTAAATCAGTGGCGAATAGGTCTGCATGACGAGGACGCATACCGCCGTTACCACAGATGTAGAGGTTCCAACCTTTGTCGGTGGCGATAACACCAATGTCTTTCGATTGGGCTTCTGCACATTCACGAGTACAGCCTGAAACCGCAAACTTGATCTTGTGTGGTGAACGCAGGCCTTTGTAGCGGTTCTCAAGTCGAATCGCTAAGCCAACACTGTCGTCGACACCGTATCGACACCAAGTGCTACCGACACAAGATTTCACGGTACGAACCGATTTACCGTAGGCGTGGCCCGTTTCAAAACCTGCATCAATCAGCTTTTTCCAGATGATAGGCAGTTCGTTAAGCTGTGCGCCAAACAAGTCGACACGCTGACCGCCCGTGATTTTGGTGTACAGGTCGAACTCTTTAGCGACTTCGCCTAAAACAATCAATTTATCTGGAGTGATTTCACCGCCAGCAATACGCGGAACTACCGAGTAAGTGCCGTCTTTTTGCATGTTGCCAAGGTAGATGTCATTGGTGTCTTGCAGCTCGATATGTTGATCTTCCAGGATGTAATCGTTCCAGTACGAAGCCAGAATCGAACCGACAGCCGGTTTACACACAGTACAGCCCAATCCGTTGCCGTGAGAATCTAACAGCTCGTCGAAGGTCTTGATTTTGTTGACGCGAATGATGTCGGTAAGCTCTTGGCGAGAATAAGCAAAGTGCTCACAGATATCGTTAGAGACTTCCACACCTAGGTTACTTAGCTCGCTATCGAGAACCTGTTTAGCAAGGGCAGAACAACCGCCACAACCTGTTGAAGCATTCGTGGTTTCTTTCAATGCAGCCATCGTGGTGCAGCCTGCTGAAACGGCCTCTTTAATATCGCCTTTGGTCACATCAAAACATGAACAGATCACAGCGCTATCAGGCAGAGCTTCAACACCCATTGCCGAACCTGAATCATCGGCCACGTTAGGTAAAATTAGCACTGATGGGTTTTCAGGAAGGGGCATATCATTTTGCTTGATTTGCAGTAGCGAACCGTAGGCTTCTGCATCACCGACCAATACTGCGCCGACAATCTTTGTGCCGTCAGCCGAAATGATCAGGCGCTTATAAACTTGTTCAATTTCATCGTTGTAGGTATACGATTGAGCGCCTTCCGTCTTGCCGTGTACTTCACCAATACTGGCCACATCGACGCCAAGCAGTTTGAGCTTGGTGCTCATGTCTGCACCAGTAAATGAAGCGTCGCTCGTTCCGTCAGAGACAATATGCGAAGCCGCGACTTTCGCCATGGAATAACCGGGCGCCACTAAGCCGAAGATCTTGTTATCCCAAAGGGCACATTCACCAATGGCGTAGACGTTTTCGATATTGGTTTGGCAGTGGTTGTTGATGACAATACCGCCGCGCTCGCCAATTTCGACATCAGAGCTTCTTGCTAACTCATCTTGAGGGCGAATACCCGCAGAGAATACGATCATATCGGTTTCTAAATGGGTGCCATCGGCGAAGTTCATGCGGTAGCGAGCATTTTCGCCATCGACTATTTCAGACGTCGCTTTCTCGGTATGAACTTGCACACCAAGGTCTTCAATCTTTCTGCGCAGTAGGGCACCGCCACCATCATCTAATTGAACCGCCATCAGGCGAGGCGCAAATTCAACCACATGGGTTTCTAAGCCAAGGTTTTTGACGGCGTTTGCGGCTTCTAAGCCAAGCAGACCACCACCAATCACCACGCCAGATTTGCTGACTTTGCTTGAAAGCTCGATGGCGTCTAAGTCTTCGATGGTGCGATAAACGTGACAGTGTTCTTGGTCGTTACCGGGAATAGGGGGAACAAAAGGGAAAGAGCCCGTCGCCAAGATTAGCTTGTCGTAACTTTCAACGTGACCACTTTCAGTGATGACTTGTTGATTGGCGGTGTCTAGCTTGGCAACCTTCTGGTTCAACAAGTAGTTCACGCCGTTGCTTTGGTAATACTCTTCACTGGTCAATGACAGGTCATCAGCGCTTTTACCATTAAAGTAAGCCGTTAGCTGAACACGGTCGTAGGCCAGCCTTGGTTCTTCACTGAAAGTAATCACATCAAACTCATCACTGTCTGATTGCAGGATGTTGTCGATAAATTTGTGTCCAACCATGCCGTTACCAACAACGACGATTTTCTTCTTGCTCATAATCCATTCCTTATTCTCGGCGTCACCATCACTAGCATCTAATTTCTAGTCGTTAGCAGATGAATACCGGGTTGAGATTCCACTCAATTCATAATCATCAAGAAAAACAAAAATGTTTTTTCTAAGTCTTGGTTTTTAGTGGAGCAAGGAGGATGCCAGATTACGGTTCGTTCATTTAAATAAAAGTTAACTTATAATTTTCAGTGGTTTAAAAAATAGAGGTAGCACGCAATTACCCCTAAAGTGGTATGTAAAATTTTTGTTAGATTTATATAAATGAGCGTTTGTGGTGCAACTTTCAGCAAGATGGTGCAAAAATTAAGTTTCTATCTTGGTTAAGTTCTAATTGGTTCATTGATGATATTTGTGTTTTTATTAAGTTGTTGTTTTTAAATGAAATTATTTGCTATGCATCAGCTGTTATTAAGTGGCGTGTTATTTGCTTGTTTTCACTTATTACAATTATGGATAATTGAGCGAGAAACGGATGACCGATTCAAACAGCGGCTGGATAAAATCGACCTGTGCTTATTGTGGTGTAGGGTGTGGAATAGAAGCGAGACCGACATCGCTAGGAAAACTAGAAGTACGTGGTGATAAAGATCATCCATCAAACTATGGAAAGCTATGTACTAAAGGGATCGCGCTCGGCGACACCGTCACGCCTTTGGGTCGTCTTACACAGCCTGCTCATATTCAGAATGAGCAAAAACAAGAGCTGGACTGGAACAGTGCCACTCAGTTGGTCGCAGACAAATTCAATCAAACCATCGAAGAATTTGGGGCCGATTCGGTTGCGTTCTATGTTTCTGGGCAGCTGCTGACCGAAGACTACTATGTTGCCAATAAACTGATGAAAGGCTTCATTGGTAGTGGCAACATCGACAGTAACTCTAGGTTGTGTATGGCTTCAACCGTGGTCGGGCATAAGCGAGCATTTGGCGCAGACACAGTACCGGTATGCTACGAAGATCTCGAGCAAGCCGATCTAGTCGTGATTACAGGTTCCAACCTAGCATGGTGTCATCCGGTACTTTTCCAAAGATTAAGAGCCGCAAAACAAGCCAACCCTGCATTGAAAGTCATCGTCATCGACCCGCGTTATACCGACACCTGTGAAATTGCTGATATACACTTGGCATTGGAATCAGGCTCAGACGTCGCGTTGTTCAATGGTTTATTGGGTTACCTCGATGATAACGACAAGCTAGATACAGACTACATAGAAAACCACACTCAAGGCTTTACTGAATCGATTCGATCTGCGACTCAATATCGTTATACAGAGTCGGGCTGGGGCGACAAAAGCGTTCCTGAGCTCACAGGGTTAACAGAGCAGCAGCTGAAACAGTTCTACAGTTTGTTTGCATCGAACGAGAAGGTGCTAACCATTTACTCCCAAGGCGTGAACCAATCGACACAAGGGTGTGACAAGGTGAATGCGATTATTAACTGCCATTTAGCCACCGGGAAAATTGGCAAGCCGGGTATGGGGCCATTCTCCGTAACAGGTCAGCCGAATGCAATGGGCGGGCGAGAGGTGGGTGGGTTAGCCAATACTTTAGCGGCGCACTTTGAATTTGGTGATCCGCAATCACACCAAACGGTGAGCGAGTTCTGGCAAACCGACAGCTTAGCCACACATGCGGGTTTAAAAGCGATTGATCTGTTTGATGCCATGAATGAAGGCAAAATCAAAGCGGTGTGGATTATGGCAACCAACCCAGTTGTGAGCCTGCCTGACAGTGAAAAGATCAAAGCGGCATTAGAGAAGTGCCCATTTGTGGTGGTGTCTGATTGTATTGCCGATACTGAAACCACTCGCTTGGCCGATGTGGTGCTGCCCGCGCAAGGGTGGAGCGAGAAATCGGGCACCGTGACCAACTCTGAACGCCGAATCTCACGCCAACGCCGTGTATTACCAAGCCCAGGGGAAGCCAAACCCGATTGGTGGATTCTAAAAGAAGTCGCACAAAAAATGGGATTCAAAGAGCAATTTGAGTTCCGCCACGAAGGTGAGATCTTTAAAGAGTATTGCGAGATGACAGCGCTCGGCAATGAAACAGGTAAAGCGCGTGACTTGTGCTTAATTGGACTCACGCAACTGGATGAAAAAGGCTATGGCGAACTCACTCCACAGCAATGGCCAGTACTTGAGTATCAACCTGAGATCATCGAACAGCGCATGTTCACCAATGGTGAGTTCTTTACCGAATCAGGCAAAGCGCAGTTTATTGCAGTTGAGCACGACAAACCGATTGCCGATACCAGCCTTGAATTCCCACTTATCATGAACACAGGGCGAATCCGAGACCAATGGCACACCATGAGCCGCACAGGCTTGGCGGCAGGTTTAGGTGAGCATACCCCTGAGCCTTTTGTTGCGATGCACCCAGATACCGTTTCAGAACTGAACTTGGATGAGTTTGGGCTAGATGCTTTCAACCACGCCACTATTAATCCAGTGGTGAAAGTGCGCAGCGCACAAGGGGAGTGCCAAGCGCGCTTAGTGGTGACCAAAGAGATGCGCCGTGAACAAGTCTTCATGCCGATTCACTGGAACGCACCCACCGCCAAAGACAGCAAACCATGCGAACTAATCTTGCCTCATACCGATGCCGCATCAGGTCAGCCAGAATTCAAACATACCCCAGTGATGGTTGAACCGTGTGGCTATCACAGCGAAGCCGCACTGGTCAGTGACAAGGTGATGGATTGCAGCGGCTTTGATTATTGGGTTCGCCAAAGAGTAGAGGGCGGTTTTCTGTATCGAATATCTTCCTCTAAGAACCCAATGGAGCTGGTTATTCAGCTTGCTAATACCCTCGATGCCTTGCCAGAACCTGACGCAGAAGCGATTAAATCACTCCATTACCACGGCAATAAATCATTCAAGAACTACGGCTCTGCCAAGCTGGGTCAGTCTGGCGTAAAGCAAGCCTTCGTGGTGAACAGTAAGCTAGACCATCAAAGCATCGACTGGCTGGTGGAGTGCTTAACCCGAGAAGCCGATGAAGAGTTCGAAGCCGAGTTTTTGAGTACCATGGCGAAGTAGTTACTACCTCTAACCTATTAATACCAAGAGTTAAGCGCCGACAATTACGTCGGCGTTTTTGTTTGAGAATACAACTTCCAAGATACAACCTTCATAGCCTGAACTGCGGTTCACTCACACATTGGTGAGTTTTCTGTATTTTGCAGAAACTATATGGGAAATTTCTGCTTTTCGTCATGTTTGATACAAAGATAAGTAGGTAAGATTATGTTATTAAGAGAGTTATTGGACTAAGTGTAGTGTGTCTTGGAAACTAGACAGAATTGTTTCGGGGACAAAATGCAGAATTATTCTGTCTAATATAGCTGTTAAGTGGCTAGTTGAGTTTTTCTGGAGTTTTATATTGATTATGTTTCATAACCACTCTAGAATGCCGTTCGGCTTATGGGCAGATTTTTAGTTCGCGTTTCGCGATCAGTGAAGAAATGGTCCGTTCGGATTGCCTTATATAGTATATCATATAGGTATTTATAGGATATATAGTGCGTAGGAGTGCCCATAAGCCACTAATTAGGGGTAATCAATGTCAAGATTAAAGCGTCTAAAGTCAGCATCAACAAAACCTGAATTTGCTAAAGTATTGGGTATTGATGCAGCTTTCCTTACTCGCTGCTTATATATCAACAAGCCAGAGAACCAATATCACCAGTTTTCCATTCCGAAGAAATCAGGCGGTGAAAGGCTTATAAATGCACCTTCAGAGGAACTTAAGAGCCTTCAAAAAAATCTGTCAATATTACTATTAGACTGCATTGATGAAATTAATGCGGAAAAATATCCAGATTCACAGTGGTCTAAACCGAAACTTAGAAAAAATGGTGATCCAGATTACGCTGCTGAAGTTCTTAAGATAAAAATTCCCAATGCGCAAGTAAAGCAACCTTCGTTATCTCACGGTTTTGTAAGAGAGCGTTCAATCCTAACGAATGCTATGATGCATGTCGGAAAAAAGAACGTCCTCAACATTGATTTAGAAAGTTTTTTTGATAGTTTCAATTTTGGACGTGTTCGTGGTTTTTTTATTAAAAACGCTAACTTCAATCTTAACCCACATATTGCAACAGTAATTGCTCAAATTGCCTGCTTTGATAACAAACTGCCTCAAGGTAGCCCATGCTCTCCTGTAATAACTAATCTTATTTCACATACCCTAGATATACGGTTAGCCTCGTTAGCCAAGAAATATAAATGTACTTATACGAGGTACGCTGACGACATAACATTTTCAACTAGGAAATCTGAGTTTCCTCCTCAAATAATGAGACAAAATGAAATTGGTTATGTACCGGGTAGATTGTTAAAGAGTGAGATAAGACGTTCAGGGTTTTCTATAAATTCTAGTAAAACTAGAATTCAATATAAGAACTCCAGACAAGATGTCACAGGTCTGGTAGTAAATAAAAAACCTAATGTGAAACAAGAATATTGGCGATTAGCACGGGCGAAATGTAATCAGCTGTTTAAAACAGGTAAGTTTACAACTATAAAAGATGGAAATGAAATTGACGGTAACCTCAATGAGCTTGAAGGGCAGTTAAACTTTATTGATCAAGTTGATCACTATAACCGGATGAGGCAAAAAACACCTTTAAGTACCGATTACACGCATGCGAAAGTTGGGAAAAATACTAAAGTCATACTTTCAGGTCGAGAAAAAACTTTTAGTAGTTTCTTATATTATCGACTTTTTTGCGGAAACGAGAAACCTACCATTTTATGTGAAGGTAAGACAGATAATGTTTATTTAAAGTCTGCAATCAGTGAGTTAAGTAAAGATTATCCTCAATTAGCGCACCGTAAAGGGGATAAGTATGAGCTTTTAGTACGTTTTGTCGAGTACTCAAAGCGAAGCCGCTTTTTATTAGAGTTATTCGGAGGGGCTGATTACCTGCGAGGTTTTGTGGATAACTTCGAAAAGAACATGAAGCTCTACGATGCCATAACACCTAAACATCCAGTTATTGTTTTTTTAGATAACGATGAAGGACCTCAACAAGTAGTGAATTTGTTGAAGTCAAAAAATTTTCAGAAAAAAATCGAATTGTTTCCATCTACTCTTGATAAGAAGGAGGATATTCGAAAGTCTGAATTTATACATGTTATCAAAAACCTATATGTTGTTTTTACACCGTTAGCTAAAGATGGCGGAGAGACAGATATAGAGTATTTCTTTGATGATAAAACGCGTTTAATGAAACACCCAAATGGTAAGTGTTTCAACACTGTAAAGAATCGGGACTCAAAAAGTGATTTGAGCAAAGATGCATTTGCTACACATATAGTCAAAGAAAACAAAACGAAAATAGATTTTAATGGGTTAAAGCCTCTTTTAGACTCTATTGTAAAAGTGATTAATCATTATGACTCTCTGAGGTAGTTTTCTGCAAAATGCGGAATAGCCACTTAACAAACGACTATGGCGTCAATGATTAATTTTTGGCAGTGTTTTCATCCCACATGGCGTCATCTCTCAGCATAGAGTT
>NZ_JBFRJF010000002.1:0-22015 GCF_041468745.1 Vibrio sp. 10N.286.52.F8
GTTTTTAGTTCCCGCTAATGCGCGATGAACCTTATTTGTTTCGACCTAGTGAGTCAGAAACAGATAAACGGCTCTTTTATTGAGTGGGTGCTGGATTCGAAATCTAGCTCACGAAACCTTAGAGATTGAGTCTACTCAGTGATCTCTTGCAGCACTTCTCCGATTGACCCGCTTGGTTGGGTGATACCCAGTTTGTTCGAAAGCGTTGGCGCAATGTCATATGGCGTCACTGGTCGCGATACCTTCTTAGCTTCAACGTCGTAGCCTGCAAAGATCACAGGCACATGAGTGTCGTATTTCCACGGAGAACCATGTGTAGAGGCAATTTGGAGGCCTTCCATGTCGTTAATGTAGCTGCGCGGTGCAAATACTACGTACACGTCGCCAGAACGAGCAGGGTGGTAGTTGTTTTTAATTAGCTGCATCACATGCGTATCCGGTACTCGGTTAGCCGCAATGTCACTACTTGATACAGCAAACGCAACACCTTTCACTTTTGCAATTTCATCCGCAATAGCTTCTTGGACCTTAGCTAGATCAAGCTTCTTCTCAGCGATCAGATCATGATTCAGATAGATGTAAGGTTGTGCGTACAAGCGAATCGCGTCTTTGGTTAAACCAAATTCATCCTTCAATCGTTTCTCAACACCACTCGAGAGTAGTGTGTCTTTATTGAAGTATTGAGCTTGATTGAAACCAAGCGC
Source organism: Vibrio sp. 10N.286.52.F8 (assembly GCF_041468745.1). Classification (NCBI taxonomy): domain Bacteria; kingdom Pseudomonadati; phylum Pseudomonadota; class Gammaproteobacteria; order Vibrionales; family Vibrionaceae; genus Vibrio; species Vibrio sp. 10N.286.52.F8. Next base: position 705 of record NZ_JBFRJF010000002.1, read on the forward strand.
ATTTGCCGCAGGTGAAGATTCAGGTACACCGTGGTCGGCAGACAGCACAATCAATGTGTTTTCTAGCCCGACTTGGTTATCCACGGTTTTGAAAAGCTTAGCGAGAGTCTTATCAAGTCGGATAAGGTTGTCTTCTGTTTCTAGGCTTTCAGGGCCGTAAAGGTGCACCACGTAGTCATTTGATGAGAAACTCACTGACAGATAATCGGTTACGTCGCCTTGGCCAAGCTTCTCTTGCATCAACAAGGTGCTAGCGAAGTTTTCCGTGATTTCGTCACCAGCAGGGCTGACGGTTAGCGTTGTGCTGTAGTACTTGTAACTTGCCGGGCCATAAGGATGAGGGAAGGTGCGTTGGAAGTCACCGAGTTTCACTTTGTGTTCGGTATCGTGTTCTTGCAACGTGTACTTATCACGCGGTAATGAGAGCTCCCATTTCTGTTTGGAATACTGAGCAGCAATCGCTTTCTCGTTCCAGCGTGATACCCAATCTGGATTCTCGTCATAGTAATAGTTACTGGTGACAAACTCCGATTGTGCTTTGGAGAACCAGAAGGCTTTACCACTGTGTCCTGCCAATGAGATTGCGCCGCGGTCTTTCACTGATACACCGAATACTTTTGATTTGCCACTATTGGAAATCGTCAGTTCGTCACCAAACGTGGTGGAGAGTATTGGCTCTGGAGAGCGGCCATCGCCTTGTGCTGTCTTCTGCGTTGGGTCGATCTCTGTTGCTTTATCGACACCTGCACCAGAGGTCAGCATTTGGTAGTTACCGTCTTCTACGTTATACACCAAACGTTCTTCGCTACGGTCATACCAAACGTTACCTACCATGCCGTGTACGCTCGGTGGAGCACCTGTTGCAAGCGACACATGGCCCACGATCGTTTCCGTGTTGCCATGTTGGTAGTTTGCGTTGGTGTAGTAGGTACCATCATCCATTAAGTACCGGAAACCGCCTTCACCGAAGTTGTGCTTATATCGTTCGATTAGATCTGCGCGCAGGCCATCTACCGTGATTTGAAGGACTAGATTTGGCTTTTCCTCAGCTGAAGCTGGGAGAGCGCAGAGTAACGCGAGGGTTAGTCCTGAAAGCTTGGTGTATTGCATAGAGTTTCCTTATTCGCTGTTGCCGCTGAGTTCTAATGTTTGGTCAGATTTCCAACGTGTGTACAGTGCGAATCGTATTTTTAGGATTGTTTGTGAAGATTATTGAGTCATAACCGTCGGCACCTTTAGCTAGTTCGCACATTTAGCTGGTTCACATCTTTAGTTAGTTCGCATCTCTAGCTAGTTCAGAGCCTTAGTTCGTATCCTTAACTAAACGCAGGCCCATATCTGACATAGTGATCGATTGGCTTGCGAAGTCGCGACGGTAACTTTCAGATTCATTTTCGTCATAAGCAAAGCTGCCACCGCGAACCGATTTATGTGATAAACCAACGTCGCTGTGTTTTGCGTTGTTAGGATTGTCTGTTGGACCGAATCGGTAGAAGGTGTCATCGAAGGCATCAATCACAAACTCACCCACGTTTCCGGTCATGTCATATAAGCCTAGTTCATTTGGCTTCTTTAGCCCGACTGGATGTGCGCTATTTTTAGAATTTGCTGAGTACCACGCAACATCATCTAAGTTATTGGAACCACTGTAAGTATAGCCTTTGCTCTTGTTGCCACCTTTCGCTGCAAATTCCCATTCAGCTTCAGTCGGCAGACGGTATTCTTCACCTGTAAGTTCGTTCAATTGTTCAACGAAGTAGTTCGCCTGTTGCCAACTTAAGTTATTGACCGGAACTTGTGGGTTTTGGAAATAACTGAGAGATGAGCCCATCACCGATTCGAACAATTCTTGAGTCACCTCAAACTTCGCAATATAGAAACTATCTACAGTTACATTACGTGCAGGACGCTCTGCTTTGGTCGCTTCTGGACCGTTCGACCCCATGGTGAATGTGCCGCCTTCAACCAACACCATCTCTTGGTCAATTTGTTGGGCGATGGGGTGTGTAGGCACGCTTGCACAGCCACTCAGAAGGATAGTCATGGTGACGCTGCTAATTGTTGCTAACTGTTTGTAATTAAGAAATTTCATCGCGTGTCTCAGATGTTCGAAATAGGGTCTAATTCTAACGTTTAAGGTCATTCCTATTGGTTATAAAGGGTATAACATGTCACCTGATCGAATAGGAATTATGATGGGTCCAGAATACTAAAATAGGTAGGTAAATCATGCATATTACTCAAGGTCCACAATACAATGGTAAAGCGTCTAAACGCTTGCATGTTATGGCTAAGCCAATTGGCGCAGCGTGCAACATTGACTGTAAATATTGTTATTACCTAAGTAAGCAAGATTTGTTGGAGTACAAGAAAGGCAGTTCTCCAAGAATGGATGATGAGACGTTAGAAACCTACATCCGACAATACATCGAAGGTCAAAATACGCCTGAAATTATCTTCTCATGGCAGGGCGGTGAACCGACCATGCTGGGTTTAGCGTACTTTGAAAGAGTGGTTGAACTACAGAAAAAGTACCGACCTGAAGGTGTGTTGATTTCAAACGACCTGCAAACCAATGGCACACTGCTCAATGACGATTGGGGCCGATTCTTAGCACAGAACAATTTCCTAATCGGCTTGAGTATTGATGGCCCTGAAATGCTGCACAACGCGTATCGTGTCAACAGAGCAGGCCGTGGTACATTCAAACAAGTGATGGCGGCCGTTGAACTGCTGCACAAACACCAAGTGAAATTCGCAACGCTTACTTGTGTGAATAACCTCACCAGTCAAAATGCACTTGAGGTGTATCGCTTCCTACGTGATGTGGTGAAGTCACCGCAAATGCAGTTTATCCCTATCGTTGAGCAAAAAACCTTTAGAACGGTTGCGCCACAAACGTCTCAAGTGAGCGAGCAGCTCAAACAAGGCGACAAACGCCTGATCCCCGGCCATAAAGACTCGATCATGGAATCGTGGTGTGTGTCGGATTTGGCTTGGGGTAACTTCCATATTTCTGTATTTGATGAGTGGGCGAAGAACGACATCGGTAAAGTGTTCGTTCAGTATTTTGAAGCCAGTTTAGAAACATGGATAGGGCGTCCTAACCCGCTTTGTACTCTGAATGAAATCTGCGGTAAAGGCCTCGCGATGGAGCCTAATGGCGACGTATTCTCATGCGACCATTATGTTTACCCTGAATACAAGATTGGCAATATTCATCACGAGAAACTTGATGATTTGGCGTACAGCGCACCACAGCAAAAGTTTGGTTTTGCTAAATCCCGTACACTGACCAGTCAATGTCAGCAGTGTGATTACAAGTTTGCTTGTCATGGTGAATGTCCTAAAAACCGCTTTATCAAAACTCGCGCAGGCGAACCGGGCTTGAACTACTTATGTGCAGGTTGGCACAAGTTCTTTTCTCATGTCGACAAGTCGATGGCTTATATCGCTCGTGCGATGGGGCATCCGGTTGCTCATGGCAAATTCAGTGACTCAGTATTGATGGCGCATCGAGCAAAACAGGCGCAACAAGCTACGTTCGAGACCAAGTTTTAACTCGTTCTTTGGATCAACAGGTCCAAGATAAATTTAATCAGATACGAGTCTAAGGACAGGCTAAGTTCTCCAGTTTAAGGTAATACTATGATGAAGAAGAGTTTAGCGACGGCTGTTGCTTTATTGATTTCAACGTCCGCATTAATTTCAACGTCTGCGATGGCTGCGAATAGCGTTCAACAAACGGTTGACGCGCCAGCACAAAATATCAATCAAGTGCTTGAAATGACGGACACTCAAACCCGCATTCAACAGTTGTCTTACATGGCACAAGATCAGAATCAATCTGTTGAAAATCGTACTGGTGCACTGCAAGAGCTTGCTTCATATCCAAGCCAAAATGCGCTGGTGGCGGTGGCAAGAGGCTTAAAAGATCAAAACCCTGAAGTTCGTGAAGCGGCGGTTATCGGTTCTGAACCTTACCAACTTGAACATCGCTGGGCGTTAGTTTCACCCTTGCTAAAAGACAGCGATACCATGGTTCGCCATACGGCAACGTCAAACCTAGTCCGTGACTTCAATGCATTGGATGACGAGCAGAAAGCACAAATTGAACCACCAGTCATAGAGCTTATTAGCTTCTTGGAAACGCAAGAATCTGAAAAGTACCAATTACTGTTTGCTGATGTGCTTCGTTGGCACAATGAATGGGATAAAGCGGAAACGGTTTATCTAGAGCTGATCAATACGCATCCAAAAGAAGCGCAAGTTTGGTTGAGCTACGGAGATAATTTTCGAGCTCAGAACAAAGATAAGCAAGCAGTCGAAGTATTAGATCGTGGTTTGGAGAGCGTGCCAAACAACGCCGCTCTGCATTATTCGAAATCGTTGACTCTGGTTCGCCTTGAAGACAAAACTGCGGCAGCCAAAGAGATTGAAGTGGCTGCGAAGCTAGCGAAAGATAACAGCTACTACTGGTACCTAAATGGGGTATTACAAGAAGAGTTGGATATCGACAAGTCGACTAAATCGTTCGAGAAAGCATATTTGATCTCTGGTTCTCCAGAGCAGCTATACGCGGTATGCGATATCTATGTGCGCTACGGAAATGAAAAGACCGATGATTGCTTAGGTGAGCTAGGTAAAGTAGCTCCTGACTATGTTATTGATCAGTTGAAAGATAAACGAGTAGCGCCAAGCTCATAATATCCTAATGAGTAATTAGCGAAGCCTATAATGAAAAGCCAGTCGACACGTTCGACTGGCTTTTTCGCATCCATGAACTGCTTAGACGAGGTTCAAGCAACTAAAGACAAAATAAGGGCAAGCCTGTTACTTGCCCATTTCGTTTTATTATTCACCCATAGAGCTTGATGCACGGCGTCTGTCGGTCGCGCCATAGATCTTGCCATCTTTGACTTCAATGGCATTCAAGCCACTGACGACTGGAATGACATGCACCGGATAACCGATCTGCATGAACTCTGGTACTAACATTTCGGCGTAGGTTTTCTTTTCGACGAGCAAACCCGTTGGGTCATAAGGTTTGGTGCGATCAATCTTGGTCTTTGTCTTTTTGGTAAAACAGCGCAAAAGTACCGCCGCCAATCCCAGTCATATCCGGTTCAACCACCGACATTGTCATCTGCATCGCCACCATTGCATCGACTGCATTACCTCCTTGCTTGAGTACCGAATACCCAGTGCTGCTTACATATGGATTCGTTGCACTTACCATAAACTCTTCGCCAGTTTCGTCTGGCGTAATTGGAAAAGGATTCGGGTTAGAAGACGAAACTCAACATGATCGTATAAAGGACGGCATCTTTGTCATCAAAACCAGTAAGTGCATTGAAATTCTCAACAAAGGCACCGTTTGCTTTACGAGCCTCAAAATATTGCACTTCGCCATTGATGGAGACGTTAGGTAACACATCGTAATCCACACCAATTAGGTAGCTGTTTCCTGTTAGGTGTTCGTGAGAATCAAACTCTGCTCCGTAAACGACGTATGGAGTGAATAAATCTAGTCTGTAGCCCAAACTAGCGTACATCGAGGACGAGATGTCACTGATCTGTCCTTCACTTGCAAGCACCGCTTGACCTAATTCATACTCAACACCTAACGACCAAAGTTGAATGTGTTGGTTGTCTTGTTTGCTACTGAATGGAGCTGTTATCGAAGTCCCAGGGATTGTAATCGTGCCAGAAACGGTTTGATCAAAATTGGAGTCGAGGAATGACAAGTTCCAACGATAGTTTTCACCGCTCAATTGAAGATTGGCACCGAACATGCGATTGGTTTCAAATTCCAGTTTTGTAGTCGAGTTGAAATCTACGTCATTTTTATCTTTTATGCCGATAAACGGAGTAAGTAAAAGAGTAGCTTCGTCACTGACATCGTGAGTCCAGCTCACTTTTATACCGTTGAAAGCTGTGACTCCGAGAACGCTGTTATACACCTCTGTCGGTGGCCTTGCTGTCATATAGGCTTGGCCCACATAGTAGTACTCAGAGGCAAGGAATAATGGTAGTCGTAATCGACCAATGCTGACATCAAAGTCATTAAATTCATAACCTAAGTAAGCCCACTCTAGCTGCGGCTCACTCCAATCATATTGGGGTGGCTTAACAACTTGCACGGAAGCTTTGAATGAGTTGTAGAAGTAATCGAGTTGAACACCAAATGTGGTATCACAGTCGTAACAGCTCTCATCAGTAAAACCGCGGTTGATGATTAATGGATTATCGTTATCCGATGTTGCCCAAGACGTTGAGCCAAAGCCACTCAAGGATAAATTATCGGTAAGTTCGATATTCGCAAAAGCCGGAGAGGCCATTGAGGCACATAACACTGACGTAATTATTCTTTTCATATTATTTCTCCGAACTTATAACGTAGAGAACGTTGGCATTTTGAGGAACCGAAGAGAGTGGGGAGTAACCAATACGGTTTGGTTTGTCATCAAGCCAGTCGACTAAGCTGTCGGTTGACGCCGTTTTGATTTCTCTTGGATAACGCGCTTTTCCTGAAAAAGATAAACCAGCCCAGTGTGCATTCATTTGAGCGGCATTTTTTCCAAGCAAAAGCTGATAAAAGTCCTCTCTTTCGGCACTGTTCTCAGGCCAATCAGACAGTTCAACACGTTTGCCATTGAGGTGCTTAGTTTTCCCTCTATAGAGCTTTCGCGCTTTGTTTATTGATATCTCTTCAAATCCGGAGTCTAAAGAAAATATGGCATAATCTTCAGCGGCGTGAGCAGGGCTTAGAAAAAGCAAGCTTCCTAATAGCCCTACCGCGACTGGCAACATGACTCTGCGGGGAAGTGTTTTTATTGTTCTAATCCAATCCATGAGGTATCTCCTAACAAGTCGCACTTTCTATTTGATGGAATAGCTTTTCTTTTCTTACGGGCTTCGCTACGTATCCATCCATTCCGGAATCAAAGCACTTTTGAATATCATCATCGATAACACTAGCGGTTAACGCGATAATAGGAGTTTTGCTTAAGCCTTGGTTTTTCTCGTGTTCTCGAATCTCCTTAGTTGCCGTGAAACCGTCCATAACAGGCATCATGCAATCCATCAAAATAATGTCGAAGCTACTGTCGTTCTGGTACATATCAACGGCAATTTGTCCGTTGTCTGCAATTTCAAAGGCATATCCGGCCTTCTTCAGCATGATAGAAGCTACTTTTTGATTGACGCGGTTGTCTTCGACTAGCAAGATTCTCTCTGATTTGCTCGGAATTGCGTTTTGTTCCGCTTCTTCAGGCAAAGTACGTTTGGTCGCAGCCCCGTTGATAATTGGAGTGACAGTTGCAGGTTGTTTCTTAGGTTGAGCTTTATAGGAAGCTGGTAGTGGCATAGCTTCTACCGCGGTGAGTACTTTCTCTTTAAGCATTTCGAACTTGAATGGTTTTGGTACATAGTCATCCATACCAACGTCGAAACACCTCTGAATATCGTCATCGATGACACTGGCGGTCAATGCAATGATAGGGATGCGTCGCGTCGCTTCTGTTTCTTTTTCAATTCTTCGGATGTTGCTTGTTGCATCAAAGCCATCCATAACCGGCATCATGCAGTCCATGAGTATCACCGCGTAATGAGGATTAGCGGTGAACATGTCCACAGCTTCTTGACCATTATTAGCGAACTCGAATTCAAAACCACTTTTACCGACATGAAGACCAGCAATTTTTTGGTTGATCTTGTTGTCTTCAACGATGAGGATTTTGTGTTGGATCTCGACTGATGTCTGGCTTGCTTCTGATAGTTCCGCCAAACCTCGTGTATCACAAAGCTCAATAGCTTTAATTAAACGCAAGCCGAGTAGGGGCTGTGCGACTTGTGCAGTAACGCTGTCACCAAGATTCGCTGGCTCACTTAAGAAGGAACGTATCAAACAGATAGTGATGCCGTTTTGGTGCAGCTTTTCTAAGTTATCTGCGTGGGTATTAGCTAGGAATGCGTCATCTTCGGCGAAAACAACAGTAATAGGTTTAGTGTGTTTTTGAGTGGAGAGCTGCTCTGTAATTGCCGTTATATCATTCGTTTTATCGGTAACCTTCAAACCATAAAGGTTAAGGTCGGACTCGATTCGCTCGGAGAGCATGTTTTCGTTACCCAGCACATAAATATCAGCCGTTGCTGTACTTGGTTTTGGCAGTATCAAGTCAACAGGCAATACCAAGTCGAAGTAGAAACAGCTTCCTTCACCTTTGACGGAGTCGAGTTGAATTTGACCACCCATCAGCTCTACCAACTGTGTACTGATGGCTAGACCAAGACCAGTACCACCAAATTGACGTGTGGTTGAATCGTCTTCTTGAGCGAACGGTTCAAATATCTGTTTTTGTTGCAGTGAAGCGATACCAATACCCGTATCTCGTACAGCAAATCGAATGGTGGCATTGTTATCTGCTTTGTTGAGCGTTTGAATTGATAATGTGACGCCACCTTCAGCCGTAAACTTCACCGCATTCGACATAAAGTTCATCAAGATCTGTCTTAAACGGTGATCGTCTATCATCACGCGTGCTGGTGTATCTGGGCTGATATCAACGTTAATCGATATTCTTTGTTCTTTCGCTTTTGGTGCCACAATAGAGGCGATGTCGTATATCGACTCTCTAATCGATGCAGAATGCGGGCTGATTAATAGCATGCCAGACTCAATTTTAGAGAAGTCTAAGATATCGTTGATTAAGCTAAGGAGCAGTTGGGATGAAGTTTCGATCGTATCAACATAGTCACGTTGTGTCGGTGTAAGCGGCGTATCTGCGAGGATTTCCGAAATACCAATAACACCATTGAGCGGGGTGCGAATTTCATGAGACATGTTGGCCAAGAAGCTACTTTTTGCTTTGCTGGCTTGTATTGCGTTGTCTTTCGCGTGTTCGGCATCCTCTTTGGCTCTCTCTGCGTCTTCTTTTGCTACCGTCAATCTCTCTTTCGCGAGCTCTCGTTCGATGGTCAATCGTTCAACTTGCTGAGCAAACAGACTGAGTTCATCTTTACCTTGGATTAATTTATCTAAAGAAGGGCGCGTGTCATCATTTTCGCTTTTTAAGAAAGCTAACACCAAATTAAGGTTGTTAGTGACTTGTCTCGCCAAGCTAAGAGTTAAACCCATAACAATCGCAGCCAGCAAAGCGACGATTGAAATAAACAGGGTTCGTTGTATTTGCGCGTCATAGATGGCTTGCTCAACTTCTTGTTGAAACTCTTGCTTGATTACGCCGCCAAGGCTTTGTAATAAGTTGAGCCGTGCGCTCATCGCTTCTAAGCCGACAGACACTTCTTGTGGCGTCAGTTGGCTGATTGTATTTAGGTCGAGTAGCGCGCTTCTTATCTCTTGGCTTTGAGCGAACACATCATTTCGAAACACTTCAACCATCAAAGAAACTTGATGTTCGTTGGCGTTCAATGAAACAAAGCGCTCTAAGAACAATTGCTGTCTTTCACTCAAGGTTTTGATCTGTTCGGCGAGTTCTGGGTCGTACTCTTGGCTGATTTGGAAGGTCTCAATCAGTGAACTACCAAGCTTGAACTCTTCGTTCGACCAAAACATCAACCACTCAAGTTGTTTAAGGGCAGTGAGGTGCTGTTGAATTTCACGTTTAGTGTTTTCAAAAGGGACTTTCTCTACTTCAAGTAACAGTTGCTTGTATAAATCGCTCTGCCATTCGAGGGCATCCAATTTATCGTAAGTGTCAGTCACTTGCATCGTCGATAAGGTCGCTTCGCTGAAATCGGCAACAAGTTGATTCATTTCACCAGATGCGTCTAAAAAAATGATGGGAGACAGGTTTTTAAGTTCTGCCTTTACTTGGTTGCTTTGAGTAGCAAACTCTTCAGGGCTAGAGGCTAAGGTACTTCTATACAAAATAGAAATATCTTGAAGATAGACAGATAACTGATTGGTTCGTTCAAAATCGGTTAACTGAGTCGTTAATATATAAGCCTGTCTACCTGCTAGGAAGAGTAATAATGAAATGGGAAGTAGAACTAAGCCAAAGAGTTTATGTTTGACTGAAAGGTTATTCCAAACCGTAATCGCCATATAAGGATCCATCCAACTGTCGTTATATAAAAACAGTAGAATAAAAATGCCGATATGGAAACTTTGAAACGGTAAATTTTACGTAAGTGTGGGAGAGGTATAAGTTCTTGTGATTCCAGAGCTTATTTTGAAATGCGTTCTTTTATTAGTAATTTATAGCGTTTGGCAGTTTGTTTAATTTTATGCTTATTGATGAATCACTTAAAAAGCTTACTAATGAGGACGATTGTTATCGAGGCTTAATTCGAAAAGAAGTTGCTCTAATACGGTTTTTGCAGAGGGTTCTAATGTCCAAATACCGAGCATTCTGTTAAGTGCGGCGCGATACACTCTGTTTTTTAGTAAGAAGGCGAGTGTGCTCGTATCATTGCTGAATACGTGCATTTGTACGATGGTGAGCTCTGCTTTGTTCTCAATGTCTATTTTCTGAAGATTGAAAGCGGGTAGGAAGGCAGACTCATACCAAACCTCAACGATCTCTCGAAGCTCCATCTCTTCTTCAGGTACATCGCACTCCTGAAGTTGGTGGTTTTCAGGAATTGCGGATAAGTAAGCTACATCAAGCTTGTCTGCAACGAATGTGTACATATTCTTCCTTGTTACCTGTGGTATTGGGGCGAATCATCCCTCTCGCTTATGAATTTGTCAATTATATCCATTTCCCTAAATAGCGAATTGTGATTAAGCGTTGAGGTTTTAGCTTAAGCTGTTTAAGTATTTGTCTGTTAAGCCAAAATATTTCAAATTTCCATCCGGCTCTAACACTAAACTCATGTTTGATGTTGCGATCAAACCAGGGTCGTTGGTCGAAAAAATGACTGTTTTATTCAGCAACTTATCGCTGAACAAACGGTTAAAGTACTGCGCATTTTCATTTTCTGCACCATTGAATGGCTCATCAATAATAATCAGAGATTGCTCACAGTTACCTAGGCCAAGTACCAGACGCAGTTTTTGTTGAATTCCATTCGGAAGACTTTTGCATTTATCCACGCTTAACTGAGTAGCCAAGCCTTCCGGAAGCCATTCATCTAATTCGAAGAAGCTCACCATCTCTTGCATCTTGTCTGTTGGAATCAGTCCGTTGTGTAAAATGAAGTTGGTCTCAAGTGAGCCTTCAAAAATATGCAAATTGAAAGGGATGTAGTTAATCGAGGTGCGATAACGGTAGCTATTGAACTGTTTAATGTTGTAACCATCGACAGATACAGCGCCTTGATAGCGGTCTTCTAACCCAGCAATGATTGAAATTAAGGTGGTTTTACCGCAGCCCGTAGGGCCACAAATGACCACTTTGGCACTGGGTGGGATTTTGAACCCCAAGTTAGTTAAACCCGTTGCGGCTCCTGCATATCGGTGACTGACTCCGCTGCCCACAATGCTTCCTTGGAACAGGCGAATAGGTGGGCTTTTTTCTAAGGTCAATTTGTCGTCATTCATCGACATCAGGTTGTTTATCTGTGCTGATGAAGCCTTGATCGATTGGAACTTGGAAATTGAGTTATAGATACCCATGATTGGGCCTAACGCTTTCCAAACCAAAATAACGGTTGCGAGCATGGCACCCGCATCAGAAGTACCTTCCATCACGCCGATTACCGCGGTCACGATACTTGCTGTACCAATCACTTGAATCAAACTGCCACCAGCGGCCTGAATCTTACTGTTAGTCACGGCAACGTTCTCTGCATCGCTGGTGCTTTGCATATGCGATGCACTGAATCGAGATTGAACGACACGAAGTAAAGGCAGGCCTTGGATTGTTTTGATACCACGAAGGATTTCGTTCCATTGATACGAGACCATCGCATTGGCGCGCGAACTTTTGGATGTGGCTTGCGAGTAGATATAGCGAGAGTAAATACAGAACACTAACATCAGGATTAAACCACCCATCACCACTAATGCCGCTGTACCAGACATCAGAGCAATGGCGATGATAAATACGATCACAAACGGCATATCAAAATAGCTGAGCGTCGATTCGGCAGTCACCAAGCGTCGGAAGGTATCGATATCTTTCAAACGTGCTAGCTGAGAAGAGACCCCAGCAGTAGATGTCATCGCATAGGGTAGCCAAAGCAATTTAGATATAACGGCTTGCGAGATGTGCACGGCGAGGTCTTTACCGGAGGTCGCAATAATGTTGACGCGCATTTTCTTAAAAAAGTATTCAGAGAAGCCGACAATAATGGCGAATAAGGTTAGCCAATAGAGTGTGGCTTCGGAGCTCGAAGTCAGTGCGAAGTTATATACACTCATAATAAAGAATGGCTGCAATGCACCGAGAATACTGATGACGAAGCTGAGAATGATCAGGCTTTTAAGTTCATTGTTATAACGATAGAAAGCGTATTTAATCCAATTGCTTCTGTCTTGCGATTCCGGAGGTGGCTCGCGGAACAGACGAGAATATTCGCTAATCGCAATCAGCAAACAGGGCTTTTTGCACATTGGGTATTCAATGGTGTTGTTGTTCGTGTAATCAAACAGCAGCAACTTTCCATCTTTGGTGCCTAAGAAAATCGCACTTAGATTCTCTATTTCAATAAAGCATGGCTGAGGGTGTTTATCTATATTCTCGAGTGTCTTTAATTTGGTCACATCACAGCGATACCCAAGACGCTCTATGGTTGCTGTAAAGCTGTCGCTGTCTTTGTGTTTCGGAATAAAAGCATCGCTGAGTATCGCGGGTGTGCCTTCCCATTCGAGTGCTATCAAGGTGTAGGCCAAACCGCGGATAAGTGGCGATTGACTGTAACGTTCGTCGTATCCGCTGGATTCAAAATCCAAGACACGTTGCGGTACATTATTGAAGTCGACTAAGATACTCATTGGTCACCTCCGGTAAGTTTTACGCGTTTGAGGCGATGGTTAAGCTTGTCCATTTTATTACTGGCGATGATCAAGATTTTGTCGTTGGCTCGATAAGCCGTACTGGTGAGAACCATTCGTGCAAATTCCTCATCAAACACACAGTCGATGTCATCAAATATCAATACGCGCTTACTGGCGAGCAGGGCGCGAACTAATAATAGGGCGTAGCCAACTTGGCGTGAGAATGGGTTACGCATATGGCCTTTGAGTTCTGTATAAAAACCGGCAGGAAGCCCATCAATTTGAGCTTTGATGTTCATGGTTTCACACAGTGCAAACGCCGTGTTATTCAAGCTTGGGCGGAAACAGGTGAGGTTATCGATAATCGTCCCTTCTACGAACGAACTGGTCTTATCAACCATCAGAACACTGTTACGCCAAACGTTGTAATTGACGTCATCCAAAGGCGTGTCGTTAATCATGATATCTAGTTTGCTATCACTGTTCTGACGCGTAATACAGTTAGCGAGGTGGGTCTTACCTGAACCACTTTTCCCTGTCAGCAAATAGGCTTGTCCGAGTTCGAACTCGATACGCTGCTTTTCAGAATACTTAACCGAGATACGTTCTACTTCTGTTGTTTCATGTTGGTGTTCAACAGAGGCGGCCAATTCAAGGAGGTCAACGATACGCTGAATATGGAGTTTGTTTAACTCCCAACGGCTCGCGGTGCGCATCACTTGTTGGTAAGGCGCAAAATAACGGTTGGTTAGCATGATGATCGCGGCCATGATGCCTTGGCTAGATTCCATATTGATAACGGCCGTTGCCAGTACCACAACAACACAAGCTATAGAAAGCTGTTGGATGAGCGCCAATATTAGGCTGAAGTTAGATTCAATCTGCTCATATTTGATGTTCTCAACTTCGCGCTCTTCGACCATTTGTGTCATCAGGCTTTCAACGCGGTATTCCATATTTCGAGCTTTGATATCAAGCGGGCTAGAGATGATCTCAATGATTTTGGAGGTAGTTAACCCTTCGATGTCTGACTTATTCTGCAAACTACCAATCTTTTGTTTGGAAAGGCTCCACGCAAAAATAGCCAAGATGACAGAGGCAATCAGAAGGGTAATGCCAGCCCATATGTTGATGAGTCCTATGATGAGGATAGTGATCACGCTGACGGCAAGGTTGATAAGCGCTCGAACCGATTCGCCACCAAAGAAGGTTTTCAATTCAGGAATGGTTGAGATTCGTTCTAGGTATTCGCCTGGCTCCAAACGTCGGAACTTAGAGATTTCCGCCAAACAGATGGATTGAAATACCTTATTGGTTAAGTTGGTCTCAAACTGCCTCATGATGACAGAGGAAATCTTCTCTTCCTGATTTTTTAAGTGATAGTCGAGGAAGATAGAAATCAAGATAATCGCGAACAATAAGAACAGAGTATCTTGTGCTTGGTTGGGTAACACTCGGTCAAAAATGATCAGAATGGAGAAGGGCAGTACCAAACCAAACAGGGTCGATATTATCGTTGAGAAAGTCAGATAACACTTATCTGCCATGTTGATCTTTTGCGAAAACTGCTCAGTTTGCATTGCGACCTCCTTTCCTCAACGACTCCGTTGAGAGAAGATGTTTAGGCACCAAATCTTGATTGTCTCGTCCCTCAATATCGCTCATTAATTGCATCACGCTTTCGATAGATTGAATTGAGAGTATTCCCTTAATTTGCTCAAGCTTGATGGTCTCGATGATGTAGTCGTATCGTGCGCTTTCGTAGTCTCTTAAGGCGCTGAATAGTTTACTTTCCGCCGCCAGCAAGTCGGTGATAGTACGCGTGCCCAATTGGTAGGCTCTTTGGATCCCTTTATAAGACGCGTAGTTGGCGCGAATGATGTTTTCGTAACTGCTTATAGACTGCGAGAAATCGTTAATGTTGAGCACGGAGGTATTCACACTGTTACGTGTGGTGTAAAGCGAATCTTGGTAAAGCAGCTCAGTACGTTCGATGGCCGTCGATGATTTTTGATAGCCGTAGTAATCAGAGCCACCAGACAAGATAGGAACTGCTAGGTTTAACCCAACACTGGTTGAGTTACTTTCGCCTGTCGCTGTAATGTCGGTTTTGTCGAAGTTATTGGCGTCATCGTGTCGATAGCTGGCTGAAAGCGATACGGTCGGTAAGAAGTTCGAACCGCTCTCTTTTAAGCTTCTGCGGCTTCTCTCGACGTTTTTCTTAGCCACTAACAAGTCGTTGTTGAGCTTTAACGCTTGATCCATGATTGATCGTTGTTCGGTTTCGTTTATCTCTTTTAAAGGCACACTTTCGTAGATATCTTGAGACGGAGTGATAGGGTATTGAATCTGAATCGATAGCCCGTTGAGAATGACGCGACGGTCTTTCTGCAAGGTTCTCAATCGATTCGACACACCTTCTTTCTGAGCAATCACTTCGTAAAGCTCACTGGCGGCTGTATTGCCGAGTTCCACATTGCGTCGCATTTGATGTTCACGCGTCTCAGACGACTTAAGCTCTACCTTGGTCGCTTTAATTTGTGCGTTGTTTTTCAAATACTCAAAGTATTGAGAGCCGATTTCTGAAATAGTGCTTTGGATTTTGTTCTCGTGTTTAATCTCTTCAATGTTGAAGTCGAGCTTTGCCGTCCCATATTTGAAAATATCGCCCAGATTGAAGATCGATTGAGAAAGGGAAAGGCTGTAGCTGTTCGAGTTATAGCTTGAAGTTTCATCAGGCACACTTGATAGCAAGGTTTCATTTTCATTCCATGTGGTATCGGCAGCACCATTGAGGGAAGGAAGAAATTTTGAGCGGCTGATACCAATGTTGTACTCGTTCTCTTCGACCCCTTTATCACTCGCCCGAAGAGAAAGGCTGTTCTGCAGACCGAGTTCTACCGCCTCAAGCAGGGTAGTCGCCGATGCTGAAGGTGTCGTGCTTAATGTAAGCGCAGCTATGATGCTGCTAGTTAAGTTTTTGTACCGCCACATACTTGTTGATCACCTTGATGATTTGGTCGCTTTTATAAGGTTTGCTGATTACGTAATCCATTCCGGCCTCAATACAAGCCTGGTGTTCGTTACTGCTGGTCAATGCGGTTGCACCTATGATGGTACAAGGGTTTTTCTCGTTTTCTTGTTCGAATTGGCGAATGCGTTTTGTGGCTTCGATGCCACCCATACCCGGCATGATGCAATCCATGAAGATGATGTCAGAACGCTTGTTCATAAAGTGCTTCACGGCATCGGCGCCATCGCCAACCATGTCTGGTTCATATTCTTGTTTGGTCAAGATTCGTTTCAGTAAAATTTGTTGAACTCGGTCATCCTCTACGATAAGGAATGAGCTGTTTTCCATCTGTTCTTCCGATGCTTCCGCTTCCATAATGGTGAGTAGGTTTGGAATGAACTCGTAAGGGATAGCAGGAGCGTTGATGATTTTGTCGACGAAGCTATGACACTCTTGTGCTTGCTGAGTGTTGGTCACTGACAACAGTAACTTGGTATTTGGGTGGTTCTTAAGCTGAGATTTCACCGTCTTGCTCAACGACGGCAGCTTGTTGGGTTCAAAGGTATCGGTCAACATTATCGCATCGTAATCACCGAACGTTTTCGCCGCTGAGAAAAGCTCATTTGCAGTGCGAATCTCGGTGATATCAAGCCCCAAGTTACTGAGCATTTTCTTCATCACATCGATGCGAACTTGAGTATTAGCACACAAGAGTAAACGCTTGCCATCAAAGCGAGTTTTCTCTGTGTGGAAGTTCTTAGCCTTAAGATCAAGCTCGATCTGAAAACGTTCCTGAGCCCCTGACTGGAACCAGTGGCTCTCGTAATATCCGTAATCCTTCAGAACGCTTTTCGCTAAGTCATCTGTGCTGGCTGTATGGTCTTTGTGTGCGCTCCAATGGAGTTTGTTGAGCTTGGCAACAGAAACATCCAGTGTTGATAAGAAGTTGAGGTTGATGGTGACACGGGTATTTTCCATGTCTGAAGCCGCACCCGATTCAATCGTTACAAACAGTTTCTTATTTGATTTGAGTTGAATGGCATTGGAAAGCTGCAGGAACAATATCCAGAACAAGCTGGTGGATTGACCTTCTACACGATTGGGTAAGTTGTCAGAGATAAAACAGTCAAGTTGGCTTTCATTACGTTGTACTTTGGCACTGATATGAATCATTAATTCAGATAACACACTCAGTAAAGAGAACTCTTTCGACTTGCTTTCCGTACCCTGTGATATCAAGCGATTATAGTTTTCTGCTAACTCAGATAGTGTGCTACACGCAGAGGTAATATCGTTCGCCATCAACACGCCGTTTTCATCGGTTTCTTGAACCAGATATTGGACGCCACCGTTGATGGTGTTTGTAATTCCGCGAATCTCATAACCGATCAGCGCATACAACTGTTTGTAGAGATCGTTATTGCGCTTTTGGTCTTCTAATTTACTGAAAATAAGTTTGAGATGAGAGTAAATCTGACGCTGCTTGGGGTTGATGCTAACTTCATTAAGAAGCTCTTCAAGACGTTGTAAATCTAGCTGCTTCAGCTCTTGATACAGGGCATCGAATTCATAGTCGATTTCGCGTTCGTTAGAACTGGATTTCTTTAGCTTCAACATAGCAACTGAGTTGGATAGAATCGTAATCACAGCCAATATCACGACCACCATAAACAACCAGATAAAGAACTCGTTTTTTTCTGACATTAAGTCATTTGCATGGTTGTTAAACATGGTGCGATAGTTGTCGTCCATCTGCAGATAGTTATTGGTCAATGAAAGGTACAAGCCTAATACGTCGTTACGTGTTTTTGCGCTATCGGAGAAACGATTAATCGCCAATTCCAGTTGTGTGTATTCAGTTGCCCCAACCAAGCTGAACTCGGTTTTGTTCAACGAGGCTAAAGAGCGAAATTCATCAATTTCAAGCTTCAAGTTAACCAGGTTGAATTCGTTAGTGCCGCAAGTGTTGGTACTTAAACACTGTTGCAGAGTTTGAATATCTTGTTCTATGGTCTGATTAAGCTTCTGGGCTTGTATGAGCAGTGGGGCGCTTTGCACTTGTGCGACTGAATCTATTTTTGACCAAGAAAAGTATAAATAGAAAGCGAGCGCAGCCAATACCACGCTAAATAGTATGCTTAGACGTAGGGCGGGTATGGAAATATTGTACGAAGGTTTACCGCTCATTGATTATCTCTCATCGAAAGCATCCTCGATGGCTGACATCACCGGTTTCGCAGCGTATTCGATCACGCGACGCGAGCCTGTTTTCACATCAGCGGTAAACTCCATGTAAGGTGATAACTTGTATTGAGTGCCTCCTCGTTCAAGAAAGTTTCGGTCAATTTCAATCTCAGCTAAATAGAATTCAGCGTCTTCTTCTTCGTATGATGAACGGCTGATTGAGGCGATGGTTCCCTCAACAAACCCGTATTTTGCAAAGTTATAGGTATCCATTTTTACTTTCACTGCCTGACCAATTTCGACAAATCCCATGTCTTTACGTGGGATCTTCGCTTCACCGTGTAACGAATTATTTATTGGGGCAATATCGGCGATACTTTCTCCTGGCGGAATCACAGCAGAACGGAAATTGAAGTGAAGTTTATCGACCACACCATCGACTGGCGAGTAGACGACTAGGCGATCAACCTTGTCGGAATGCTGCGGTTGTAAGATTCGCTTTAGCTTGAGGTCTTTGTTCGCTTGAATGATTTGTGCTTGGTACTCAGAGTTTCGATTCTCAACCAAGTCACGGTGTTGCTTTTCCAGTTTGTCGAGTTGGAAACGCTCATTCATCACAGATTCGTCAAGGTTCTCAATCTCACGCACCATATTCGACTCTTGTACTTTCATGTTAAGAACGTCGACATAAGACGCCATCTCTTCTTTATAGAGGGTGTTTTTGATGTTGAGCTGCTTACGTATCAGAGAGAGTTGATTCTCTGAACTTTTGCGACGCTTTAACATTGAACTGATCAACGAGTTCTTGTGCTTAATATCGTGTGTAATGAGTTCTTCATTTGAACGGTTTTTAGAGAATTCTTGTCTCCAGGTATTCATGTTGACCTGAACTTGCTCAGGGTATTTCTCAATGAAAGCGTCGAAGTTAGGCTCTATCATGTCGCGTAAGCTTTCATAACGAATCTTATCGAGCTCTATCTGAATAATTTCAGTATTGACGGTATCAAGTTGAGTGTTACGGTCAAGTGAGCGTATTCGAGCGATAGGTTGGCCCTCATAAACGACTTCCCCTTTTCTGACTAACAATTCTTCTAATATCCCGCCTTCTAAATGTTGAACTTTCTCAACATCCGATTCCAATAGCAGTTCTCCACGTACAGAAACAACAATGTCAATACGTGCTTGTGACGCCACGGCGATAGCGACCAAAGCGAGCAAGAATATAATGAGCAACGTTTTGTGAACGCTGGTCATGGCACTAGCAAGCACAATAGTGTCATCAGCTGTGACCTTAGAAGCCTCGTTATTGGAAACAAGTGCTTTTCTGAGGTGATGTTCTATTTGGTTATTGCTCATGACTGACCTCGGTTACTTGCCATCTATTACTTCCTTAATATCCAACAAGTGGTTGATTTGTCGATTGACGTTGTGCAATTCAGTTTTTACATCCTCTATTAGATCTTCCGGCGCAGGAAACTCGTGTCTACTCAAGTGTTCCAATTTGGCCATTTTTGGCGGAAGGTCTTGGTCGCAAAGCAACGTTAAGATGGTCTTCAATCGTTTTGAGTAACTGTTGAGTTCATCAAAACGATTACCTTTATGAAGCGCTTCTATATTTAGGGATGCGTCAGAAAAGTCATTGTAAAAGTCGCCTAATAGCAATTGCAGCCCTTTGTGGTTGTTGTCGACCGAGCGCAACAAATTCGTCATGTCTATCATCGCTCCACTCCCTTAATTGCTTTAATCACAATAACTAAGGATCTTTAAAGGCAGTTTTCAAATTTTTTTTGATTCTTTCTCTTTAAAAAGAAATTATGAAAAATGTTGTATAAAAAATTGGTTTTTCAAAATGATGTCCTTTAATGCCTCTATAAATACGATCAGTTAGCTAGTAGCAACGGAGGCTGTAATGGCAGGCGAAAATAACCAAAATAACCAAAATAACCAAAATAACCAAAACAACCAAAATGAAGATCTAAATGACGCGGTAGAACAAACGGACACGAACGACGCGGGTACGCCCTCCCAACAGCAGAATCAACAAAATCAACAAAACACGATTGCGTCGACAATAGCGACGGGTGCTGAAAATGCGGATGCGGCAGACGAAGTTAACCAGGCTTTAGACGAAAATCCGAGTGGTGCAGGTAATGCTGAAGATGCCTCTGCTTCTGGTGCGGCTGTGCAAGAAGAGACGCCAGAAAGTGATGGAGGTTCAGACGCTGCACAATCCAATGTAGTTGGTGGAGCCGCTTCTGAAGCTGGCTCGGATAACGCTGCTGGCAGTGGTGGCGGTGCTGGAGCGGGCGCACAAGCTGTAGGTGGTGATATCGCAGAGGCTGCGACAGGTGGTGTAGACGCTGAAGGTAATGAAGAACAAGGCCAAGCTGCGCGTACTTCAGCAGCGCCGAGTGCGACATCTTCAGAGTCGGGTGACCAACAAGTTGGTGATGAGCTAGATTCACAAACAGTAGAAGAGACGTTTGCAGTTGATGTTCAAGCTTCTGACGAAGAGACCATTAGCGAAGTAGAGGATGACTTTGATTCTGAAACGGTAAGCGAAACGTTTAAAATCAAAGTGGAAAGTGAAAATGATGCGCCAGAAGCTGAACAAGATCTGGCTTACATCATGGATGAAGATGGCTCCATAACATTCACTCAAGAACAATTACTCGAATACGCAAGTGATGTAGATGGGGACGAGCTTGTTGCTTCTAACGTTCAAGTTGGTGATGATGCAACAGTTCAAGACAATGGTGATGGTACTTTCACCGTTGTTCCTTCAGCTGATTTTAATGGTGAACTTGACCTTACTTTCGACATCAGTGACGGCCAAGAAACGATTAGCAGCGCAATTGATTTAACGGTACGCCCGATTAATGACGCGCCTGTTCCTGAAGATAAAACGTTTGAAATCGAGGAAGACGGAACTCTTGTATTCACCGACGCTGACCTCCTTTCTGGTGCGACAGACATTGAAGGTGACAACCTAACGGTTGAAGGTGTGACCTACGATGGTGGCGACGGTATCCTGACCGACAACGGCAACGGGACTTACACCTTTGCGCCAAACGAAAACTTCAATGGCGACGTAAACTTCGGCTTCGATGTATCAGACGGCACCGATACGGTCTCTGCCAACATCGATGTGAGTGTAACTGCCGTTGATGATGCACCTGTGTCAGGCGATTTAGCGTACTCAATCGA
>NZ_JBFRJF010000003.1:0-4183 GCF_041468745.1 Vibrio sp. 10N.286.52.F8
ATGAACCTTTTTTATGCTTCTACGAGATACGAGATACGAGATACGAGATACGAGATACGAGATACGAGATAAATGGGGAGTTTAAAAAGGTTGTTGGGATAAAACAAAGGGAAGAAAAAAAATATCGTGGCATAGCCGGGGGGACTATACCACGGGTGCCAACGACACCTTCGCTTGCTGCCGGAGTGATATAGCAAAGCCATATCACCTCTGGAATAAAATTAAAGAGAAGTAGTTTCTCTTCGATGGAGTAACTATACGTCCAGCTACTTATTTTACTTATAAAATTAACGACAGATACCTATGAGAAAACCGACATTGTCTCAAGTGATTGATAATTAATGATTTGTTTTTGTTTGGGAGGGTTTGTACTAGTGAGGTAGTTCTCGCTAGTTGTTGAAAGTAACGTTTTTGACGTAAACGTTTTTAACGAAACTTACGAGTATGTATTTTCGAAAACATTGATTTCACACAATAGAATTGTGGGCATGTATGTGTATCATGGCGTTAATAACAATCTTTCTCATTATCAGTCACGAATTGGGTACTTATGAAACTCTCACAATTAGAGCAAGGAAAGGCGGCTTCTATTGTTGCACTAACAGGTTTAACACCAGACGTAAGGAAGAAACTTATGGTCATGGGTATGTTGCCAAAAACCGAGGTGACGCTTATCCGCCGTGCACCTATGGGTGATCCGCTTCAAGTTGAAGTGAGAGGTGTTTCTATCGCCATTCGTGAAAGCATTGCAGAACAAATCGAGGTTATCTAAATGGATTATCAAGTTCTTACCGTTGGTAACCCGAATAGTGGTAAAACAACACTGTTCAACGCACTGACTGGTGCTAAGCAGCACGTTGGTAACTGGGTTGGTGTCACTGTTGAAAAGAAGACGGGTTTATACTCGCACGCTGGTGATCAGTTTCAACTAACGGATTTACCGGGTATCTACGCACTAGACAGTGGTAATGATGCGAACAGCATCGATGAGTCTATCGCGTCTCGCGCTGTTTTAACTCACCCAGCAGATGTGATCATCAATGTTGTCGACGCTAACTGTCTAGAACGAAGCTTATATATGACATTACAGCTGCGTGAGTTGGGTCGCCCAATGATCGTTGTGTTGAACAAAATGGATGTATTAAAGCGCGAACGTCAGGTGATTAACCTTAAAGCACTAGAGAAAGAGCTAGGTTGCCCAGTTCTAAGCTTGTCTGCAAACGATAAAGGTCAAGTGGTTCGCTTTAAAGAGCGTCTGCATAAACTGCTTGTTCAAGGTGTGAGCCTTGACCCTATCTCTATTGATTACGATGCCGCGTTAGAAGCTCTTATCCCTTCTGTTGAGTCACAATTTGATGATGCTGACGTATCTCACCGAGCGCTAGCGATTCGTGCTTTAGAAAATGATTACTTGGTATTGAATGGTTTAGCCCCACAAACTCGCACTCAAATTGATAGCGTGCGTCTTGGTGCCGATTTCGATATTGACCTTGCTGTTGCTGACGCTAAATACACTTTCTTACATGACCTTTGTAAACGTGTTCGTCGCAGCGAAGGCAAACTAAGCCGTAACTTTACAGAGAAAGCAGACCAATTCATTTTGAACAAATGGGTCGGTATTCCTTTCTTCTTCGTTATCATGTACCTAATGTTCATGTTCTCTATCAATATCGGTAGTGCGTTTATCGACTTCTTCGATATTGGTGTTGGAGCAATATTAGTTGATGGTGGACACCACTTATTAGATGGCCATTTACCAGTTTGGTTAGTCACTGTACTTGCTGATGGTATTGGCGGCGGTATCCAAACGGTTGCGACCTTTATTCCTGTTATCGCAGCGCTTTACCTATTCTTAGCGGTACTAGAAAGCTCAGGCTACATGGCTCGTGCTGCATTTGTACTTGATAAAGTGATGCAGAAGATTGGTTTACCGGGTAAAGCATTTGTCCCACTTGTACTGGGCTTTGGTTGTAACGTGCCTTCAATCATGGCAACTCGTACTCTTGACCAAGAGCGCGAACGTAAACTAGCAGCATCAATGGCGCCGTTTATGTCATGTGGTGCTCGTTTACCGGTATACGCACTGTTCGCGGCGGCGTTCTTCCCAGGTGCAGGACAAAACGTAGTATTCGCTCTGTACATCATGGGTATCGTTGCTTCTGTATTTACGGGTTTGTTCCTGAAAAACACGATCTACCCAGGTAGCAGTGATAGCTTAGTGATGGAAATGCCAGATTACGAATTGCCGACAGTGCAAAACGTAATGTTGAAAACTTGGCAGAAGCTGAAGCGTTTCGTACTTGGTGCAGGTAAAACAATCGTGATGGTTGTGGCTATTCTTAGCTTCCTAAACTCTCTAGGTATGGACGGCAGCTTTGGTAACGAAGATAGCGAAAACTCAGTACTGTCTAGAGCAGCTCAAGTTGTAACACCTGTATTCCAACCAATTGGTATTACTGAAGAGAACTGGCCTGCAACGGTTGGTATCATCACAGGTATTTTCGCTAAAGAAGCCGTTGTTGGTACATTAAATAGCCTATATACAACGCCTTCTGATGAAGAAGCAGCTGAGTTTGACTTAGCAGCAAGCCTGCAAGAAGCGGTAATGACGATCCCTGAAAACCTAGCCGGATTGAGCTACTCAGATCCATTAGGTATTGAAGTTGGCGACTTGTCTGACTCTAATTCTGTAGCAGCTGACCAAGAAGTCGATACCTCTATCTTTGGTAACTTGAAAGACAAGTTTGTATCTGGTCATGCGGCATTCGCTTACTTGATTCTTATCCTGCTTTACACGCCTTGTGTGGCCGCGATGGGTGCTTATGTTCGTGAATTTGGTCAGACGTTTGCACGCTTCATCGCGGTTTGGACGATGGCTCTTGGTTACTTTGGTGCGACTTTCTACTACCAAGCGGCAAACTTTGCTGCGCATCCTGTGACAAGTGCAGTATGGATGGTGGCGATTGCTGGTGGTTTTGTGGTGACGTATCGCGTCTTCAAGAAAGTGGGCAGTAAGCAGAAAGCACTAGAGGTGCAAGTAGTATGATTTTAACTGAACTTCATCAATACATTGATAGCCACGGCGTTGCGGCTCGTAAAGAGCTCGCTGCAAAGTTTGGCATGAGTGAAGATGGCGTCGATGCGATGCTGAGTGTTTGGGTCAAGAAAGGGAAAGTTTCTCGCTTGGTCGATACGAATAAGCATGGTCATACAACGCGTATTCGCTACACCATCAGCAAACAAGATGGTTTGTCGCTTAACGTGATGATGTAGTTCGGTCTTCAGACTCTCGTTGAAAAAGGCGAGATTAGAAAATGACAAAGCCGCTTATCTAAGATGAGCGGCTTTTTGTTATGTGTCTTTTCTGAAGTGTTTTGCTTTAAAGCTCAATGAGATGAACTCGAATTATGCTTTCTTGAAGATAGAGCTCAGTGATAGAACGTTTTGGATACGAGTCAGGATAGCGGCTTGATCTTCTTCACTGCGCTGTTCGCCTTTTGTATTACCCCATACTGGGCCGGGCCAAGCAATGTCGTCTTTGAAGCGTGCAATATGGTGGATGTGCAGTTGTGGCACCATATTACCCAGCGCACCAAGGTTCAATTTGTCTGGTTGGAACGTTGCTTCTAATGCTTGGCTTACCGCCTGAGATTCATGTAGGAACTGCTGTTGCTCTTTCATTGGTAAGTGGTGCAACTCTTTTAGGTTGGCACGTTTTGGTACCAAGATAACCCAAGGCACTGCGTTATCTTTGTGTAGCAGGGCTAAGCTCAGTGGAAATTCGCCGATAAGTGTGGTGTCTTTCGCAAGTTGCGGGTGAAGTTCGAAGCTCATGATCTTTCCAATTAATTGTTTTACATGAGTATAAGGTCGGAGTTTGAATGTGGCTAGGGCTTACGTTCTCAATAAGCAGATTCCCTATCACGTTCGTCCCTCACTGTAGGGAATGATGGTGAGAAGAGGGATAACGATTTGGTGTGGTTTGATGGCGCATCATTGATGTTGTCTTGGATTCACTACACCTATTCTCGTCATCTCCTAGAGCGACGAATGAGCGTAATAGGAGATCTCTTGCTGTGTAGGTTAGCTAATCGCTTAAATAATCGAGTAAACAAACCTCCAGACAAAAAAAAGGTTGACGCTTTCACGTCAACCTTTCTAATTTTCTCGAATCTCGAATCTC
>NZ_JBFRJF010000003.1:4933-116704 GCF_041468745.1 Vibrio sp. 10N.286.52.F8
GAATCTCGAATCTCGAATCGCTTACATGCGCTCTAGAGTGTCGATACCTAGAAGCGATAGACCTTGCTTGATCGTCTTCGCTGTTAGTGCAGCAAGCTTCAGACGGCTCTGCTTAACAGCTTTGTCTTCAGCAACTAGGATAGGGCAAGCTTCGTAGAAGCTAGAGAATTGACCAGCTAGTTCGAATAGGTAGCTACACATGATGTGTGGTTGACCTTCACGAGCAACAGACTGTACTGCTTCTTCAAACTGTAGAAGTTTCGCGATAAGCGCTTTCTCTTTCTCTTCAGTGATTTTGATTTCACCTTCAAGCGAGTCCATAGAAATGCCAGCTTTAGCAAAGATTGAAGCAACACGAGTGTATGCGTACTGCATGTATGGTGCTGTGTTGCCTTCGAATGCAAGCATGTTGTCCCAATCGAACACGTAGTCAGTAGTGCGGTGCTTAGAAAGGTCTGCGTACTTAACCGCTGCCATAGCAACAGTGTTCGCGATCGCTTTCTTCTCGTCTTCTGCTAGTTCTGGGTTCTTAGATTCGATTAGCTGCGCTGCACGAACTTCGGCTTCATCAAGAAGATCAGCAAGACGAACAGTACCGCCTGCACGAGTCTTGAATGGTTTGCCGTCTTTACCTAGCATCATGCCGAATGCGTGGTGCTCAAGAGAAACAGATTCTGGGATGTAACCTGCTTTACGAACGATAGTCCAAGCTTGCATTAGGTGCTGGTGTTGACGTGAGTCGATGAAGTAAAGAACGCGGTCTGCGCCTAGTTCTTCAAAACGGTATTTTGCACAAGCAATGTCGGTTGTTGTGTAAAGGAAGCCGCCGTCGCGTTTCTGGATGATAACGCCCATTGGGTCACCATCTTTGTTTTTGTATTCGTCTAGGAATACAACTTGTGCGCCGTCATCTTCTTTAGCAAGACCTTGCTCTTTCAGATCCGCAACAATAGTTGGAAGCATGTGGTTGTACATGCTTTCGCCCATTACGTCATCACGTGTTAGAGACACGTTTAGACGATCGTAGTTGCGTTGGTTTTGAATCATTGTTACGTCAACAAGCTTCTTCCACATCTCTGCGCAGAACTCGTCGCCGCTTTGCAGTTTAACAACGTAGCCACGTGCTTTAACTGCGAACTCTTCGTCTTCATCGTAGAGCTTTTTAGATTCACGGTAGAAGCCTTCAAGGTCAGCAAGTTCCATTGAAACTTCACCAGACTCAGCCTGAACGCGCTCAAGGTTTGCGATAAGCATACCGAATTGAGTACCCCAGTCACCGATGTGGTTAGCGCGGATAACGTTGTGGCCTAGAAATTCTAGAGTACGAACTACTGCATCACCGATGATAGTTGAACGTAGGTGACCAACGTGCATTTCTTTAGCAACGTTTGGCGCAGAGTAATCCGCAACAATAGTTTGCGTTTCAGCAACGGCAACACCAAGGCGAGAGTCAGCCAATGCTGCGTCTGCTTGTTTGGCTAGGAAAGCTTCATCTAGGAAGATGTTTAGGAAACCCGGACCTGCGATTTCAACTTTAGACGCGATACCGTCTAGGTTTAGAACGTCCAATACTTTTTGAGCAAATTCTCGTGGGTTAGTGCCTAGTCGTTTAGCAACGCCCATAACGCCGTTTGCTTGGTAGTCACCAAACTGTGGTTTTGCAGATTGACGAACAGCAGCAGGAGAGCCTGCAGGTGCGCCAGCGGCTTCTAGAGCCTGAGATACTTTGTCATTAATAAGTGCTTGGATATTCACACGCGTTTCCTTCAATTCAAGGATGATAAGAGTGGCCGTTAATTCTTGGTCATTAAATTGGTTAATTATGCTTCTAGTTAACGATTTAATGCCAAAATCAGCAGCAGACTCTGTTTAAGTTCACAGAAATGGCGGTAATCATACCAATTTTGTGCGGTTTCTTATAGGTCGAATTGATAGAAAATTAACATTTCCTGAGTGGTTTTTGACAATCGACTTTTAGCAAGACGCGTTTGCATGTTTAAGGAGCGAAAAGAACATAGTTATTGAGTGTTTTTTGTAAAAGCAACGCTTGTTGCAAAAGGCAAAACTGATAACATGCAGCCATTATTTGGAGAACACAGACAATGATGATGAGCCTGAAGCAAGCTGAACTAGAACCACAACAAATGATCGCCCGCCTTGATACTTTTATGGCAAAAATCGAGAGCCTAGGAAATACATTAGGTTTGGATTTAAGCTTTGCTCAAGCGGATCATATTGCGCTGCGAATCAATGACACTGAGCTAGCGAAATCTGCCCATCAAGCGTGGTCTGAGTACGGCTCTACGATTTCTGAGGCGATGATTAATGGTCGTCCAATTGTGGTGTTGGCTTTCGATGAACCCTTGCAAAGCCTTGGCTGGAAAATTGAATGTTTGGAGCTGCCATATCCAGCAGAAGGTAAGATTTACCCAAGCCAAGATTGGGAACATGTAGAGTTTGTGATTCCTTCTCATGCCCAAACAGCTGATGAGTATCTAGCGGATCTTAAAGAAACTTACCCGCAGTTCGCTGCTAACTTTGAAACGCTGGGTGAGCAAGGCGTTAAGATCAAACTCTCTAGCCCGAAAGGCGAGGGTGAACGCTTGAATAACCCAACAGTGGCTTTTAAACATCAAGGGATTTGCATCAAGCTGCATCCACACTCTTTGAAGAAGATTGTGGAATCAGAACAGGCTTAATTTGAATAGAGAGTTGCTAGGAAAGAGATTCCTGATCTCGCCTTGGCTCGTCGGAATGACGGGGTGTTCGATGAAATTTTCCAGAGTCTATCTTTGGATTGTGACAGACTGAGCGTTCGAGAGCGTATGTTAGAGCCTATAGCTCGAAGGTTCATCACCGAGTTCGTCATTCCCGATAGCGACGAAGGAGCGTAGTCGGGAATCTCTCAAAGCGAGTCTGATCATCAGATACAAAAAACGCGCGATGGGCTTTCCCTATTGCGCGTTTTTTATTGGGTTCTAACTGGAAGTCTTACCGGAAATCGAATATCCGATTTACAGAATTACAGTCTTGTTGCCGTAAACAAACACATGATCATTGATCACCTTGTTTAACGCCTTACTTAATACATTCTTCTCTACGTCACGACCGGCTTGTGCCATGTCTTTCGCGCTGAAGTTGTGATCCACAGGGATAACATCTTGCTTGATGATTGGACCTTCATCCAAATCATTCGTCACAAAGTGTGCCGTTGCGCCAATGATCTTCACGCCGCGCTCATACGCTTGTTGGTATGGCTTCGCGCCAATAAATGCTGGCAAGAAGCTGTGGTGGATATTGATGATCTTGTGGTGGTATTTTTCAACAAAACCTGGTGTCAGCACTCGCATGTACTTAGCCAAAACAAGGTAATCCGCGTCGTACTGGTCAATCACTTCTAGCATCTTCTTCTCATGTTCTTCACGGTTTAGCCCTTCGTGAGAAACATGGTGGTAAGGGATGTCAAAACGCTCGGTTAGGCTTTGTAGAATGTCGTAGTTACCGACAACGGCCGCAATTTCAACGTCTAAGCTGCCATCGAAGTTCTTCATTAGAATGTCGCCAAGGCAGTGTGCTTCCTTGGTCACGAGTATCACAACACGCTTGCGAGACGAATCAACAAGCTTACGTTTCGTATTTGGTGGCAGGGCTTGGTCTAAATCGGCAAGCAAGGTTTCATCATTGAAATAGCCTTCCAGCTCGGTGCGCATAAAGAAGTGGCCACTTGTGTTATCTACGAACTCATTGTTGTGAATAATATTGAGTTGGTGCTTATAACAAATATTGGTGATCTTAGAGATGAGGCCCGGGGCATCAGTACAATGTGTTAGTAAAGTTTTTCTTTCCATTTGCATCTTACTTCCATGAAATGTTGCACTTATTATATGAAATAGGGATTCTTCAAATTTAATGCAGGCCGTCGAACGGTGAACTGAGCCGCAATATCACCGTTATAATTAATCTATTATCAAGTTGGTTTCAACAAATTCTGCTGCTCATTTATCGCTTTGATAAATTGTTTGATATAGAAATATCAGTTTTTAGATAGAAAAACAGGCAGAAGCTTCATTTTTAAAAGTTTTGACCGTAGTACGCATTTGAACTTCAACCGAGGCATTTACGCCTTGGCCAAAAATAGAGGTGATACTTATGGATAAAGAGTTACTAGCCAAAAAACTGTACTGCAAGCGAGTGAATTCATTGGCGAGAGGTACCGAATTAGATGGTCATGTTCTAGATGAAATGTGGGAAAGTAAGACCTCACCAACCGATGCAGCGAAAGCCATACAGCCTGGTGATAACCATTTTGAAGGTGCTCCTTGGCTATCACGTTATCTCAGTCGAAAATAAAAACGATTCTCTAATTCCTACTTCTTCAATTCTTACCTTCAAGGTAACTTAAGCCACGTCAAGCCAAACCAAACACCTCCGGTGCGAAGTCATTCTTGATTCGCGCCGGCTCACTAAACCTGCCATAATTCTCCTTCTCTTTTTCTAAACTTCGTACTCTATGATATCTAAAACGTTTTCTGCTGATGGCGCTCTGGGCAAAGCTATCCCTGGGTTTCAACCAAGACAAGCTCAGTTAGACATGGCTGAAGCGGTTTCACAAGCTATTGAAAATCAAAGCCAGTTGGTTGTTGAGGCTGGAACAGGTACTGGTAAGACGTTTGCTTACCTAGTGCCTGCGCTGCTTAGTGGCAAGAAAACCATCATTAGTACGGGGTCTAAAAACCTTCAAGAACAGCTGTTTCACCGAGATTTACCCTTGATGGTCGATGCGCTTGGCTTTTATGGTCAAGTTGCGTTGCTCAAAGGACGTTCAAACTATTTGTGTTTGGACAGACTCAGCCGCCAAATGATCGAGAGTCATGGTGCTCATACCGATCCAACGCTGCTGGCTCAGTTAGTCAAAGTTCGTAGTTGGTCGTCATCCACTCAAACGGGTGATTTAGGCGATTGTGATGATATCGCTGAAGACAGCCCGGTTATTCCAACCATTACCTCGACCAATGATAATTGCTTGGGTAAAGAGTGCCCAAGCTATACCGATTGCTTTGTGCTTAAAGCGCGTAAAAAAGCGATGGATTCCGATGTGGTGGTCGTAAACCACCACCTTTTCCTAGCTGATTTGGCGATCAAAGAAACCGGATTTGGCGAATTGATACCTGAAGCTGACGTGTTTATTTTCGATGAAGCACATCAACTTCCTGACATCGCCAGCCAGTACTTCGGACAATCGGTTTCCAGTCGACAGATCCAAGAGTTAGCCAAAGACATTGAAATTGCTTACCGAACTGAAGCCAAAGACATGCGTCAGCTACAGAAAGTAGGGGATAGGCTCGTTCAATCGTCAGCCGATCTGCGTATTGTGCTTGGTGATACCGGCTTTCGTGGTAACTGGCGCGAAGCTTTGAAATCCGAGTCGATTGCACGCGAGTTAGTTCGTTTGCAAGATGCTCTGCAACTTGCTGTTGATGTATTGAAGTTAGCACTTGGGCGAAGCCAGCTGTTAGATACCGCTTTCGAACGCGCAAATATGATTAAGTCGCGTATCGAACGTGTGTGCGATGTGTCGATCACTGGCTATTCGTATTGGTATGACACTACACCGCGCCACTTTGCTCTGCATATCACACCGCTTTCTGTCGCCGATAAATTCCACGAACAGATTGAGCTGAAGCCGGGCGCATGGGTGTTTACCTCAGCAACCTTGGCGGTGTCGGATGATTTCGAACACTTTACTTCTCGATTAGGGTTAAAACCGTCGGCACAGTTTTCACTGCCGAGCCCGTTTGATTATCCGAATCAAGCGCGCTTGTGTGTGCCTCGTTATCTTCCAGAACCGAATAGCCCCGGTCTCGCGGATAAGCTAGTAAGAATGCTGACTCCTGTGATTGAGCAAAACCAAGGCCGCTGTTTCTTCTTGTGTACTTCACACAGCATGATGAAAGAGTTGGGGGAGCGATTCCGTGAAACCCTCTCGGTTCCCGTTCTATTGCAAGGTGAGACAAGTAAGCAAAAAACCTTAGCCGAATTCATGGAATTAGGTAACGCATTGCTGGTGGCTACAGGTGCTTTCTGGGAGGGGATAGATGTTAGGGGCGACGCATTAAGCTGTGTTATCATCGATAAATTGCCCTTTACAGCCCCTGATGACCCTTTACTTAAGGCTCGAATCGAGGACTGTAAGCTAAAAGGGGGTGATCCTTTTGCACAAGTACAGTTGCCAGACGCTGTGATTACCTTGAAACAAGGTGTCGGCCGATTGATACGTGACAAGCGCGATAATGGTGCTTTGATTATTTGCGATAACCGATTGGTGACTCGCGATTACGGTGGCATATTTTTGGCGAGTTTACCGCCTATCCCTCGTACACGTGACTTAGGGGTCATTAAAGAATTCTTAGCTAAAGACCATTCAACCGCTGCTGAGTAATTGGCATTGTTGAGTTTAGCCATTATTTTTAGATTAGATAACGAATATTTGAGACACAAATGAGCGCGAAAATTCTTGCAGTAGATACCGCAACTGAAAACTGTTCAGTTGCATTAGTAATTGGTGACCAGGTGTTCGCACGTAGCGAAGAGGCTCCTCGAGACCATACGAAGAAAATTCTACCTATGGTGGATGAAGTACTGAAAGAAGCGAATGTCGCTTTAACCGATATCGATGCTATCGCGTTTGGCCAAGGCCCAGGCAGTTTCACGGGTGTGCGTATTGGTATTGGTATTGCTCAGGGCTTGGCTTTTGGTGCGGATTTACCAATGATTGGTGTCTCTACACTGGCAGCGATGGCGCAAGGCAGCTACCGTAAATTTGGTGAAACTCATGTAGCAACAGCGATTGATGCGCGTATGAGCGAAGTGTACTGGGCTCGTTACAGCCGCGAACAAGATGGTCGTTGGACTGCGGTTGATGCCGAATGTGTAACGCCACCAAGTGAACTGGCTGCGCAGTTAGAAGCAGATTCTGAAATATGGGCGAAAGTCGGTACCGGCTGGGAAGCTTATGCCGAGCATATGGATACACTTGCGATCAACACCAAAGCGTGTGAAGTGCTATTCCCAGAAGCTCAAGATATGGCGTTCCTTGCTCAATTTGCTTACGCAGAAGGTAAAGCGGTTGCAGCAGAAGAATCTGAGCCAGTTTATCTTCGTGACAAAGTGACTTGGAAGAAACTGCCAGGTCGCGAATAATTTTTACAAGGTTCTGATGCAAATTAGGTCTAAATGCGTATTATTTAGATTTGAGAGGGCAGATATTTAGTCATGGTATCAATTAACAACTTACCTCCTTCTTCGATAGGCAGCACGTCTAAGCCGAATCGAATTAAAAAGAAGGAGCAGGCAAAAAAATCTGATGCTAGCACTGCGGTTGGGCAACCGACTAAGGTCGCTAATGCTGTTTCTCACTCTATTCGTCAAGTTAAAGAGTCTGAACTACACAAGGCTCAAATCCAGTATGATCTTCCAGAAGGCCGAGGACGTAAGGCTATGGAAGAGTATATGGATGTAATGAATCAGGCGAAGAAAGAAGAACTTGCAAAGCTTATCGGTGTCGATATCTACATCTAGAGCTTCTTATTAATGCCTGTTTAAGGACCAGAACCATGTCAAATTATCTCTCTAAATTACGCTTAATAGCCCTTTCTCTTGGTGTCTTGGTACTTGCCGGGTGTTCATCACTTCCTAGCGAACTTGAAGCAAAATCAGAGCCTGTAATTAGTGATTACCAACAGTGGGTCGACCAACTACCGGAGGCGAAAAGTGTTCGATTGGGTGGCGTTATCTCTAAAGTGACCAACTTGAAAGATAAGACTCGAATCGAAGTCGCTAATATGCCGATTTCGAGTAGCGGTAAGCCAGATCTAGACGCAGAGCCAAGCGGACGTTTTGTTGGTTATATTGAAGGGTACGTTGAGCCTCTAAGCTTTGCAGAAGGTCGTCTGATTACTTTGGTTGGTCAGTCAAGCGGGAGTGAAGATGGAAAAATAGGGGAATACCCTTACACCTTCCCTGTAATGAAAGTGGACAACCAACGACTGTGGAACATTACTGAGCGCGTTGTTGTTAATGATTTTGCACCAACCTACTACTCGTGCAGAAGTTTACATTGTCGCAGTTTTCAAACGATGCCAAGACAAGGTCGAGTGATACAGGACGTAGAGTAATTAACTTTTTAGACGTTGATTGCGCAAACAGATGGAACTAAGTGTTTGATGATTGAAAAGTCATACTCCCTCGCGAGCGGGACGCTTGCAACACAACAGATTGGCAACCCACAAACGACCGCAACGACGGTCGTTTTTATTCATGGGTGGTTGGACAATTCGTCCAGTTTTAACCAGGTTATGCAGCAAGTCGCCAAGTTTGCGCCCAATGCTCACCTTGTTGCTATCGATCTCTTCGGACACGGCTTCTCGTCGCACAAATCGGGAAGTTACTACCCATTTCATGATTATATTGATGACTTGCATCAGTTGGTGACTAAATTATCGCCAAACAGACTGGTACTGGTAGGACATTCACTTGGTGCATTGATAGCAAGTTGCTATAGTGCCGCCTTTCCTGAAAAGGTGTCAGGATTAATTCAAATTGAAGGTCACGGACCTCTTTCTGAAGCTCCCCACGAAACAGTCTCTCGCTTGAGGGATGGGGTACTCAGTCGTCTTCGACAGCGAAGAAAGCCTTCACGTCCTTTGGCAAGCCTTGAGGATGCTATTAAGCTGAGAGCTCACGCCAACCAAATTAATGCTGAATTAATCGCTCCTATTGTTGAGCGAGGTATTGTCGAGTTCGAGAACTCTTGGCAATGGCGATGCGACCCTAATCTAAAATGTGACTCGTTATATCGAATGTCACAGGCGCACGCTGAAGCGATTATGGCGGCTATTGAATGCCCTCAATTAATAATCCTAGGGAATGGTGGATTCCGACATTTGCAGCATAATCGCTACAAATCAGTGCATAGTCCTCTGCATATAGAGACTGTTCCTGGTGGACATCATTGTCATTTAGAGAGCCCAGAGTTAGTTTCAGAGCTAATTCTTGGTGTAGTTAACAAAATTTAAACAAGTGTTTGAGCCTTTTAGTGCTCATGCACTAAAGCTGTGCTGTAATACCGCAATGATAAAAAGCGGCGAAGCAGTCGTCAGCTGATAAACGAGGAGTAACATCGTGGATAAACCTTGGCTTTCACGTTATCCAAGTGACGTACCAGAAACGATCAATCCAGATCAGTACCCATCTCTTGTAGAAATGTTTGAACAGTCGGTACAGAAGTACGCGGACCAACCTGCATTCGAGAACATGGGCTCGATTATGACATTCCGTAAGCTTGAAGAGCGCAGCCGTGCTTTTGCCGCTTACCTACAGAATGACTTGAAACTGAAGAAGGGCGATCGCGTCGCGCTAATGATGCCAAACCTACTGCAATACCCAATTGCACTATTTGGTGTATTGCGTGCAGGTATGATTGCAGTGAACGTCAACCCACTGTACACACCTCGTGAGCTTGAACATCAACTGAACGATTCTGGTGCAAAGGCGATTGTTATCGTATCTAACTTTGCGAGCACGCTAGAGAAAGTCGTTGATAACACGCCGGTTAAACACGTTGTTCTAACTAGCCTAGGGCAAATGCTGCCACGCGCGAAAGGGACAATTGTCGACTTTGTAGTGAAATACGTAAAAGGCATGGTGCCTAAGTATGATCTGCCGGGTGCTATCTCATTCAGAAAAGCGCTGCACAAAGGTCGTCGTCTTCAATATGTGAAACCGTTCATGGCGGGTGATGACATCGCGTTCCTACAGTACACTGGTGGTACAACAGGTGTAGCGAAGGGCGCAATCCTAACGCACCGCAATATGATTGCGAACGTACTTCAAGCGAAAGGGGCTTACGGTCCTGTTCTGCAAGAAGGCCGCGAGTTGGTTGTAACGGCATTACCGCTTTACCACGTATTTGCACTGACGGTGAACTGCTTACTGTTTGTTGAGATGGGTGGTCGTAACCTTCTAATTACTAACCCTCGTGACATTCCTGGCTTTATTAAAGAGCTGCAAAAGGTTCCGTTTACCGCAATTACCGGCGTAAACACCTTGTTTAATGCGCTAGTTAATAACGAAGATTTCCACGAGTTGGATTTCAGTAACCTACGCCTATCTGTTGGCGGCGGCATGGCGGTTCAACGCGCTGTTGCTGAGCAATGGAAGAAAGCGACAGGCATTCACCTATTGGAAGGCTATGGCTTAACTGAGTGTTCACCACTGGTAACGGGTAACCCATACGACCTGAAAGACTACACAGGTGCTATCGGCCTACCAGTACCATCGACAGAAGTTCGTATTGTTGATGATGAAGGTAAGGTTATTGCTAATGACCAAGTAGGCGAGCTACAAGTTCGTGGCCCTCAAGTGATGCAAGGTTACTGGCAGCGCCCTGAAGCGACCAAAGAAGTGATCGATCAAGACGGTTGGTTATCGACAGGTGACATCGTTAAGTTTGATGACGAAGGCTTGTTGTACATCGTTGACCGTAAGAAGGACATGATTCTTGTATCAGGCTTCAACGTCTACCCGAACGAGATTGAAGACGTTGTGGCTCTGCATGGTAAAGTGCTTGAAGTAGCAGCTATCGGTCAACCTCATGAAGTGTCTGGTGAATTGGTTAAGATCTACGTTGTGAAGCGTGACCCTAGCCTGACCAAAGAAGACATTATCGCGCACTGTCGTGAGCACTTAACGGGTTACAAAATCCCTAAATTAGTCGAGTTCAGAGATGATCTTCCAAAGACTAACGTAGGTAAGATCTTACGCCGCGTACTGCGTGAAGAAAACGATGCAGAACTTGCGAAACGCGCTAGCGAATAATTAGCCCGTTTGCGCGAAAGTACTGCACCAAAACCATTGAGGCGCTTAATCTAAGCGAGCGCTGAAAAATGGTGTTAGAATGCCGACAGTTAATGTCGGCATTTTTGTATCCGGCGATCAAATAGAAACCTGTGAGAGTTTTTGTGGATTATCAAATCATTACCCAATTGAAAGACCTTGAGCGAGTTTGCCAACAAGCACGTGAAGCCGATGTCGTTATGCTTGATACGGAGTTCGTTCGTACTAGAACCTATTACCCTCAATTAGGCTTGATTCAGTTATTTGATGGTGAAACGCTGTCACTGATTGACCCTATTGCTCTTGATGACATGACACCGTTCGTTACCTTGTTGAAAGACGCATCAGTATTGAAAGTGCTGCACGCGTGCGGTGAAGATTTGGAAGTGTTCCAGAACGCATTTGGCTGTACACCAACACCAATGGTTGATACACAGATCATGGCGGCTTTCTTAGGTCATGGTTTATCAACGGGCTTTGCTGCTCTGGTTTCAGAGTTTGTCGGTGTCGATCTCGATAAGAGTGAATCTCGCACAGACTGGCTAGCGCGTCCGCTTTCTCAAAAACAATTGGACTACGCAGCAGCAGACGTGCATTACCTAATGCCAATGTACAACAAGCTTCTCGAAAAAGTGATGGAAGCTGGCTGGTGGGAAGCGGCTCAGCAAGAGTCTGATTTACAAGTTGCCAAGCGCATTCGTAAAGTAAACCCAGATACAGCCTACCTTGATATTAAAGGGGTGTGGCAGCTTAAACCTAAGCAATTAGCGATCTTACGACCTCTAGCAACTTGGCGTCTAAAAGAAGCAATCAAGCGCGATTTAGCGCTGAACTTTGTCTTCAAAGAACAAGACCTATGGGCTGTGGCGCGTTTTGCGATGAAAGATCCCAAGCACATGGAGCAAGAGGGTTTTGATTACCGCTCTGTGCGTCGCCATGGTGCGAAGATCAGCTCAATCGTAAAGTTAGCGGAACATACACCAGAAGAAGAGTACCCAGCACCAGTAGAACGTCTAATGGACTTCCCTGGCTACAAGCAACTCTTCAAAGTGCTGAAAGATGAAGTGAAAACAGCATCACAACACAGTGGTTTGGCGACGGAATTCTTGGCATCGAAGAAGCAACTTAACCAAATGTTAAGCTGGGTGTGGAAGCACGATCGTAACCCAGAAAAGCTGCCTGATGTTATGCAAGGCTGGCGTTTAGATGTGGTTGGCGAAAAGCTGAGTAAAGCGATCAAATAACCGCTTGCTGCTTTAAAGCCTAACTTAGTTACAGTTATAAACTGCACATACAAAAAAGAGAGCCTAGGCTCTCTTTTTTATTCAATCAATACAAGCAAGTGTATTACCTGCCAATCTTGTTCAGAAAGATTATCGATCTTCTTCTGGAAGCTTAACATTCAACTCTAACACTGAGATGTCGTCATCTTTGTGTTCAAAAGTCAGATCAACCATTGATGGATCGACCTCAACGTACTTGGCAATACACTTCAAGATGTCTTCTTTTAGTTGCGGCAGGTAAGACGGTGCTGGGTCGTCATGGCTGCGTCGTTCGGCAACAATGATCTGCAAACGTTCTTTGGCTAGGTTTGCGGTTGTCTTTTTCTGTGGTCTAAAAAACTCTAATAATGACATTGTGCATTAGCCCCCGAACAGTCGTTTGAAGATGCCTTTCTTCTGTTCCGTTAAGAAGCGGAAGTCAACTTGGCTACCCAGTAGTCGCTCTACAGTATCATTGTAAGCCATACCTGCGTCGGTTGCTTCGTCAAAGATAACTGGAACACCCTTGTTCGATGCGTTCAGTACCGCTTGGCTCTCTGGAATTACACCCAGTAGAGAGATGTGCAGGATTTC
This sequence comes from Vibrio sp. 10N.286.52.F8, assembly GCF_041468745.1. NCBI lineage: Bacteria > Pseudomonadati > Pseudomonadota > Gammaproteobacteria > Vibrionales > Vibrionaceae > Vibrio > Vibrio sp. 10N.286.52.F8. Next base: position 17,683 of record NZ_JBFRJF010000003.1, read on the forward strand.
TTCAACGTCTTCAACACTGAGCATCTCACCTTGAGTTACACGTGCTGGGTTGTAGCGAGTCAATAGAAGGTGTGTTTTCACTGGCTCTAAGCCGTCTTCAGAACGACGAGATTTAGAGTCAAGAATACCTAGAATACGGTCTGAATCGCGAACTGAAGAGACTTCTGGGTTGGTGGTTACAATCGCTTCATCAGCGAAGTACAACGCCATAAGAGCGCCTTGTTCGATACCCGCAGGAGAATCACAGATGATGAAATCAAAGCCCATTTCATCCAGTTCATCAAATACACGACGAACACCATCTTTTGTTAGTGCGTCTTTATCACGAGTTTGAGAAGCAGGAAGAATGAACAGGTTCTCTGTGCGCTTGTCTTTGATCATCGCTTGGTTCAGCGTCGCTTCACCATTGATAACATTAACGAAGTCGTACACAACACGACGCTCACAACCCATGATTAAATCTAGGTTACGCAGACCGATATCAAAGTCGATAACTGCGGTTTTCTTTCCTTTTAAAGCCAGACCCGAGGCAATAGCTGCACTGGAGGTCGTTTTGCCTACCCCGCCTTTACCTGACGTTACAACGATAATGCGTGCCATTCTGTTTTCCTTTTATTTCTCTTATATTGCGAGGACATCAACGTGTAATACATCGTTTGCCATACTGAACATGGTTTTCTTCTGCCAGTACTCGCTTTCAATTTGATCGCTGAGCCAGTAATTTCCAGCAATGGAAACCAGCTCGGCTTGTAAGTCATTACAAATTATTTTTGCTTCAGTTTGACCACTTGCACCTGCAATCGCACGGCCGCGTAAAGTGCCATGAATATGGATGCTGCCATCGGCAATCACTTCCGCGCCTGCACTCACATGGCTGAGTATCAATAGATCGCCATCTTTCGCATAAACCTGCTGACCAGAACGAATAGGGGTTCTAATCACTTTGATTGGTGCCATTTTCGCTGGAGCTTGAGATGGCGACTTGCTTGCCGTCATCACTGCAAAACCGGCTTCTTTAGCGAGGTTTTGCATTCGCTTATCAGAACAGCCTGCCACACCAACCGGGATCATGCCCGCTTGAGATATACCATTTTTAAGTTGCACAAAATCGATATCGCCCGCGACTTTACTGATGTTGATAACAACAGGTGCGGCAGCGAAAAACGTAGGTGCTTGGTCTACTTTCTCTTGAAGAAAAGAGACTGCATTTTCGACTTGATCATCGGATAAGTGCAAAACAGATAGCGTAAAGCTGCTACCTTTTAGATCTGGGTTACTAGACATCGAAAAACTACAGGACCTCAATAGCGGATTAGTACAATTTCTTTATCAATAAAATAAAGGGCATTGCCTGAAACTAGGTTTATCATGTTATATTCCCAAACCAAGCACAGCAAGTAATCTTGTTGTCAAATGGACGTTTTGTTCCCAATATTTCCCTAACATAAACTATTGATCTCGCAAGTGAGAGTTTTGTAGTCATAATCAATTAAAAGGTTTGTCATGCTGTGTTCTATATATAAAAGCTCAAAGAAAGAAGGAACATACCTTTATATCCCTAAGAAGGATGATTTTTCACAAGTTCCTGACGCATTGATGCAAATGTTTGGTAAACCTAGTTTTGTAATGGTAATTAAAATGGATGGCCGTAAACTGGCTCAAGTAAACATCGAAAAAGTGAAAGAATCACTGAATACCGATGGTTTCTTTTTACAGGTTCCGCCACCACCAGTTAACGAACTTGAGCTTCATAAAGAGCGTAAAGCTCAACAGAAATCTCAAGACGAAGAGTGATAGCCACCTCAATTCAAGGAGGAGTGATCGTTGAGTAAATTTTCGAAAACCATATTGGCTGTGTCGGCATTACTATTGGGTAATAGCCTGACCATAAGTTCAGTACAAGCTGAAGAACTGAGCTTCGAGCAATATGTAGAAAAACTAAAACAACAAGGCCGTGAAGAAGGCATCTCTGAAGCGATCATTGATGAAGCCTTTGATGGTGTAACGTTTAAGCCAAGAGCGGTAAAAGCCGACAAAAACCAACCTGAGAAAAAACTGACTCTGGATGAATACATTCCACGAGCGGTTCCAGATTGGAAAGTGAAGCAAGCAAGGTCACTCTACAAGGAGCATTACACCGCGTTAAAGCGTATTGGTGATGAATATGGTGTTCAACCAAGATTCATTGTCGCGCTATGGGGCGTTGAGAGTAATTTTGGTAAGTTCACGGGCAATTACAGCGTTATCGACGCCCTAACTACCATGGCTTATGAAGGACGCCGAGAAGCTTTCTTCCGTAGCGAAGCGATGGCGGCATTGAAGATTCTTGATCAAGGCCATATTGCACCAAAAGAGATGAAAGGCTCTTGGGCTGGTGCGATGGGTCAACCTCAGTTTATGCCAAGCTCATTCTTAGCGTTTGCCGCTGATGGTAGTGGCGACGGTAAGAAAGATATTTGGGGCACTGAAGAAGATGTGTTTGCTTCGGCAGCCAATTACCTTAGCCAATCAGGCTGGGATGATAAGTACACTTGGGGTCGTCAGGTTCATGTTCCGTCAACTGTGTCGATCGATTTACAAGGTCGAGACGAAGACAAAGCGAAATACTTAAAAGAGTGGTCTGAACTCGGTATTAAACGCTATGACGATCGCCCACTGCCAACGCTTGATGAAGACATTAAAGCTTGGTTGATAATGCCGGATGATGAAACCGGACGTTCGTACCTCATTTACAACAACTACAATGTGTTAATGAAGTGGAATCGTTCTTACTACTTTGCTTTGGCAGTAAGCCATCTAGCCGACAGAATTAAGTTTGATTAACAGACCTAAGTCGCTTTGAATAGCATTTGGCCTACCATAGGCAGAACGAACTAAAGGACTCTTCGGAGTCCTTTTTGATTTTATATTTCAGAGATTTAATAAGGTGATCTTGTGCTAACAGATAGAGCTGCACAGATGGTGATATTCCATGCGCTGATCAAGCACGAAGGCTTTACCAGTGCTGCAAAAAGCTTGAACGTTTCGGTGTCCCATATCAGTAAGCAAGTCGCTTTGCTTGAAGACTCTATAGGCATCAAGCTGGTGCAAAGGACAACACGAAGCTTAACGCTCACTGAAGCGGGAGACGTGTTCTATCAACATTGTGAGCAGCTGTTTAACACGGTGAAAGCAGCTCAGATGGATATGGACAGCCAGCGCGATGATATCTCTGGAATACTACGCGTCGGGTTGTCGCAGTCATTTGGCACACTCCATATCATTCCGGCGATTGATCAACTCAGACAGCTTTATCCTCAATTGAGAATCGAGGTCCACTTGTTCGACTATAAGGTGGACATGATTGAAGAGCGATTGGATCTCTGGATCACCAACAATGAAGACTTGCCTGAAGGTTACATTGCGCAGCGTTTAGCAGACAGCCAGTTTGTGGTGGCTGCGTCACCGGATTATCTGATTAAGGCCGGGACGCCACATGTACCTTCCGATTTGATTGACCATAACTGTCTTATCTATCGCAGCCGTGAACGAGATTACACATCGTGGGCGTTTGATAACGGGCAAGAAAACCTCAGCGTCAAAGTCGCGGGCGATTACTCAGTCGATTTGGCTGAGGCAGTACGAGACGCGGCAGTATCAGGGTGGGGCGTTGCTTATTTGGCGACTTACTTAGTGAAAGAAGAGTTTAGAACGGGCAAGCTCATTCAAGTATTGCCAGAGTGGAGAGCCAGTCAGCTGATGCCATTCTATGCCGTTTACCCGAGCCGAAAGAATATGCCGAAGAAGCTTTCGGCAGTGATTGAGTTCATTAAAGATCATATCGGGTCGCCGACGTATTGGGACAAAAACCTCAAAACTTGCGTTGAACTGCATCGCTAACTGTTTCCTAATCTATAAATATAATTTCCATATGGAAAAAGTACGCTTTTTAATCAAAGTTAATTATTAAAATTCAATAACTTAATTATACTCATAGTTAAATCGTGATTACCCCAACATCACATTAACAACCTCAGCTTGCCGCAAACGATTTCCTCTATAGAATGCGTCGCCTTTCCTACCTACAACTTTTAGGTTGACGCACATGGCTTCCCTACTTGGAATTATCACTATTTTAGTTGCCGCTTGGTTACTATCTACGGACAGAAAAAATATTCCACTAAGAACAGTCTCTTTGGCTTTCTTATTACAAATCTCATTCGCGCTATTGGTTCTGTATGTACCAATGGGTAAAGAAGCGTTGAATGCAGCCACGGGTGCGGTATCTAGCTTGATCAACTACGGTCAAGAGGGGATTAACTTCCTATTTGGTGGCCTAACGAATAACGGATTTGTTTTCGCGATTAACGTTCTAGGCATCATTATCTTTTTCTCTGCACTGATCTCTGGTTTGTACCACATCGGCTTTATGCCAAAGGTGATCAACCTTATCGGTGGCGCACTACAAAAGTTCTTGGGCACAGGTCGTGCGGAGTCACTGTCTGCGACTGCAAACATTTTCGTTGGCATGATCGAAGCGCCATTGGTGGTTAAGCCTTACTTGAAGCACATGACGGATTCACAACTGTTTGCCGTCATGGTGTGTGGTTTGGCTTCTGTAGCTGGTGGCACGCTAGTCGGTTATGCATCGCTTGGTGTTGATTTGAACTACCTGATCGCTGCGGCATTCATGTCTGCTCCTGCTGGTCTATTGATGGCCAAGATTTTGGTACCAGGTAGCGCAGATGACGCTCAAGAAAATATTGAGTCTGACGTTGAAATTCCACGAGCAACAAACGTAGTCGAGGCAATGGCAGATGGGGCTATGTCTGGACTTCGTATTGCCGTTGCAGTGGGTGCGACACTTTTGGCCTTTATCAGTGTGATAGCAATGCTGAATGGCTTGTTAGGTATTGTTGGTGGCTGGTTTGGCGTAAACCTAAGCTTCGAACTTATCCTAGGTTATGTGTTCGCGCCTGTTGCATGGCTGATCGGTGTGCCGTGGTCTGAGGCTGTGGTTGCGGGCTCATTGATCGGTAACAAGATTGTCGTGAACGAGTTTGTGGCTTTCATCCAGTTAATGGACGTAAAAGACGCACTGAGTGAGCACTCAAAAGCGATCGTTACTTTCGCACTATGTGGTTTTGCCAACATCTCTACGATGGCAATTCTGATTGGCGGTTTGGGTAGCTTAGTTCCAGAGCGTCGCTCTTTCATCTCACAATACGGCTTTAAAGCAATTTGTGCGGGTGTGCTTGCCAACCTAATGAGCGCAGCGATTGCGGGCGTGGTGCTTTCTCTATAAGTAATTATTGGTGACTTATAAGCATTTTCTAACTGGGCCATAACCACCCAGTTAACTAATCATGGCTTTGCTCTCCCTATAGTAAAGTGACTGATTAACCACAATAATATTCGCCTAGTATGATAAAGAGAGCCTATAGTGTAAGAACGTAGGCTTTCTTATTCAGTGAATAAGTTTGTACCACAGGGTGTGGTACAAATGTTTAGGGGCACAAATGGATTTGTCGATCACTTCTTCTTTGGCGTTAATTGGACTCTTGTCCTTGGCTTGCCAGCTACTTGGTTGGCGTTTGCGTCTTCCCGCTATTCTTCCTTTGCTTATCGTTGGCCTGCTATTAGGTCCCGGTCTAAAGATCCTTAATCCTGATGCCATTTTTGGTGGTGTACTGTTCCCGTTGATTTCATTAGGGGTCGCCATCATTCTGTTTGAAGGTGCATTGACTCTTAATTTCAAAGAAATCAGAGGCCATGGCCGCATGGTGACTCACTTAGTGAGTTTCGGCATGTTGATTACATGGGCGTGCATCGTGGTGGGGGCTTATTATTTTGTCGATTTCAGTTGGCCATTGGCGGCGTTGTTTGCTGCATTAGTCGTGGTGACTGGCCCAACGGTGATTGTTCCCATGCTGCGCAGCATTCAACCCAAATCTTCGCTAGGCAGTATCTTGCGCTGGGAAGGGATAGTGATTGACCCGATTGGCGCTCTGTTTGCCGTTCTCGTTTACGAATACATTGTCTCTTCAGCCGATCCTACAAGCCATGTTCTGTCAGCTCTGGGCCTGACGTTAGTCATAGGTTTAGGCTTAGGGATCATCGGTGGCCATTTGATTGCCAAGATGCTGCAAGGGCATTGGGTACCGCACTATTTACGTAATGTGGCTGTGCTGACGCTAATGTTGGCGGCGTTCTCGTTTTCTAATGATCTGAGTGAAGAATCGGGTTTATTAACCGTGACCATCATGGGGATCTGGCTTGCCAACGTGAAGGGCTTGGACATCGAAGACATCATCGAATTCAAAGAAACCCTGACCGTGTTACTTATTTCTGCGTTGTTTATTCTGTTAGCCAGTCGACTCGATTCGGGGGCTTTCCTTTCGATAGGTTGGGGCGGTATTGGGTTGCTAGCGGTGGTTATGTTGGTGGCTCGCCCGTTAAGCGTGTGGATCAGCGGGATCGGTACGGATCTTAATTCGGCGGATAAATGGTTTTTGAGTTGGATGGCACCTCGCGGGATCGTAGCAGCCGCGGTTTCTTCTCTGTTTGCGATAAAACTGCAAGAGAAGCAATTGATTGAAGGCGCAGATCTGCTCGTGCCCATGGTGTTCTTAGTCATTATTGGTACGGTTGTGATTCAGAGCTTAACCGCGAGCTGGTGGGCGAGAAGGCTAGGGGTCACTCAAGAGAAAGCGCAAGGGGTTATCTTCTTTGGCGCCACTCACTTTGCAAGACAATTTGCCAAGGTGCTAGCCACACACAACATCAACAGTGTGCTTGCTGATACTAACTGGGAAAGCATTCGCTTAGCTCGTATGGATAACTTGAATGTTTACTTTGGTAACCCAGCTTCGAGCCACGCTGAAAATAATCTGGAATTGGATGGAATAGGGCGTGCGATGATCGTCTCGCCTTATCGTCAAACCAACCCGTTAGTTAGCATGCACTATCAAGACGAGTTTGGTGAGAATAAGGTGTTTGAGCTTGAATCCTCAGAGAATAAACATGAAAGGCACCAAGTGAGCCGCGATGGCAATAGAAGTCTGTTTTCGGAAGGGATCACCTATTCTAAGCTTAACTCGTTGATGGCTCAGGGTAGCCAAATTAAAAGTACAGGTTTGACCGAGGCATTTGATTTAAAAGAGTTTAACGCTTTGTATCCTAAAGCCATTCCTCTTGGGGTGATCACTGGCGGTGATTTCCGTTTAATTACACAAGGATCTGAGTTGGAAAAACTCATATCAACGGAGTGTGAGCTTATTAGTTTATTACCGCCTTCTGAACAGACGGAAAAAGTCGAGACTCCAGATAAGTAGCAACGAGCACTTCATCAAAAGCGAGTCACCCCGTTGTAAAAACGAATAGCTAAGTACCAAAGCATCAAAAAAGCCGCAACGTTCATCACGTTGCGGCTTTCTAATTTTATTTATATGCGCTGCGGACTACTTCGAGTGAAATTGCTCGCAAGCGATCATGGTGTTCTCGATTAGGCTCGCAACCGTCATTGGGCCAACACCACCCGGCACAGGTGTGATGAAGCTTGCGCTTTCTTTCGCTACGTCGTATTCAACGTCGCCCACTAGTTTGCCAGATTCTAAACGGTTGATACCAACATCGACCACAACAGCGCCTTTCTTAATCCAAGCGCCAGGAATGAAGTTAGGCTTACCAACGGCAACTACAACAACGTCTGCTTGACGCACGTGACCTTCAAGGTCTTTGGTGAAGCGGTGACATGTTGTCGTTGTACAACCTGCTAGAAGAAGTTCTAGCGTCATTGGGCGACCTACAATGTTTGATGCGCCAACCACAACCGCGTGTTTACCACGTAAGTCGATGTTGTAACGGTCAAGCAGCGTGATGATGCCTTTTGGCGTACAAGAGCGAAGCTTAGGCATGCGCTGAGCCAAACGGCCGACATTGTATGGGTGGAAGCCGTCAACGTCTTTCTCTGGCGTGATACGCTCAAGAACGTGAGTGCTATCAATGCCAGCTGGTAGAGGCAGTTGAACAAGAATACCGTCGATCTCTGGATCGTCGTTCAGTTGGTCTACCAATGTTAACAATTCGTCTTCTGTCGCAGTGGCTGGCAAGTCGTAAGATTTAGATACGAAGCCAACTTCTTCACACGCTTTACGCTTACTTCCAACGTAAACCTGAGAAGCAGGGTCTTCACCCACTAAAACAACCGCTAGGCCCGGAGCGCGTAATCCAGCTTCAGTACGAGCTTTTACACGTGCAGCAACTTCGGAGCGAACCGTTTGAGAAATTAGCTTTCCATCAATATTTTGAGCAGTCATGAATTTCCTTAGTATTGATATTCAAGTTAGTGGCTGATGTTTTTGGCGCATTATTCCAGAAAATCTTTTTGATTACCATCAAGCAAACGTTTGCTTTGGTCTATTTTCCAACACTTATATGTTTGTTGGCCTTTTTTTACCCACTTAGATCAGAATGTTACATAAAGCCGTTGCTTTACTGATTCGAATTCGTATAATTCGTTCCTGTAGCGCGCCCTTAGCTCAGCTGGATAGAGCACCTCCCTTCTAAGGAGGTGGTCGAAGGTTCGAATCCTTCAGGGCGTGCCATTATTTAAAGAAACCCGATAACTCTCCGAGTTGTCGGGTTTTTTGCATTTTACACATCATAAAACACTTCTTTTCAAGCGCGACTCATTTTCTTCTGTTATTCGTTTCATTCGGCTTATGTAATAGAAAGTTAAAATTGTTCGTTTTTTGGGGTTTACATCATTTGGTAATAAAGCCACTATGAATTCACGAAGAATAGACAAGTAAAGCTATTAGCCAGTCGGTTTAGGAATCAAACCTTCTGCTCAATAGCTGATTTAGAGGAAGTAATGGCAGGAAACAGTATCGGACAACACTTTCGAGTGACCACATTCGGAGAGAGTCACGGTATCGCACTAGGATGTATCGTAGACGGGTGCCCACCAGGATTAGAAATTACCGAAGAAGATCTGCAGAAAGATCTGGACCGTCGTCGTCCGGGCACTTCTCGCTATACAACGGCTCGTCGTGAAGCGGATGAAGTGAAAATCTTATCAGGTGTATTTGAAGGCCAAACTACGGGTACTTCTATTGGTCTATTGATTGAAAATACAGACCAACGCTCTAAAGACTATTCCGAAATTAAAGACAAGTTCCGCCCTGGCCACGCTGACTATACGTACCATCAAAAGTACGGTGTGCGTGATTACCGAGGTGGTGGTCGTTCTTCAGCTCGTGAAACTGCAATGCGTGTTGCTGCAGGTGCAATTGCGAAGAAATACCTAAAACAAGAATTTGGTGTTGAAATCCAAGCTTACCTTTCTCAAATGGGTGATATCTCAATTGATAAAGTGGATTGGAACGAGATTGAAAACAACGCTTTCTTCTGTCCAGATGCCGACAAAGTACCAGAATTTGATCAACTGATTCGTGACTTGCTAAAAGAAGGCAACTCGATCGGTGCGAAGATTCAAGTGGTTGCGACTAAAGTGCCAGTAGGCCTTGGTGAGCCAATCTTTGATCGTCTAGATGCTGACATCGCGCACGCTCTAATGAGCATTAACGCTGTGAAAGGTGTTGAGATTGGTGATGGCTTCGATGTTGTTAATCAACGCGGTAGTGAACACCGTGACCCATTAACTCCAGAAGGTTTCAGCAGCAATCATGCTGGCGGTATCTTAGGTGGTATCTCTACTGGTCAAGATATTGTGGCAAGCATTGCGCTTAAACCAACATCAAGCATCACTGTACCTGGTGACACAATCACGAAAGATGGTGAAGCAACGCAGCTAATCACGAAAGGTCGTCACGATCCATGTGTTGGCATCCGTGCGGTACCTATTGCAGAAGCAATGCTGGCTATCGTGCTGCTTGACCACTTGCTACGTCATCGTGGTCAAAACTTTGGTGTGACAACTGAAACACCACAAATCTAATTCTGCTTCTTTTTATTTAGAATAGAATTGGTAGAAACAAAAAAGGGTTGCTTCGTAATGAAGTAACCCTTTTTCACATTAGCAGGATTATTCGTCCGGTTAGCGACTATCGTCATTAAAGACAGCTAGCAGCTTAAGGCTCTTAATCCATTAATGCACTGAACTTTCAGGATCAAGCTGGAACGAAGGCAAACTCCATTTGAATCTTACAGCCGCCATGCGCAGCAAGTAACCAACTACAAGCGTCACAATTGTCGCCGTGACGTCGTTGATGCCAAGCTCAAGCAAACCTAGGTATAAACCTGAAGCGACAAGTGCGACAGACGCGTATAGCTCTTCATGTAACACCAATGGTGTTTGACGACAGATAAGGTCACGTAACAAACCACCAAAGACACCTGTCACTAATGCCGATACCATGCAAATCATCGGGTGCAGACCCATGGTCATCGCTACTTTGGTACCAATGATACTGAATACGATTAGGCCTAAGGCATCCAAGCGAATAAACAAACCTTTTAGCTTGATAACCCATTTCGCCAACCCGGTTGTAATAACACCTGCTATACAGGTGATGGCCAGATACTGAGGGTTTTCAACCCAACCTAAAGGGTAATGGCCAAGTAAGATATCGCGTACTGTACCGCCGCCAATTGCCGTTGCGCTCGCAACCAACATTACACCAAACCAATCCATTTTTTGTTTGCCTGCACTGAGAGCGCCGGTCATGGCTTCTGCCGTGATGCCAATGATATACAAAACACTTAGTAGCATTGCTGTAGCTCTATAATTTAGGTCTATAAACTCGAGTCTTATAGGCCTTAGGGATATAAAATGAAGCGCGAGTGTAGTAGTAAAAATGCTTGTTGACGAATGAATATTTGTACCGTGAATGGGCGTTTCAGATTAGCTAAACTAATCATTCACCTTAAAGTGGTGTAATCTGGGAATGGCAATCGATTGTCACTGCAAAGTATAATGGCGAACCCGATGTCATTACGCTTGATAGGGCTTTACCGAGCGCTGAAAAAAAAGCAAAATGCCCCAGTTATTTTTACTTAAATTTGATTTTATGACACACCAATACTCAGACATTATCGATATCTTCAATCAGACCTTTTTTGAAAGCTTTAATACCAAACTAGAGCTAGGGGCTGATGAGCCGATCTATTTGCCTGCTGATGATACTATCCCACACCATCGAATCGTGTTCGCACGTGGCTTTTACGCCTCTGCACTCCATGAGATCGCACACTGGTGCGTTGCTGGGCCTGAGCGTCGTTTACTGGAAGATTTTGGCTATTGGTATGAACCTGACGGTCGAACGGAATCGGTTCAAGCTGAGTTTGAAAAAGTAGAAATTCGCCCACAAGCGTATGAATGGATCATTGCGATGAGCGCAGGCTTTCCTTTTAATGTCAGCTGTGACAATCTACACGGCGATTTTGAGCCAGATCGTTTGGCCTTTATGAATAAAGTACATAGCGAAGTTATGGGTATCTTTGAAGTAGGCTTTCCGCCTCGCGTGAAAATGCTCTCTGAAGCATTACGCAGCTTCTACGATGTAGAACCTTTATGTGCTAGCCAATTTATTGTGAAATAAGAGAATATTATGATTATCGAATTTGAAGAAAAACTACTTGAAGTAATTGATGCTCGCATTGAAAACGCATCAGACGATGAACTGTTTGCTGGTGGTTACTTACGTGGTCATATTTCTCTTTCAGTGGCTTCATGTGAAGAAGAAGGCATTGAAGATGTGGCTGAAGTAAAAGCTCGTATTGAACAGAGCCTAGACGACGCTCGCTCTGAACTAACACCAGCAGACCGCACTATCGTTAATGACCTTTGGGTTGAGCTACAAAACCAAGCTTAATCTCGATGTATTAATACTATCCGCTCAGTCCCTTCCTTTCCCATTTTGCTGAGCGAACTGGTTTATTTGAGACTCGTTCGAAATTTTTGAATGAGTCCGTTCATTTCTTGTGATGGTTACATTTTCTTACTACGTTATTCTAATCCCACTTAACGGAATTACAGAAAGGTCACATCATGAAAGTTATCGCATTTGGCGCAAGCACAAGTTCTACCTCAATCAACAAAACACTAGCAACTTACGCAGCAAACTTGATTGAAGGTGCTGAAGTAAAAGTCCTAGACATCAACGATTACAATGTTCCTATGTTCAGTGAAGACACTGAAAAAGAGATTGGCCAAGCGGAAGGTGCTCAAGCATTCCTACGCGACCTAGCTGAAGCTGATGCGTTTGTTATCTCGTTCGCAGAACACAATGGTCACTACCCAGCAGCGTATAAAAACCTATTTGACTGGGCGACACGTATTGAGCGTTCAGTGTTTGGCGAGAAGCCGGCGGTTTACCTAGCGACTTCACCGGGCCCTGGTGGCGCACAAACGGTACTTGGTGCAGCGACAGGTTCTGCACCTTACTTCGGTGGCAACGTGCAAGCGTCAGTTTCAGTACCAAGCTTCTACGATAACTTTGATTTTGAATCTGGTTCTATCAGCAACGAAGAGATCGTTCTACAGATTAAAGACGCGGTTGCTAAGCTGTAAATACAGCTTCGTTTAGAACATCAGTTTAGATCAACACGAATAACAAAAAGCCCGAGCGACTTAACTTAGTCACGTAGGGCTTTTTAGCTTTTAACTTATTAGTTTCAGATATTCAGAAATTTCAGATGTTCAAAATAGCTGAACTAGAAACTACGGCTTTGATTTAGAATGCTTGTCAGCAACCCATCCAGCCGTTAATGCCTTACCTTTACGCAGTCTGCGTACCCACATTCGACTTGGGTGAATCGCCTCAAGCACATCAACAGGCAAGGGCAGCGGATCGCCACAGATCTGTGATGCTAATACTTCAGCCAATAATGGTGCAGAGCTCAAACCACGTGAACCCAGTCCGATAAAGCAATAAAGGTTAGGGAAGCTTGTTACCGTTTCTACATCCTCAACCGAGTCACGCTGCGGGTTGAAGTTGTGGAGATCTTGGTACTGCTCCTTAATGGCTTCAAAGTCACCAACGTTTCCGACAAACGGAAGGTGGTCACGGCTTACGCTTCGGATACCTTGGCGCGCTAAGTTGTCACTGGTATCGACATCTTTTGTCCATGCTTGGTCTGGTAGTGACCCATGTAGGCGCTCGCCATTGTGCTGCTGAACCTCAATATCAAATTCTTGGTCGATATTGGTTTTGTCGTAGTTCGCACCAATACAGTGATGACCATTGTTGGGGTTCTGTGGCGTCAAATAGCCATCAAAGCACAACACGGTTTTTAGCTGGCTGAGATTTTCCGTGGTCGGAATATGGCTCACTTGGCCTTTAACCGGAGTCAGTGGTACTGGCTGAGTTTGTTCAAACTGAGTGAACTTGTGTCCGTTTGCGACAACTACTTGGTCGTGCTTGGTTTGAATCTCACCTTGAGGTGTATCCATCGTCAGTATCCATTGTTGTTCAGCTTCGAGCCACTCAAGTTGCGTTACTTGATGTTGATAGTGCGCGCTTACTTGGTTGTTCTCTTCTAACTTGCTAATCAAGCCTTGAGTCAGTTGCAGAGGGCTTAGCCAACCACCCAGCGGAAAGTAAACACTCTCTTTATCGACGGGTAAGCCAATCTTTTCGTTGGCTTGCTCTGGCGATAAACGCTGAATCAGGTCGGTGTGGAAGTTGCCTTCCAACATGCGGTTGAGCTTTTTAGTGGAGCCTTGATCCCACATCAAGATGTTCACGCCACACCAACTGTGATCAAATTGAATAGACTGAGCCGCTTGATTAATAAATTGACGAGCAAACAGTAATCCCGGGCCAAACACGCGAGACACGTTCGAGGTCGCTTCGCTTAATAGCGGGTAAATCGCACCTTGGTTGTTACCTGAGGCATTGCCCGCAGCTTGTGGATGTTCACAATAAAGGGTGATGTTTTTACCACGACGGCTTAGCGTTTTGGCTAATGCAGCACTGGCGACACCACCACCAATGATCGCAATGTCTTGGGATTCAGTGTGTTGAGCGAGGCCATACCAAGGTTTGATGTTGGTGTGAGCGTGCTTTTCGCCAAGTCGGCCGCCGATCATTTCTCGCTTAGTACCAAAGCCTTTGACCTTTTTCATTTCAAAGCCAGCTTCAATTAAGCCACGGCGAACAAAGCCAGCAGCGGTGAAGGTGGCGCAGCTACAATCTTGCTTAGCGAGCTTAGCCATGCCGTTGAATAGGTTTTGATTCCACATCTCTGGGTTCTTGCTCGGAGCAAAACCGTCTAAGAACCAAGCATCAACCAAACCTTCACGCGGGGTTGGTACGTTGGGCATGCAATCTTTAATATCGCCAAACCACAAATCAAGCGTGATTGCACCGTCGCCCAGCACAATGCGGTGACATTCAGGTAGAGCAATAGGGTAGTGTTCTTGGAGTTGCGTCGCATACTCGGCTAATTCTGGCCACGATTGGTGTGCTTTGATGAGATCCTCTTTATTTAAAGGATATTTTTCAAAACTGATGAAATGTAACTCTTTGGTCATCGCTTGTGGGTTATCTTTAAGAAAAGCATCGAACCATTGCCAAACTGCAAGAAAGTTCAAACCTGTGCCAAAGCCGGTTTCAGCAATCACAAAGCGGCGTTGTTCATGTTCAAGCCAACGCTCTGGAAGGTGGTTTTGCTTTAAAAAGACGTAGCGAGTTTCTTCTAAACCGTTAACATTGGAGAAGTAAACGTCGTCAAATTGGTCTGAAACTGGCGTGCCAGACTCATTCCATTCCAGTTCTGCATTAGTAATTGAAGTCATAAAATCTATCATTTTGTGATTTGAAGCGATATGTTGGTAGGGATTGTACGAATTTCTAGGAAAGCTGACCACTTTTGTTAGGCTTCTTAGTTATCATCTAGCTGAATTTAGAATTATAGGAATGTCACATGAAACGAGTCGTAATCACCGGTATGGGTATTGTTTCAAGTATCGGTAACAACGTCGAAGAAGTTTTAGCATCACTGAAAGAGGGTAAATCTGGTATTACCGCTTCAGAGCAGTTCAAGGAAAATGGCTTGCGCTCTCAAGTATGGGGTAACCTAAAAATGAACCCTGCTGACCATATCGATCGCAAAAAAATGCGCTTTATGGGTGATGCAGCGGCATTCGCTTATCTTTCAATGGAGCAAGCAATTGCTGATTCTGGCTTAACTGAAGATCAAGTATCTAATGACCGCACGGGTATCGTTGCGGGTTCAGGTGGTGCTTCATCTCTAAACCAAGTAAACGCGGTAGACATCATCCGTGAGAAAGGCGTGAAGCGCGTTGGTCCATACATGGTTCCACGTACAATGGCTTCTACGGTTTCTGCTTGTCTAGCAACTCCTTTCAAAATCCGTGGTGTGAACTACTCTATGAGCTCTGCATGTGCGACATCTGCACACTGTATTGGTCACGCAATGGAGCTTATCCAACTTGGTAAGCAAGACGTTGTATTCGCTGGTGGCGGTGAAGAACTGGATTGGTCTCTGACTATGATGTTCGACGCAATGGGCGCACTTTCTACTAAGTACAACGACACGCCAGAGCTGGCTTCTCGTACCTACGATGCAGACCGTGATGGTTTCGTTATCTCTGGTGGCGGCGGCATGTTAGTTATCGAAGAGCTTGAGCACGCTGTTGCTCGTGGCGCAAAAATCTACGGTGAAATCGTAGGCTACGGCGCAACTTCAGATGGCTACGACATGGTTGCTCCTTCTGGTGAAGGTGCGGTTCGTTGTATGAAGATGGCGATGCAAAACGTTGATGGCGTTGATTACGTGAACACTCACGGTACTTCAACTCCAGTTGGCGACGTTAAAGAGCTAGGCGCTATCCAAGAAGTATTTGGTGGCAACAGCCCAGCAATTTCTGCAACTAAAGCGATGACAGGTCACGCTCTAGGTGCTGCTGGCGTACACGAAGCTATTTACTCAACGCTAATGCTAGATAACGGCTTTATCGCTCCAAGCATTAACGTTTCGAACCTAGACGAAGCTGCTGCTGGCCTAGACATCGTAACTGAAGCTCGTGATCAAGAGCTAACTACAGTTATGTCTAACAGTTTTGGTTTCGGCGGTACGAACGCAACGCTAGTAATCAAAAAGTACCAAGCTTAACTTAAGCTTGAGTTACAGAGACAAGGTTAATCGTTAAAGGGTTGCGCTAGTGCCGATTCAACACGCACAGGTCACCCAGTAATAATGACCATCAGAACAAAGTTTTTAGACGCAGGTTGGTAAACGTGTTTTTTGAACATAGTTTTTAAATCTGGGTTTAGAGATTGAAAGGTTTCCAGAGCTTGACCAGTACTGACTTTGGTTAGTACTGGTTGAACAGACGCAAGACTCTGTCTCCTGGAGAGCGAGATAGGATCCTTTTGTTCTGGATGTTTGCCCGATTGTTTATTCAATCGGGCATTTTTCGTTTTAGCCGTTTGAGATTTGGGTATGGAATCTTATGCCTGTTGTTTGTGCAGACTCAGTGATTCAGCCCTTTATTTATAATGTATTCCAATTGCTACTCGACACCGTGTGTGGAATTTTGCACAATCATTTCAATTCACATTTAGGTCGATAGACCCCAACAAAAGTACTCGCCAAATGAAAATCTTAATCGACGAAAATATGCCTTACGCTGAAGCGCTTTTTAGCCAGCTAGGGGAAGTGACAATGAAGTCTGGTCGCACACTTACTGCTGACGACCTAGTTGACGTAGACGCATTGATGATTCGCTCTGTTACCAAGGTAAACGAGTCATTGATCAGCAAAGCCAATAAGCTGAAGTTTGTCGGTACTGCGACGGCTGGTATGGACCATGTTGACCAAGAATTGATGAAAGAGCGTGGCATTTTCTTTACTGCGGCGCCTGGCTGTAACAAGGTGGGTGTTGCTGAGTACGCATTCAGTGCGATGATGGTGCTTGCGCAACAGCAAGGCTTCTCTGTTTTTGATAAAACGGTTGGTATTATCGGCTGTGGTCAGGTAGGTAGCTACTTAGCGAAGTGCCTTGAAGGTATTGGTATCAAAGTTCTGCTGAACGACCCTCTAAAACAGCAAGAGGGTGATACTCGCGAATTTACTGAGTTAGAGACTTTGCTTGAACAATCAGACGTTATTACATTACACACGCCAATCACTAAGACGGGTGAGTATCCAACGCATCACTTGATCAGTGAGCAAGTGCTGAACAACTTACGTGCTGATCAAATCCTGATTAATGCAGCTCGCGGTCCTGTGGTTGATAACCAAGCGCTAAAAGCTCGCCTGCAAAAAGCCGATGGTTTCACTGCAGTGCTTGATGTGTTTGAGTTTGAACCTGAAGTCGACTTTGAGCTTCTTCCGTTACTCGCTTTTGCAACGCCTCACGTAGCGGGCTACGGTTTAGAAGGTAAAGCGCGTGGTACCACGATGATCTTCAACAGTTATTGTGAATTTTTAGGTACTGAACAGCGTGCGTATGCAAGCGACTTATTGCCGACAGCGCCTGTACCTCAAATGAAATTAGATAGAGCTTGGGATGAAGCAACACTGCACAATTTGACTCAGTTGATCTATGATGTGCGCAAAGACGACGCCTTATTCCGTCGCAATATCGTTACGCCGGGTTCTTTTGACAAGATGCGTAAAGAATATTGGGACCGCAGAGAGTACAGTGCAGTCGAGTTAACGGGCGACGAATCTTGTAATTTAACGCCGTTATCTAAACTCGGTTTTATGGTAAAGCCAACTTTATAAAAGAGAGAAACAATGAGCCAAGAATTTAATATTGCTATTTTAGGTGCGACTGGTGCGGTTGGTGAAACCATTCTTGAAGTACTTAAAGAGCGTAAATTCCCTGTCGGTGAAATGCACTTACTAGCAAGTGAACGTAGTGAAGGCAAAACTTCCCGTTTTAACGGCAAAACAATACAAGTACAAAACGTAGAAGACTTCGATTGGTCTCAAGTACATATTGCGTTTTTCTCTGCAGGTAGCGATCTTTCAGAGCGTTGGGCTCCAATTGCGGCTGATGAAGGTGTGGTTGTCATCGATAACACATCACGCTTCCGTTACGAATACGATGTTCCTCTGGTTGTGCCTGAAGTGAACCCTGAAGCGATTGCTGAGTTCCGTAACCGTAACATCATCGCGAACCCTAACTGCTCGACTATCCAAATGGTAGTAGCGCTAAAACCAATTCACGATGAAGTGGGCCTTGAGCGTATTAACGTTTCAACTTACCAATCTGTGTCTGGTGCAGGTAAGCCAGGTATCGATGAGCTAGCGGGTCAAACGGCTAAGCTTCTTAACGGTATGCCAGCTGAAAACTCAGCGTTCTCACAACAAATCGCTTTCAACTGTATTCCTCAAATCGATGAATTTACAGAGAACGGCTACACGCGTGAAGAGATGAAGATGGTTTGGGAAACTCAAAAAATCTTTGCTGACTCTTCAATCACAGTGAACCCGACTTGTGTCCGCGTACCAGTATTTTACGGTCACGCAGAATCTCTACACATTGAAACTCGCGCACCAATCGGTGCAGAGCAAGTGGTTCAGCTTCTAGAGAACACAGAAGGTGTTGAAGTATTCCAAGCGCTAGACTTCCCAACTCAAGTTCGTGATGCAGGTGGTAAAGACCACGTAATGGTTGGTCGTATTCGTAACGACATCAGCCATCACAGTGGCGTAAACATGTGGGTTGTCGCTGATAACGTTCGTAAAGGCGCAGCAACAAACGCAGTTCAAATCGCTGAAGTTCTGATTCGCGATTACTTCTAAGCTTTATTGCTTTGATAAAAAAGCCTCACTCTTTAGTGGGGCTTTTTTAATCGATTAAAAATATTGTTAGTCAAATTGTGTGAAATTGCTGCGAATATTGTTGCTGCAACACATTTTTTGTTTTCATCTCTATAGTTTTACGTCATTTATCCGATATATTTAATAGATCATCACTTTTCCGAATTTAAGCACCTAGCTGAGCCTTTTATGTTTCAAATTTTCAAGCCGTGGTTAATGCCTTTTGCCTTTATCATTGCGACTCAGATTTCCGTTGTTCGTGCAGATTCCATTCGAGTTGTAGGGCCTAATGGCCAGATACAATCAGCGCCTACGTTTTCAGAACCACTTCAAAGAGCGCAATCAAATAGCGCTGAGCCTTCACGTTTCTATGGTCCAACTCGCGGCTCAGAAACATTGTGGTCTATTGCCTCAAAGTTACGCCCTGATAACTCCGTTTCAGTCCAACAAACTCTGTTGGCTATTTATCGCTTAAACCCACAAGCGTTTGAAAACCAGAATATCCATAGCCTGCTGCCTGCGAGCAATCTACGCGTGCCTTCTTTAGAGCAAGCACGTGCAAGCTCGACGCAGCAAGCTATCAACATCATGAACTCACATCTTGCTAAGCTTGATGCTCCTGCAAGTAAGCCTGTCGCTTCAAAACCCAAAGCGCCGAGTTCTGATGCAAAAAATGTTACTCCTGCTAAGCAAGTAAGCACTACTGAAACTGCTAAAAAGCCATTGTCTCCAACTCAATCATCTCTAGCTCAATCTGCACCAACCCAAGAGATGAACAAGTTAGAGAAGCAGCTAGAGCTTTCAGAAACTGAACTGCTGTCACTTGAAGAGAAAAATCACCAACTTCGTTTGATGTTATCGAATGTTCAATCGGAAGTGGATGAGCTAAAAACAGAGCTCAGTGATGAAGACCGCATTCGTAGCGAAGTGGAAAAGCTGCTTGATGAAGAGCGCAGAAAGAACGCCGAAATTGAAAAGATGGCACCAAGTGTCATGGACGAACTGTTATCGAATGGTTGGTTAGTGGCGGCTCTTGCGATTATTCCAGGTCTGCTCATTGGTTTGATCGTTGTGATGCTGTTAGGCCGTCGTTCTAAAAATGATGAGCAACAGCAGACGACTCAAGAACAACCGCTCCAGCCAGAACCAAGTACCGTTGCACCTATTACATTGGGCGACGAGATGGACGACCTTAACGAGCTGTCTTTAGATGATGACTTGTTTGGTACGGAAGATGACGCCAACAAGCTGTTTGACGATCAAGCGCTAGCCGAAGAGGATGATGTCTTTGCTGGTTTAGATGAATCTGATCTCGATTTCAATCTAGATGGTGAAGACGATGACCCATTTGCTAGCATTGGCGAAAACGGTGATTTAGACACCAACTTCGACGATCTAGATTTAGACAGCAGCAACGGCATTAGTGTTAATGGCGAAGAGAAAGCGCTTGGCCTTGAAGAGATGGAACGTGCGCTAGACAAAACAGCGGAAAGCGCCGTCGATACTGATGATGTCGACTTTGATCTTTCTGATGATAACGCAATGTCTGCTGATGACATTGAAGCTTTACTATCTCAAGAGTCTGAAACTGAAGATCTCGGTTCCAACGAGCTAGACCAATCTTTATTAGATGATCTGTTTGCTCTTGATGACGAAGATGACGACAGCTTCGATATTGATGCTCTG
Source organism: Vibrio sp. 10N.286.52.F8 (assembly GCF_041468745.1). Lineage (NCBI taxonomy): Bacteria > Pseudomonadati > Pseudomonadota > Gammaproteobacteria > Vibrionales > Vibrionaceae > Vibrio > Vibrio sp. 10N.286.52.F8. The sequence goes on from NZ_JBFRJF010000003.1 coordinate 38,113, forward strand.
ATTTCGGAAGAGCAAAGTGATTCGCCTTCTAGCACTGAAACACCAGCAAGCGATGATTTTGACATCGATGCGCTTATCTCTGAGCAACAAAGTGAGACTAAGCCTGTTGATTTGAGCAATGACGATTTTGATATTGATGCTCTAATCTCTGAACAACAGTCCCCTGAGCCAGCTTCACCGACAGCGAATGATGATATTGATGACATCTTTGCCCAAGTTGCTGCTCAGAACGATCAAGCGAATGACCCTTTCAACCTCGATAGCGACGATGAGATTGCCACTAACCTAAACAGTGGTTTGGCGTCTGATGATGATATCGAAAACATTCTGTCTCAGTTCGATAAGCCCATCGTAAATGAAGAACCTCAAGACAGCGTTGATCTGCTTGATGAGCAACTGGCAGGCGATGACGTAGACCTAAGTAACTCGACAGACCTTCTTGATGAGATGCTAGGGGACGATTCGGATGATGAGTCTGAAAGCGAACCTCTTGGCTTTGATTCTCTGTCTGAGCTTGAAGAGCTTTCTGGTTTATCGACCGATGATGACCTCAACATCGCAGAAGACAGCACGGAAACCTTGGATGAATTAATAGGTGACTCTGACGAGGATGATTTCGAACTCGACGCCGAAAGTACCGACTTATTGGATGATTTCCTTGATAGTGAATTGTCAGATGATGAGCTTTTAGCGGATGCATCAAAATCAGAATCTCTAGACCCATTTGATGACTTACTGACAAGTGGCATTGAAGACGAGCTTGAATCTGAAGATAAGACGTTTGATAAAGAGTTAGACGCAGCCTTTGGTTTGGACAACGCCAATGAGGAGCCTGAAAAGGACTCAGACGTTGAGCTTACTCCGTTAACCTCTGAAGGTGAGCCTGAGCAAGATCTGGACATTAGTGAAACACCACAACCTGAAGTCGTTACTGATGAATCGTTAGATTCTGAAATGACTCAAGAAAGTTCTGACATTAAGCCAGAAAATGATGAAGCCTTTAATCGTGATGGTTTTATCGATGATTTGTTCGGTGTCGCACCGGCAACGGATGCTTTGCTTGATGACTCGCTAGAAACAACAGACGAAGCGTTGATTGATGAGTTAATGACTTCTGATGACAATGATTTGTTGCCAGCAATAGAAGAGCCTGTTGAACCATCAATTGACAATACGGTTGAACCAGAGCAAGCGTCTCTTTTAGACAGCGACGAAGTATCAGCGCAAGAAACCGCATCATCGGTTGAAGATGATGAACTGGATATCGACTCGCTGTTATCTGAGAATTCTGATTTTGACAAACCAGATTTTGAAGAGCGAGTTAAAGAAGAAACCGCACAACAAGAACCAGAGCCAGTTCGTGCCGCAAATATGCCAGAAATCATTCCAAATGAATTCGGCGTACCACAAGACGACGATTGGCTGATTGAAGATGAGGCGCCCGCACAAGAAACATTGGCAGAAGCTGACCTAACACCAGAGCCAGTGACACCTGTCGCTGAACCTCAGTTAGATGCTGAACCGCAAGTTGAAGCGACACCACAAGCGGAAGTAGCAGAACAAGCTGAAGTTCTAGGACAAGAAAGCGAAGAAGAATTCTCGTTTGACGACTTCGAGTTACCAGAATTTGGTGAAGAAGACGCACAAGCGGAAGCTGATGCTGAATCAACACCAGAATCAGTAACGCCTGCTATTGATGCTCAACCAAGTGTTGAACCTCAAACTGAACCCCAAGTTACAGCTCAGGGGCAAGGCGACGAAGAGTTTTCGTTTGATGATTTCGAGTTACCAGAGTTTAGTGAAGAAGACGCACTAGCGGAAGCTGATGCTGAATCAACACCAGAGCCAGCAACGCCTGCTATTGATTCTCAACCAAGTGTTGAATCGCAACCCACCGCTGAGCCTCAGCTAGATACTGCACCACAGGCTGATACTGCGCAACCAGAAAGCGAAGAAGAGTTCTCATTCGATGACTTCGAACTTCCAGAGTTTGGTGAAGACGATGCGTTAGCGGAAGTGGTGAGTGAACCAGATGAAGCGCAGCTAGAGCAAGACTTAGCGCCTGACACCGAGAAGTTCGAGTTCGATGACCTTGATCTTCCGGAGTACGATGAAGAAAGCGCAAAAGCAGACTCTGTTTTAGATGATATTGAGCAAAGCAATGCTGAGCCGGTAGCAGAAGACCAAGGCGTAGAGTTTGATGAGTTTGATTTACCGGAATACGGTGAAGACGAAGCCATCTCCGATGCGTTTGCAGAGAAGCCAACACCACTGACCTCTTTCAGCCCACAAGGCGAAGAGCAAGATGCGTTGCATGATTTGTTCTCAAATCCGCAGAGCTACAGTCAGGCTGATGATTTCTCGAACTCTGAAGACTCTGAACCGGCTGGTTTTTCACAGTCAGAACAATCACTGAGCGCGGCTTCAGAACCAAACTCAACGCCTACAACGGTTCAAGACGAGCCACTAGAAGGCTTTGATGACTTTGATGAGACAGCATTAGCTGAGTTGCTTTCTGAAGATGTTCAAGACACTGTCGATAACATGTTTGATAAGCCATTGGACGCAACTTCGATTGATAGCGCAGGGCTAGATATTGACGCCATGCTTGAAGTTGGCGGCGAAGACTGGAAAGGCTTTAATCTAGCACCAGAGCAACAATCGAGCATGCATAATGATGTGCCTGATGACCAACAAGAGATTTGGGCATCGGCTGAGCAGCAAGCTGAACCGAAAATCAAAGAAGAGAATTGGGCTCAACAAGACAACCTAACCGAATCAGGCAACAGTCGTGATAAACAGTACATGACGATTGATGAACTGATGGCTCAAGTCGAGCAAGAAGGTGAAGAAGTCATTAACCCAGACGATGAAGAGCTTAAACTGGATGTTGGTCTAAACGAATTCCCTGATGTTATCGGTGATATTGGCAATTATGATGTCGACAGCAATGCAGAAGCTGCGGGTAAGCTTGATTTGGCCAAAATTTACATCGAGATGAGTGACTCGCAAGGGGCAATTAAGCTTCTAGAAGAGGCAATCGTTGATGGCAGCGATGATATTCGTCGAGAGGCAAAAAATCTTATCGATACGTTAAACGGTCGATAAATTTAAAAATCAGAAAGGGTAGCGTTGGCTACCCTTTATTTTAAGGCAATACAGAGCGCTATAGTTTGATTTGGTTTTTCAACAGTATCGTCTCGGTCGATGCTGATTGTTTATTGAAGTTTTAGCCCCATCCTATTTGGGCTAGCACTGATTTCCGTATATACTTCTCGCCCATTTTCAAAGAGAACAAGAACATGAAAATTGCTTTAGGTATTGAATATAACGGTACCCACTACTTTGGTTGGCAGCGCCAACGAGACGTGAAAAGTGTCCAAGAAGAATTGGAAAAGGCTCTTTCAGTTGTCGCGAATCACCCTGTAGAAGTTATGTGCGCAGGTCGTACAGATGCCGGTGTTCACGGTACGGGACAAGTCGTTCACTTTGAAACTAATGTCGATCGTAAAATGGTGGCATGGACAATGGGCGCGAATGCCAACATGCCGAAAGATATTGCGGTTCGTTGGGCGACAGAAGTGAATGAGGATTTCCATGCTCGTTTCTCGGCAACTGCTCGCCGTTATCGCTACATTATCTTTAACCATGCACTACGCCCAGGCATTTTGAATTCAGGCGTGAGCCATTATCATGGTCACCTTGATGAGAAAAAAATGCATGAAGCGGGTCAGTACTTACTTGGTGAGAATGACTTCACTTCGTTCAGGGCAACACACTGTCAATCTCGTAGCCCATGGAGAAACATGATTCACTTAAACGTGACTCGTCATGGACACTACATTGTGATCGATATTAAAGCGAATGCGTTTGTTCACCACATGGTGAGGAATATTACTGGTAGCCTTATTGCCGTAGGTAAAGGTGAGCAGAAACCAGAGTGGATCCAGTGGCTTTTAGAAGCTAAAGATCGAAAAGTAGCCGGCGCAACTGCAAAAGCGGAAGGTTTGTATCTGGTGGATGTTGATTATCCTGAACATTTTGAGCTACCACGAGAGCCAATTGGTCCTCTATTTTTACCGGATAATTTGAACTAAATGTGAGACTTAGGTTCAAAAATTATTACGGTTTAGTGCGTAAGATAGTCCCAGGAAATAGGTACAACCAGTTTTTTATCTACAGTCGCTGTTTTATGTGCTTTAATTCCCACGCATAATTCCCAAATTTATTTCTTTCGCAATCAAGCGGAAGAATCGAAACAAAAAGGTCTTCCATGAGTTGGCTTGAAAAGATTTTAGAAAAAAGCAACATCGTAACATCTCGTAAAGCGTCTATCCCTGAGGGTGTTTGGACGAAATGTACTTCTTGTGAGCAGGTTCTGTACCATGCTGAACTAGAGCGTAACCTAGAAGTATGTCCAAAATGTGACCATCACATGCGCATGAAAGCACGTCGTCGTCTGGATACATTCCTAGACAAAGGTGAGCGTGTTGAACTAGGTGCTGATCTTGAGCCACAAGACAAGCTGAAGTTTAAAGACTCTAAGCGTTACAAAGAACGTATCTCTGCTGCTCAAAAGAACAGTGGTGAAACAGACGCATTAGTTGCAATGAAAGGCGAACTATTGGGTTTACCTATCGTAGCGTGTGCTTTTGAATTCTCATTCATGGGCGGCTCAATGGGTTCTGTTGTTGGTGCTCGTTTCGTGAAAGCGGTAGATGCTGCTATCGAGAACAACTGTGGTTTAGTGTGTTTCTCTGCAAGTGGTGGTGCTCGTATGCAAGAGGCATTGATGTCTCTAATGCAAATGGCGAAAACCAGTGCTGCGCTTGAGCGTTTATCTGCGAAAGGCCTACCGTTTGTTTCAGTTATGACTGATCCAACAATGGGTGGTGTTTCTGCAAGTTTGGCAATGCTTGGCGATATCAATATTGGTGAACCAAAAGCACTGATCGGTTTTGCTGGACGTCGTGTAATCGAACAAACGGTACGTGAAGACCTTCCTGAAGGTTTCCAACGCAGTGAGTTCCTACTAGACCACGGTGCTATCGACATGATTGTTGACCGTCGTGAGATGCGTCAGCGCGTTGCAAGCCTTGTTGCTAAAATGACCAACCAGCCTTCACCATTAGTAGTTTCTGTGAACGATTCACCGAATGAAGCTACTTATGAAGTACCAGAAGCGCCAGAAAAAGGGTAAAGTACCTTCTAACAAACCAACTTAATTATGGTTATGAGTTAGATGAGTCAACAACCTATTCCTCAAGCCACATCCTCTTTGGAGATGTGGCTTGATTATTTATCAAACATCCACACAAGCGCTATTGATCTTGGATTAGACCGAGTTCAGGCCGTCGCCTCTAAGGCAAACCTCACCAAACCTGCTCAACATGTTATTACTGTTGCCGGAACCAATGGCAAAGGCTCAACATGTGCACTGATGGAAGCGATTCTATTGGACGCTGGTTACTCAGTTGGTGTCTACAGCTCTCCTCACTTAATTCGCTATAACGAACGTGTTCGTATCAACGGCCAAGATCTATCTGATGAAAAGATGGTTCAGTCTTTCGATTTCATTGAGAAAGAGCGTGGCGAAATCAGCCTGAGTTTTTTCGAATATGGCACTTTAGCGGCGTTACGTGCATTTCAAACTGAAGCGGTTGATGTTGTGCTTTTAGAAGTGGGTTTAGGCGGGCGTTTAGACGCGACCAATATCGTTGAGCATGATGTTTCTGTGATTACTAGTTTGGCTGTCGACCATGTTGACTGGCTAGGTGATGACATCAATGTGATTGGTTTTGAGAAAGCGGGCATTTATCGTAGCGGTAAACCCGCTATCTGTGGTCAACCCAAGCCACCGGCTACGGTTGCAGCGCACGCTGATGACATTAAGGCTGAGTTCTACCAAGTCGGTATTCAATACACTTATGATGTTGACGGTGATACGTGGAACTGGCGCAGTGGTGCATTCCAACTAGAATCGCTACCTATTCCAAGCCTGCCGTTACCTAACGCTGCAACAGCGTTGATGGCATTGGGCACATCAGAGCTTAGTATTAGCGACGTGAACGTGGTTAACGGCATGAAGAATGCGCAGCTTCCTGGGCGTATGCAGCAAATTAGCGAACAACCGGTGATTGTGCTTGATGTAGCACACAACCCGCATTCTGCTGAGTACTTTGCGCAGCAAGTCGCGAAGAAGTATGCAGGCAAAAATTTACACGTTGTAGTCGCCATGCTTCATGACAAAGATATCCCCGCGACATTGGAAGTATTAGCTCCAATAACAACACATTGGTACCCAGCTTCGCTGAACGGCCCACGAGCCGCAACAGCCGCTGAATTGTGTCAAAGCTTACCTGAAGGTGTAGAGCGGTATTCAAACCCTGTTGTAGCGTTTGAAGCGGCTTTAGCTTCTGTTAAAGGTGACGATGTTGTGTTGGTTGTCGGTTCTTTCCATACAGTGGGTGAAGTGTTGGAGCATTGGCAGAAAAAAGGAAACTAAATGGCAAGTAAATTCCAAAGCCGGTTAGTCGGCACCATCATTTTAGTGGCCATTGGCGTGATTGTATTGCCCGATGTACTAGATGGTAAGAAGCTCCACTACAAAGAAGAGTTTGCAAGCATTCCAATTAAGCCTGAGCTTGATAGTAATGTTGAAGTGTTTGAAGTACTCGATCCCGTTGAAGATCAGATAGCGCTACCGGATTCTCCGGTTGAGCAAGTGGTTGAAAGTGGTCGTACTGATAATTCAAACACGCAAACCGCGTCTTCTTCTAATGATAAAGAAGCAGACAAAGTGGCAGTTGTGGTTAAGCCGGTACCGGAAAAAAATGAATACCAAGACAGTGCTTGGATTATTCAATTGATGGCTTTGAAGAATGCTGACAACGCAAAAAACGTTGTTAAGGATCTGCAAAAGCGCGGTTATCAGGCTCACACCAAGCAAGAAAAAACTTTTACGCGAGTAATTATTGGCCCGGATGTCTCTAAATCCAAACTTGAGCGACAAATTAAGGAATTAGAAAAAATTACGGGTTCAAAAGGCCAGTTGCTCAAATTTAAACCGTTAAATCCATAAGAAAACGTTTGCGTCAGCATTTTTTCTGTTAAAATGCGCGCCAACTTAAGATGAAGAATTCATGAATTGGTTAGATTTTGTCATTTTAGGCGTGATCGGCTTCTCTGCCGTGATCAGTTTAGTTCGTGGTTTCGCTAAAGAAGCCTTGTCACTCGTTATTTGGTTTGGAGCATTTTTTATTGCTAGCCAGTACTACGCTAAATTAGCGATGTACTTCACCAATATCGAAGATGAGATGTTTCGAAACGGAACTGCGATAGCAGCATTGTTTGTTGCAACGTTAGTTGTGGGTGCCTTAGTTAACTATGTCATCGGTCAACTAGTTCAGAAAACAGGCCTGTCAGGTACAGACAGAATCCTCGGTGTCGTCTTTGGTGGCTTACGTGGTGTTTTGATTGTTTCTGCAGTGTTGTTTTTCATGGATGCGTTTACTGCATTCCCAAGTTCTGAGTGGTGGAAGAATTCGCAATTGGTTCCAGAATTTAGTCGAATCATTGCGCCGTTCTTCGAGCATTTACAAGCAACATCTAGTTTCTTATCTGGCGCGCTCTAGCGCCAGTTAATGTCGAAAAATCGAGGATTAGGACATGTGTGGTATTGTTGGAATCGTGGGTTCAACACCTGTAAACCAGTCTATTTATGACGCTTTAACGGTATTGCAGCATCGTGGCCAAGATGCCGCTGGTATTTGTACCATAGAAAGCAATCGTTTCCGTCTGCGTAAGGCGAACGGTTTAGTAAAAGATGTTTTTGAAGCAAAACACATGCAGCGCCTACAAGGTGAAGTTGGTATTGGCCATGTTCGTTATCCTACTGCGGGTAGTTCAAGTGCGTCTGAAGCTCAGCCTTTCTACGTAAACTCTCCTTTTGGCATTACGTTGGCGCACAACGGTAACCTGACGAACGCAAACGAAGTTCGTGAGAAGTTGTTCGAAAAAGACCGTCGTCATGTAAACACAACCTCTGACTCTGAAGTTCTACTGAACGTATTAGCTCATGAGATCGATACTGTTAAAGGTAACGTAACTTCAGATGACGTTTTCCGCGCTGTGGCAAATGTGCATCGTACAATTCGTGGTGCTTACGCCGTAACGGCGATGATCATCGGCCACGGTATGATCGCATTCCGTGACCCACATGGTATTCGTCCATTGTGTCTTGGTAAGCGTGAAGTTCAAGGTAAAACAGAGTACATGGTTGCGTCTGAATCGGTAGCACTCGATGCTGTTGGTTTCGACTTCATGCGCGACGTAGCACCAGGTGAAGCTATCTACGCAACGTTTGACGGTGAGCTTTTCACTAAGCAATGTGCAGACAACCCACAACTAAACCCATGTATCTTTGAGTTTGTATACTTTGCACGCCCAGATTCATTCATCGACAAAATCTCGGTTTACAGCGCACGCGTTGAGATGGGTGAGATGCTTGGTATGCGTATTAAAGAAGAGTACGCAGACTTAGACATTGATGTAGTTATTCCAATCCCTGAAACATCAAACGATATTGCGCTACGAATCGCTCAAGCGATCAATAAGCCATACCGTCAAGGTTTCGTGAAAAACCGCTATGTTGGCCGCACATTCATCATGCCAGGTCAGCAACAACGTAAGAAGTCGGTTCGCCGTAAGCTCAACGCAATTCGCTCTGAGTTTAAAGGTAAGAACGTTCTTCTGGTTGACGATTCTATCGTTCGCGGCACAACATCAGAGCAGATCATTGAGATGGCTCGTGATTCTGGCGCAAATAAGGTCTTCATGGTTTCAGCTGCTCCAGAGGTTCGCTTCCCTAACGTTTACGGCATTGATATGCCGAGCGCGACAGAGTTGATTGCTCATGGTCGTGATAACGAAACGATTTGTAAGCAGATTGGCGCAGACGCCTTGATTTTCCAAACGCTACCAGATCTGATTTCTGCAGTGGGCATGGGCAATCAAGACATCTCTCGTTTTGATACTTCTGTATTTAACGGCGAGTATGTAACGGGCGATATCGACCAAGTGTACCTAGATTTCCTAGACTCTTTGCGTAATGACGACTCAAAGGTTCAGCGTGAGATTCAACAAGATCTTGCTAACTTAGAGTTACACAACGAAGGCGCTTAACTAGCGTTTCGTTAGTCATACAGAGTTTCGCTAGCGATACAGAAAATAAAAAACCAGAGCATCGGCTCTGGTTTTTTGTTTATAGAGAAGGGGATTGACCTTAATGAATGTGGTATGCGATCACAAAATCAATAAACAATCTCACTTTCTCTGGTAGATGGTCTTTGTGGTTATAAAGCATGTAAATATCACGAGGGTTAGCGCTCCAGTCTTCTAAGACTTGCACTAAGCTGCCATCTTCAATGTATTCACGAATCATCACGTCAGGCATCAGGGTGATACCTAGGCCTTCTGAGCACGCTTGTCTTACGACATTAAGCGCATTGGCGTTGAAACGGCCTTTCTCGCTATTCACCACCGTCTCTTCATTCGAATTACTCAGCTGCCACTTAATCAGCGGGTAGCCTTTGAGTAGCGAATGGTTCGCTAGCTCTTCAGCATGGCTTGGAGCTGGGTTCTTCGCTAAGTACTCAGGGCTCGCGATAAGAATATCTTTGACTTCACTGATTTTTCGAGCGATTAGGCTTGAATCACGCTGAGGGCCGACTCGGAAAATTACGTCCCACTCCGTTGGATCCAGCTGATCCGCTTGGTTGTTCATCATCAGCTCAATATTGATATCAGGGTATTGAATCATGAATTCACTGAACATTGGCATCATCATGCGCTTGGTCAGGTTTGAGGGTGCCGTAATACGAATCTTACCGGAAGCGCCTTTGCACACGTCAGTTAACTCTTCTGCAGTAGAAGAGAGACGTTGCAACAGCGGAGAGCATTCATTGAAGAAACGTTCGCCTGCCTCTGTTAAAGAAAGTTTACGCGCGTGTCTATTGAGAAGCCTAAGGTTCAAAGAATCTTCTAAGGCTTGGATGCGTCGTGTGATGGTCGCAACCGGAATCATAGTCTTGCGCGATGTTGCGGTGTAGCTCCCATTTTCAACGACGAGTCGAAAGAGGTTTAAATCATCTAATTTCATAAATCCAGACACATTTGTTTACAATCTCATCTAATTTATACGTAACAGTGAGATCAATGTTTGCGTTACGTCAACTCGTTGCACTATTTACAAGTATTCCAACCCTCGTCACGAATTACCAGTAAAGAGTGCAAATTTGTGTATTTAGCATTTTATTACTAAGTTTTATATTAGTTCTTAGAACAGATAACAATAATAATTCGACTTAGTTTTGTGAGGTTATAGATTATGTACAAAACTCACAGTCAGCCAGTAATGACCTCGGCTCAGGAAGTAATTAACCAAAAATGCGTGATGTTGGTTGATGATGATCCTATTTTTCGCCGTATAACCAGCGCGTACCTAGACAAGGTCGGTTATAAAGTGGTTGAGGCTGAAAATGGACTGGACGCTTTGCAGAAACTTAGAGACTCAGCGCCAGATTTAATTGTGTTTGACTTATCAATGCCAATACTTGATGGCATAGAGCTTGTGGAAGAGCTCAGTTTAGAGTACCCGTCACTGCCTATGATCGTTGTGTCTGGCACTGATGACATGTCTGACGTGGCGAAAGCCTTGCGATTTGGTATTAAAGACTTCTTGGCGAAGCCATTAGAGGATCACCGTCACCTAGGAAGTGCGATTGCGAATACATTGACAGATTCGTTCGATAACATTTCAGACCAACGAGATTTTTCGAGCCAATGGTTCTGTGTGGATGATGGGGGAGAGATCCCTGAAGACCAAGAACTGCATTGGCACCTGAATTACCTTCAAGATAACCCAAGCGCAGCAAAAGACTTACTGCATGCGCTGCTTCCAGAGAAAGATACGCAACAAGGCTCATGGCGTTGCAGTTACCGGTTACTGCAATCAACAGAGATGATGCCACTTGTGTTTGACTATGCGTGGATGATGAACGGGCAGTTTGCTTTTTACCTCGTCGATTCATCGTCGTCTGATAATGGCGGCTCCGCGACAACATTGTTAGTGAGAGCGCTGTTCCACGATTACATAAGAAACAGAAAAGATTTTAATGTTGATCTCAAAGATATTGCTGAAATCTTAGAGAAGGGGATTCGTTGCTCTAAATGCTCCACCCCAGTGAATGCCTTGTTTGGTGTTGCTGACCTTGCCGAGGGAACCATCTCCATTTTGCCTGCGGGTCTAGACGGGCAATGGTCGAATGGTGAATTGAATCAATATATTGCAGCAGGTGAGCGCTTGGGTGAGAACTGCAAGAAGAACTTTATTACGCGGGACCTTCCGATCGAACAGGGCTGCCAACTGTCGTTGAGCCTACTTGGAGCGGCAAGTTTTAGTTTAGACATACACCAAGGGTCTACTGATTAACCCTATATTTCCTCGGTTTTTGTGAATAATTGATTAAGGTATAGTTGCGCAAATGGTGTGGCTATGCCTTTTTTGTTAAATGTCGATTTAGCAAAGCGGGTTTGGTTCGCCGGATACTTACCTTCACTAACAAAAACAAGAAGCAATCATGGCAGATAACAAAGACTTTCAAGACCCGTTTAATGTATTCTACTTTTTAGGATTTTTAGCCGCATTTTTAATGATTCCATTGCTACCAGCAACACTTACGTTGATCCGCGTATTCAATGGTTACGCAACATTCTAGTTAAGCTGTCGTCGCCGATTGGTGATAGCTAACTCAAGGAGGCCACAATTAGCGTTCGAGTTTTAAGCCTCAATATTGCTGGTGGCCTTTGTATATTTCTCGCAGTTCTAGGGATAGTTTTGCCCGTTCTGCCAACCACTCCTTTTCTCCTTCTTGCCAGCGCATGCTTCATGCGAAGCAATCCGAAAGTTCATAAATGGATGCATGAGCACAAAACGCTGGGTCCTTTGCTGAACAATTGGTATCAACACGGTGCCGTCACCAAACAAGTTAAAACGCGTGGCGTATTCTTTATCTTGTTGAGTTTTGCGTTATCCATCTACTTTGCCCCTATCATTTGGGTCAAGGCTTTCCTAATTTGTGTACTTGTTATTCTTCTCACATGGTTTATGCGACTTCCAACCCATGAGTTGGTTGCTGACAGCAAAGAAAATCACTACCATTAAGCCAGTGTGCCTGCTTGTATAGCGGGCGTTTATTATTTCAGCAATCAGAGTTATGACTCTCGTTGCAATGAATACCAATCGTACCTTTCCTTAATTCCGAGCGTTGATGTTTGATTCGTTAACGAGAGTTTGGAAAGCGGCCTAATGAAGTGCATAAGATTATGAACACAGAAAAAATCTCTCTGATCAAAGCAAGCATCAAAAGCATTCCTGATTACCCTAAAGCGGGTATTTTGTTCCGTGACGTAACAAGCTTGATGGAAGATCCAGTAGCTTACAAAGCGACTATCGACCTGCTAGCGGAAACATACAAGGACATGGGCTTTACTAAGATCGTTGGTACTGAAGCTCGTGGTTTCTTATTTGGTGCGCCTTTGGCACTTGAGCTAGGTGTTGGCTTCATTCCTGTTCGTAAGCCGGGCAAGCTGCCTCGTCAAACTGTGGCACAATTTTATGAGCTTGAGTACGGCACCGACACTCTAGAAATCCATACTGATGCTATCGTTGAAGGCGATAAAGTGTTGATGGTTGATGATTTGCTAGCAACGGGCGGTACGATTGAAGCAACAACAAAGTTGATTCGTCAGCTTGGTGGTGTGGTAGAACACGCTGCATTTGTTATTAACCTTCCAGAAATCGGTGGTGACAAGCGCTTACAAGGCTTAGGTCTAGAAGTGTTTAGCATCTGCGAATTCGACGGTCACTAATCCTTTTCGGAATTATTCATGAGCTATCTTGCGTTAGCGCGAAAATGGCGACCAACCAAATTCAAAGAAGTGGTTGGTCAAGCCCATGTTTTAACAGCATTAGAGAATGCCCTTAGCCAGAACAGGTTGCACCATGCATACCTGTTCAGCGGTACACGAGGTGTCGGTAAAACGACCATCGGCCGTTTGTTTGCTAAAGGGCTCAACTGTGAAACAGGCATTACCTCAACACCTTGTGGTGAATGTGCAACCTGTAAAGAAATCGATGAAGGTCGCTTTGTTGACCTACTTGAGATTGATGCGGCATCACGTACTAAGGTAGAAGATACCCGCGAGCTTCTGGACAATGTTCAGTACAAGCCTGCACGTGGTCGCTTCAAGGTTTACCTAATCGATGAAGTCCACATGCTTTCTAGGCACAGCTTTAATGCGCTTCTAAAGACCTTAGAAGAGCCGCCTGAGTATGTGAAATTCTTGCTCGCAACAACGGATCCACAGAAGCTTCCAGTGACTATCTTGTCGCGTTGTTTGCAGTTCCACCTTAAGCCGATCAGCGTTGATAATATTCACGAGCAGCTCGATCATATTCTTGAACAAGAAGATGTGACGTCTGAGTCTCGTGCGCTTGGAATGATTGCTCATGCTGCTGATGGCAGTATGCGTGATGCACTAAGCCTTACAGACCAAGCTATCGCATTAGGTAACGGCAATGTCGTAACAGATACTGTTGCTCATATGCTTGGGACACTGGATACCGACCAAGCTATCCACTTGCTTGAAGCGATTAGCAGTAAGCAGCCACAGCAAGCGATGGCGTGTATCCAAAGCCTTGCTGAGAACGGTGTTGAGTGGGATGGTTTGCTGAATCAGCTTGCGGCCCAACTGCATCGTCTTGCGATGTTCCAAGCTTTGCCATCTACATTAGATAAGGCACAGCCTGACGCTGAGAAGCTTGAACTACTGAGCAAAGCGCTTAGCCCACAAGACATTCAACTCTACTACCAGATCGTATTGAAAGGTCGTGAAGACTTACCGTTATCGCCAACTGCTCGTGTTGGTATTGAGATGGTAGTTTTACGCATGTTGGCCTTTAGACCTGCTGAACAAGCGGTTGCTACGGCAATCTCGACTCAGTCGGCAAGCCCAGCGCCAGTTCCAGCAGCTCAAGCTCAGAACGTTGCTCAGTCAGTGAGTCAACCTGCGCCAATGGCAGCTCCGAGACAGCCTCAGATGCAACAACAGGCGCCTCAACAGCAAGCTATGCAGCAGCAACCGGTGCAACAGGCTCCGCAGCAGAATCCAACACAGTATTCAGATTCGCAAGGTTACGCTGATCATTCAGGTAACCAAGGTTATCCAGAACAGGATTACCCGCATAGCCAGTATGACGCGCCTCCTGCTTATGATGAGCGTCCAAGCTACGGTGCAGATCAGCCTCAGCAGCAACAAACGAATTATCAAAACCAGAGCCCGGTTCAACAGCCAAGCGTTGCACCTTCTGCTCCGCAAGAGCAGCCGGCGCGTGCAACTTCGCCTGTGAGTGGTTTACGCCACCAATTACGTTCTCAACGTAGAGGCAGCGCGGCAACAGAAAACAAAGGCTCGGCGCCAAAAAAGGCTAAAGCGACACCAGCTAAAACTTCAGTTCTTGATCGAGTTGCTCAGCAACACGGTGGTTCTGAGCGGGTGTCGCCAGCTTCTTTATCAGCCTCTTCGACAGAAAATGTGACCAACGATAATGAACCTTATCGCTGGAAACCGTCTAAACCTGTAGTGAAAGAGGTGAGCAAAGAGCTTACACCTACTCAGATCAAGCGTGCGTTAGAGCATATTAAGACACCAGAAATGGTCGACAAATTGCTTCAAGAGTCGATTGCTCAAGATGAATGGTCCGCCACGATTCAAAAGCTAGAGACAGCCAAGCTTGTTGAACAGTTAGCATTGAACTCAGTGTTTGCTAAAAACGACACATCAATCACTTTAACGTTAAGAGCGAGCCAAGCTCACTTGAATACGGACCGTGCACAGAGTGAATTATTGCAGTCTCTCAATACTGTGCTTGGAGAAGAGTGTCATTTGAGTGTTGAAATCGGTGATGGTGGAGAAACGCCGCTAGAATTACGAGAAAGGTTGTACCAAGGTAAGTTGAAAGACGCGTTTACCGCTTTAGAAAACGATGCCAACGTACAGTTCATTGAAAGACGTTTTGCCGCTGAACTCGACAGAGACAGCGTTCGTCCTATCTAGAACGTTTTCTTGTTTAGTGACCGGCATATCATCCCAGATAAGCAAATCTGAGAACTGAACATCGAGGGGTTGAATCACACTGTTTTAACCCCCATTTAAGCTCGTATAGCTTAATTAATTTTAATAAACCAATTAGACCAGAGAGTATTAACATGTTTGGTAAAGGCGGTATGGGCAACATGATGAAGCAAGCCCAGCAAATGCAAGAGCGCATGCAAAAGCTTCAAGAAGAAATCGCAAATATGGAAGTTACAGGTGAGTCAGGTGCTGGCCTTGTAAAAGTAACGATCACTGGTAGCCACAGCGTTCGCCGTGTTGATATCGATGAAAGCCTAATGGAAGACGATAAAGAGATGCTTGAAGATCTTATCGCTGCTGCTTTCAACGATGCGGCTCGTCGCGTTGAAGAAACTCAAAAAGAGAAAATGGCTAGCGTAACTGGCGGAATGCAACTTCCACCAGGTATGAAGATGCCTTTCTAAGTAACTTATTCTTAAAGGTTAATTCAGGTGGTGGTTTGTGTTGAACAGGCTATTACTTGAACATTAGAACGGTTAAATATGCGTACCAGTCATATGCTGGAGCATTTGATGGAGGCCTTACGTTGTCTACCTGGGGTTGGCCCCAAGTCGGCGCAGCGTATGGCCTTTCATTTGTTACAGCGCGATAGAAAAGGCGGCCTACAATTGGCTGAAGCTCTTAGCCAAGCAATGACCGAAATTGGTCACTGTAATGAGTGCCGTACTTTTACTGAAGAAGATACTTGCCACATTTGTACCAATCCTAAACGTCAGGAAAATGGTCAAATCTGTGTAGTAGAAAGCCCTGCAGACATTGCAGCAATAGAAGCGACTGGCCAATATTCAGGCCGTTACTTTGTATTGATGGGCCACCTTTCACCACTTGATGGTATTGGTCCAAGTGACATCGGTCTCGATGTTTTGGACTACCGCCTGCGTCGTGGTGATATCTCTGAAGTAATCCTAGCGACTAACCCAACAGTTGAAGGGGAAGCGACAGCGCACTACATTGCTGAGCTATGTAATGCCCATGAAGTGAACGCTAGCCGTATCGCTCATGGTGTTCCCGTTGGTGGTGAGCTAGAGCTGGTGGATGGCACCACGCTTTCGCACTCCTTACTCGGTCGTCATAAGATCTAAAAAAGCCGCTTGGTGAAGCATCACTAAGCGGCTTTTTCTTTTATTGCTTTAGACGTTTTTCAGCGCTTAATCTGAACCTCTTACCGCTTTGTATATCATCGCGCCAATCACGGCACCAATAATCGGTGCAACCCAGAATAGCCATAATTGCGAAACGGCCCAGTCACCGACAAATACAGCCACGCCGGTACTTCGAGCAGGGTTCACAGAAGTATTGGTTACGGGAATACTGATAAGGTGAATCAAGGTCAAACAGAGACCAATTGCGATCGGTGCAAACCCAGCAGGGGCTTTCGAATCAGTCGCGCCCATGATCACGAACAGGAACACCATGGTCATGACCACTTCACAGACCAGTGCAGCGGTAAGTGAATAGCCGCCCGGTGAGTGTTCACCGTAACCATTTGAAGCAAAGCCAGATGCCGCAGCGTCAAAGCCTGCTTGGCCTGAAGCAATCACGAATAACACACCACCCGCGATAATACCGCCAATGACCTGGGCAATAATATAAGGTGCGACGTCTTTGGCATCAAAGCGACCACCGCTCCAAAGACCTATTGTAACAGCAGGGTTGAGATGACAGCCGGATATATGGCCAATAGCAAAAGCCATGGTGAGTACGGTTAAACCAAACGCGAGGGAAACCCCGAGTAAGCCGATACCTACATCGGGAAAAGCAGCGGCCAAGACGGCACTACCACAACCCCCTAACACCAACCAAAATGTACCGAACATTTCTGCAATATACCTATTCATAACGATCCTTATTAATCTGTACCAGTATCAACAAGATAGTTTAGATTTCGCAGAAGTGTGAAATCTTGTGTATATAGTTGAAAGAAAGAACAGAGAATCTTATGTAATCACTTCGAACTCGCACTAAAGATCGTTAAGGTCAGTCGTATTCTATCGCTATTTTAGCAAGTAAGAGTGACCTGATAATTAGCCGTATTTGTGTCAGTATTCTTTTTATTTAAACTACGATGAGTTGATAAAAATTAAGTAAGTTCTACTTCTACCAACACCCCAAAGTGATCTGATACAACCGGATAAAAATCGTGATTAAAAATCACCTTATGCTGCTTTACCACTACAGGCTGATTACTAAGTACTAAATCAATGCGTAACGCTTGGCTATTTTGCTCCCAACCATCAATGTTTTTAATGACAGTGGTTCCATCATCTTTGATTTCAGCAACTTCATAACAATCCATCAAACCGCGTTGTAATACGTAATCATAGCCTTCATTACGTATATGGCTTGGGTTGTTGAAATCGCCTAATAGAAAGCTCAACTCTGTTGGTAAAGTTGCCTTGATTCGGTCGAACTGATCCTCAAATGAGTTCTCTGAGTCATTCCACCAGCCACAATGACAATTATAAAGATTAAAATCACCCTGTTGAGAGGTCACTTTAATACGCACTGCTCGCCGATGTTTCCAAAAGCTCACATCATAGTTATCACTTAAATCAATGACCTCATGTTCGACAATCGGTAGTCGCGTTAAAAATGAGAGCCCCTCTTGATATACTTCATAACTTTGATGAACGAAATCCCACGTAAGTTGGTAGTGATGACCGTATTCCATGAGTTTTTTCTGTAATAAATAACCATAGTTATTCGCCAACACAGTGTGATTGGTTAATATATTGGCATCAACGGCCGGGCTATCTTGATGTTGATTCACTTCCTGTAATGCAACCACATCGCTCCCTTGCTCGATAATGGCTTGCGCGACCACATCTAACTTTTCTAGCTGTTTTTCTTCTTGCCAACTGTGGGTATTTAGTGTCATTAACTTCATTATTATTCACTTATTTATTCTAGTGAGATAAAACGCAGCGCAAGGCTGCGTTTCTCGAGGTTATTTGATCTAAAAAGAATTACGCAGGTTGTGCTGAATATTTCTCTATTAACTTAGATTTAATAACATCCACCCCAGGGCCATAAATAACTTGTACACCCTGTTCTTTAATCACAGCACCAAGAGCCCCTGTCGGCTTCCATGACGCATATTCAGCAACCAACTTCGGATCATTAACTGTAATACGCAAGCGAGTCATACAAGCATCAATCTCAGCAATATTGGCACGGCCACCTAAATTCTGAATAATAATGTTCATCTTCTCATCTTCTGACATCGATTCTGAGCTTTCATCCAGGTAGTTACCCATACGACCCGGTGTTGGTAACTTCAATTTCACGATTAGGAAGCGGAACAATCCATAGTTAATCACAAAGAAAACAATAGAAACTAATGCAAAGCGAACCAGATCACCACCGATGCCCGCTGAAACCATCATAGGTATACGAGTGAGTAACTCAATCAAACCAAAGGCATGTACACGTAGGTCCATCACATCGACCAACGCAAATGCAACTCCTGTTAACACAGCATGTGCAACATACAAAACGGGAGCGATAAACATAAACATGAATTCAATAGGCTCAGTCACACCGGTTAATAACACAGCAAGACAGGCAGATAAGAACATTGGCTTATATTGTGCGCGCTTATCACTATCAACACAGTGATACATCGCAAGTCCAATACCAATCAATGAAGAGGCTGCGATAATAACTTGGCCTGCTTTAAAGCGTGCTGGGTGCACCGTATCTAACAGGTGTTGGTAAGTTGTCGGATCGCTTAATTTAAGATTATTTAAATCGCTGACCCAAGCAAGCCATAATGGATCTTGACCATAAACACTTGAGCCCGCATTCATCCCAGTCAAAAGCTCATAAGTACCACCCAACTCGGTGTAATTCATTGGAATAGTTAAAGTGTGGTGTAAACCAAATGGCAGTAATAAACGCTCTAACGTACCATACAAGAAAGGAGCAGTGATCGGCGCAGTGTCTTTAGAGGTAGCAATCCATTGACCAAAATCATTAAGCGCACCTTGAATTAAAGGCCATATTACAGATAAACCAAACGCAATAATCAGCGAATAGAAAATAACAACAAAAGGTACAAAACGCTTACCGTTGAAAAATGCTAATGCCTGAGGTAAGCGAGCGAAGTCATGATAGCGGTTAAATAAGTTGGCACCTAAATAGCCAGACATAATACCGATAAACACACCCATATTTAGGGCAGGAGCACCCAAAATATTCGTGAAGAATTGAGAGACAGGTAACTCAGAACCAAATAGGCTCATCACAACCGCTTCTGGGTCACTGAGCATAGCGTTATCCACGCCCAATATAACCCCAGTGATACGGTTGATTAAGATGAAGGCAATTAGCGCGGCAAATGCGCCACCTGCACGCTCTTTTGCCCACGAGCCACCAATCGCGACCGCAAATAATAGGTGAAGGTTAACAATGATCCCCCAACCTATGTTTTCCATTATAGCGCCTAGTGTTTCAATGGCACCAAACCCACCCGCATACATTGCGACCACTTTACCTAGTGATATCATGATACCAGCGGCAGGCATCACCGCGATAACAACGATAAGGGACTTCCCAAATCGTTGCCAAAAATCAAACGATAGTAACTTACTCATAAATAGTTCCTTGATTTAAATACAGGCTAACGTTATCAGCGCCTAGCCATAAATATAATTTAGTGCTTTCTTGCAAATATATACGCGGCATAAGCGGGGGCTATTTGCGTTGTTATAAAATCTGAGCGAACGTGTTCATTGTTAATATTCTGATTATCAAGCATTAACTCGCCTAATTGGGTGCAGTCGATATCAACAACGCTCTCTTGTGGACTTAAATTGGTAATAATGGTCCATGTCATATCTTGAGCAACACGTTGATAAACATAGATATTAGGATCGTTAGCTAGCAGTAATTGATAACGGCCAACCACTAAGCTTTCATGTGACTTACGCAAAGCAATCAACTGCTTATAGAAACCTAAGATCGAATTTGGATCTTGCTGTTGTTGCTCAACATTGATATCTGCATACTGTTGATTCACCGAGAACCAAGGTTGCACCTCAGAAAAACCGGCAAAATCCTGGTCATTCCATTGCATTGGCAAGCGACTGTGGTCGCGGGATACTTGATTTAACAAGGCTAAGATATCGGCATCGCTCTGACCTTGTTGCGATAGCTTTTGAATTAAATTTCTCGCAGACACATCGTTAAATTCGTCAAGAGAAGTAAACTGATGATTTACCATACCAATCTCTTGGCCCTGATAAATAAATGGAGTTCCTTTCATCAAGAAATAACAACTCGCTAACGCGGTAGCACTGGCATACCTAGAGTTAGGATCGGCAAAAGTATCAATACTACGAGCTTGATCGTGGTTTTCTAAATAAAGCGCATTCCAGCCTTTACCTTCTAAGGCATCTTGCCAACGCGATAAAATGCGTTTGAACGCCACGAGATCGAAATTCTCGTTGCTTTGTTCTTCCGACCATAGCTTCATGTGTTCAAACTGAAAAATCATGTTAAAAACACCACCTTGATCGTGCTCGGTCGCTTCAGCAACCCAAGGCAATGCGTTGTCGGCCGTCACCCCATTGGCCTCACCAACGGTCACGATATCAAAAGGCGAAAACGCCTGCTCTTTTAACTCATACAGATGTTTTTCAATCCCAGCCACATTCATATGATAATCGAATGAAGAGACATAGTTTTCACCCTTTGGATTGGGTAAAGAGGGTAAACCAGCTTGTTTTTGAATATGGCTAATTGCATCGACACGGAAACCATCAATACCTCGTTCCAACCACCAATGAATCATTTTAAATAGTGCTTGTTTAACTTCAGGGTTTTCCCAATTAAGATCTGGCTGTTTTTTAGAAAATAGGTGCAAATAATATTGTGCAGTTTTGTCATCATATTCCCATGCACTACCATGAAAAATACTTTCCCAGTTATTTGGTTCGCAAGTCGGCTTTTCAGCTGTAGGCTCACAACCATCACGCCAAATATACCAATCACGCTTAGGGCTATCTTTGTTATCTCGCGATTCGATGAACCATGGGTGCTCATCGCTAGTGTGGTTTATCACTAAATCCATAATAATGCGAATGCCACGTTCATGAGCAGCAGTGATTAATTTATCCACATCCTCAAGGGTTCCAAAGTCAGGATGAATCGCTTGATAGTCACTGATATCGTAACCGTTATCATCATTCGGTGATGCGTAGAATGGGCAGATCCATATTAAATCAATGCCCAAATCAGCAAGATAATCTAGCTTAGCAATGATCCCATTGATGTCACCAATACCGTCCTGGTTTGTATCATAAAAACTACGGGGATAAATTTGGTAGGCAGTTGCTTTCTTCCACCACGCGAGTGGTTTTGAGTGTAGATTATTAGCGAGTGTCATCGGTTATACTATGTGTGTTATCGTTAACACATAGTGTTAAATGGAACCTATTTGGACTCAATACAATTTCAGAGAAACTGTGAACTTTCTCTCATTCTTATGTCGAATGTGCCTTCAACGGAACTGAAATCGCGCTTGAGCAATTTTTTGACAGCTTGGTAGCCCACTTGATAGTAGTTAAAAGCGACAGTAGTCAGGCTTGGGACTAACAAATCGCTGTAGTCATAGTCACCCATGCCTACAATCCATAAGTTATGACCAATCTTGAGTTGCTGTTCTTTGGCGCGACGATATAAACGAATAGCAATATTATCGGTGGCACAAAAGTAGACATGATTAGGCTGTAATTGAATTGCCTGGTAGCCGGCTTTGTCCTCCGAGTTGGCTAGAGCTTGTAGTGAAAAATTCAACTCAGGGACGGTGTCAGTAATGGTGGCTTGCATCAACTTAGTACGGCTGGAAAGCATACGCTCATCATAAATATAATGTACGGCTGCCAGCGGTGCCTGCTGTTGTTTTAACTGAGTGATGGTTTGGGAAACGAGTGCTTTAATTGCAGCATGGTCGGGGTAATATAAACAGCAATGGTGGGGGGTGTTTTTACCAATAAATAACACATTGTCTAAGGTTTGATAAAACGTCTCTTCGACACTGTGCTTTGAAGCAATAATAATAGTGCCCAATGCATTTAAGCCATTAAACTCTCTCACAGCTTGGCATTCTGACTCATGGTTAAACCCTGAGGCATGAAAAAGCATTCGTACTTGTGATTCATTGGCAGCCGCCAGTGCCCCTTTAATTACTAAACTAGTTGTATATGACTCAATGCGAGGAGCAACGAAACCAATAATATTAGATTGGCTACGAATGGAACGAGCAAATATATTAGGGGTATAATGATTTTCTTTGACGATAGCATCAATTTTAAGGCGATTTTCAGCCGAGACATAACCGTCATTAAAGTAACGTGACACGGTCATTGTTGAAATTCCAAGCTGTCTTGAAATCTCCGCCATGGTCATTTTTTTACTCATCACATTTTCCTTCCATAATGTATTATTGCCATATTATCCAATATATTGGCTGACAACAAAGTAAATAAAAACGCTACCTGATGATATACACATAGTACTTCAAGTTTATAAGATATTGTCCACTTCTTGACCTGAACTGAATACCCGTAGTTACGGCCTTGCTCGCTCAGGTCTTCAGTGCAACGACTGCTAATTTAAAAATGGGCAGGAGATATCACCGACGTAGCTACAAACAAATATTGGCTATAATTAGTTGCCATTATTGACCTTTATTCAAGGCAAGTTATTGGTTGGTTTATGGGTACGAGAATAAAGGCCTCATTGATCTGTGATGTCTTATCGATGGCTTTATTTCGCCGAGAGTTTCCTGAAACGGTTATTACTCATAGCGAGGTAGTCAGTATTGTTTGAAAGACTATTGAGGCCTCATAAGCACCTATAACCTAAAGCAAAGTATGAGTAGGAAAAGAAATTGCTGGGATATAGAAAAGGGCTAATACGCTTAGGTAATAGCTTCTAACTCGATCAGGTTATCAAGGGCTTCTTGGTCGGTTTTACCACAAATGACAGGGCAAGCTTTGAATTGGTGACATACCTTCGGGCGTGAAGGTTGACCAAATAATTTGCAGAGATCTTGCTCATTTAATTGGATGCAGCGTACCCCAGCAGGCTTACCATTAGGCATTCCAGGAATAGCAGATGTAATACTTGGAGCGATACAGCATGCTCCACAACCTAGGCGACATTCCATCAAATTAAACTCACTAAATAACAGGGTGCGCGATAGTAGCAAAAAATGATGAGAGTGACAGCTGTTGATTGAATCAAAGAATGAACAATTATTATCCTTGAACTTTTTATGGGCTAGCGGTATAACACGCACCCCAGTAAAAGAGTAAGAAGTAATCCTATGACGAATCCATTTTGGCAAGAAAAGACACTAGAACAGATGACCGAGAATGAGTGGGAATCACTTTGCGACGGTTGTGGTAAGTGCTGCCTACATAAACTAATGGATGAAGATAGCGATGAAGTTTACTACACCAATGTGGCGTGTAGCTGGTTAAACGACAAAACATGTTCGTGTAAAGATTACCCGAACCGCTTCACTTCAGGTGAAGAGTGTTTGAAGCTGACTCGTGACAAGATCGATGAGTTTCACTGGCTACCAGACACTTGTGCTTACCGCCTTTTATCAGAATCTAAGCCGATTCCTGAATGGCACCCGTTGATCACCGGATCAAAAACAGAGATGCATGCAGCAGGTGAAAGCGTTCGTAACAAAGTGGTATACGAAATCGATGTTGTCGATTGGGAAGATCACATCTTGAACCACCCGAACCGCTAGTTAACGAAGACTAGTCAATCACCCGAATAAAAAAAAGGCTCACATTTCTGTGAGCCTTTGTCGTATTTAGGAGGGTCCAAATCAATGGACTGTGTCATGGCTAATGTCAAGCAAGCGGTAAGTCTGCAACCACCTGATTGAACGTGATACGAGCATTCTGAGCTTGCTCAGATAACTCGATCTTTTTCGCTTGTGCGGCACTAAGATTACTCTCGGCCTGCTCAAGTGCTTGTTGTAGGTTCTCTGGTAACTCGTGAGTTTCCATTTGTGAACCTTGTTCTAACACATAAGCGCGAATTTCTTTCTTCACTGCGGCAAGTTCTGTGTAAGCAACACGCTCAAGTTCTGCGGCTTCTTGTGCTGCATCTCTTTCTTTCTCAAACTGAGCCAACGCCATACCTTCAGCAGACCAAGGGTCCATGTCTGGCAGTTCTTCGATGTTGATCGTTGGCTCGATATACGCATCTTGATGGCGTAGGTCGAGGTTAGTCGCACGAACCGCTGAAATCATCAGCATCACAGAGATAGCAAGCAGTGGTAAGCCACCAACAATCGCCGCCGTTTGTAGCGTACTTAGACCGCCTAAGAACATTAGAATCGTTGGTAAGAACGACAGAGTAAATGCCCAGAACATACGGTTCCAGCGCATTGGCTCTTCGGTCACGTTGTTTTGTACAACAGACGCTAGGATGTATGAGATAGAGTCAAATGTTGTTGCCGTGAAAATGATACACAGCATTGTAAATACAGCGATAACCAGCGTGCTCATTGGCAATTGTGCAAGCATCGAGAAGATAGCTTTGGTTGCGCCTTCCGCATTCAAAATGGCAACGACATCTAGCTCACCAGAAAGCTGCAGTGATAGGCCGTAGTTACCTAAGATCATGAAGAACAGGAAACAACCTAGAGAACCAAAGAAGATCGACCCTGACACCATTTGTTTGATGGTTCTGCCGCGAGAGATACGCGCAACAAACAGACCCATACTCGGTGCAAATACTAGCCACCATGCCCAGTAGAAAATCGTCCAGTCTTGTGGGAAGTGAGTGTTTTCGAATGTACCGTAACCACCAAATGGTTCAGCCCACGTTGCCATCACGAAGAAGTTAGACAGTAGACGACCAATTGAGTCTAAGCCTGTTTCTAACATGAAGATTGTTGGACCCGCGATCAGAACGAAAGCCAGTAGACCCATCGCACCCCAGAAGTTGATGTTACTTAGGATCTTGATGCCTTTTTCCAATCCAGCATAAGATGAGTAAGCAAAAATCGCAGTACACACTAAAAGCACCATCACTTGCGTTAGGTTATTTTTAGGTAGACCAAATAGGTGATTTAGACCTTCAGTGATCAGAGGAGCGGCTAAACCTAATGTTGTTGCAGCGCCGCCTAATAGACCGAAAATGAATAGGATATCAACGATCTTTCCTGGTACGCCTTTACTACGGTGTTCACCAAGAACAGGCATTAATGCGCTTGAAATCTTTAGAACAGGTTGTTTACGTACGTAGAAGAAGTAAGCGATAGGAATTGCCGGGATTAGGTAGATAGACCATGCGATTGGTCCCCAGTGGAATAGGCCGTAGGTCGCAGCCCAGCGTACTGCTTCTTCACTGCCAGGTTCTAGTTGGAAAGGCGGTGATTGGTAGTAGTAAGCCCACTCAATACAGCCCCAATACAAGATACTTGCACCGATACCGCCACAAAATAGCATGGCAGCCCATGATGCAGTTTTAAACTCAGGCTCTTCATCAGCTTCGCCCAGTTTAATTTGTCCCATATCACTGAATACTACGTACACCATAAATGCACAGGCTGCGAGACCTAGAGCAAGATACAGGAATCCGAGTTGATCAGTCATGAATGTTTTCGCAACCGCAATCCAGTCTGCGCCCTGTGCAGGGAACAAAATGAGCGGGAAAACTATCGTGAGTAGGAGTGCTATAGCACCAAAAAAGGTTGGCTTATCGATAAGCTCAAAAGTGTTTTTCACGAGTATTATTCCATTAAAATGAGAGCGGAATTATGGAATGAACTCGTTTTTTAGACCTAATCGGGTCTATTGTCGTAACGATAAATCGCTTTTATTCTAGAGAATGCGATAGGTTGGCAAGGCTAAATGAGTGCGAGAAGAATACCGCCTACGGTTGCCGCTGCGGACAGGTATTGCCCCGCTGAATAAGAACCATCATCTTCTTCTTCAATCTTATCTGGGTGATCCATACCCAAGGCACCATGAGCGAATGACTCAACTTTATCGGTAACTGTCGCGTTTTCTGCTTCGACTTTCTTCGCTTCTTTATCAATTTCTTTTAGGGCAGATAAGAGTGCTTTGCCTTCATCAGAAAGCCTAACCGTATTTTGCTCAACCTTAAGCGGTGTAGGCTTTTCAGCTTCGTTAGCTGAACTCTTAGCGTTCATCTGCGAAGGCGAATACAGCTGAGTATTACTCGTTCCTACTGGCGTCATATAGCTCTCCTTACCTATCCTTAAATATAGTATCGGCAGAGGTGTGAAAAACTTGTGCAATTAATCATCGATAGTGATGTTTTTTATTCGCACATTACATTTTCGTCTGCTTGGTTAAATCGTCTATTTACTAAGCAAGTCTTGTGCCGATAAGAATGTTTGATTTTAGATAGAGTTAGGATGAATGACGGGAACGTGATCAAGTTGTGACGATGGGCTAATTATCTAGGATTAGCCCATCGACTCTTTAGCTTAGAAGAGTGGATCAACAGATCCTACTCACACTCTAGGCTAGCGCTACGTTTTGACAGATGCTTGTATGCCTTCATTCGGTTCTCTTTCTTTACAAAGCGAGCCGGCGGCGAAAGCACTTCAAGCTGATAATCACCGCTATCCGATGAGATCGCTTCAACCGGGCTGATGATGGCGATTTTTAAATCAGGGTTACGACGTAGAATTGATGCCGCCGTCCCTAAACCACCCTCGGTGTGGAACTTGCCAGCCACGTGAATCACTTGTTTATCAGGGTTTGATGCTAGGTAATCCACAATCGACTCAGCCATGGTTTCGTCCCAGGTAACCTGAGCGGCAAACTGCTTTTCTGTTTGCTCTGGCGTACCGTGATGCATAGAAGCCATGAACTTTTCTTTGTAAGGGCTATCGCCAGTATCCACTTCGGCAGCAATCCATTGGCGTTGCTCGGTCGATAATTGGTCTAGGTAAGGCAATCCTTTACGGCCAATACACTGCACGAATGGCTTTGGTGCATTTGCCGCAATAACATCGACGTCGTTGGCTTTTGCGAACTCAACTAACGCGCGGTAATCACTTTCGTAATTTGGCCAAGCTGCCGCTTGAGACATGAGAATTTGTTCGCCAATTTCGCCGTTTAAGTATTGGTCAAGTGTGGCTTGGTGCTCTCGAGTGAACTGTTCCATTGAAAGCGCAATGTTTGATGTTGCGTTGCGGCGCGCTTTTAAGAAGTCGGTTTGGAAGCGGTGAATGGCAGAATGCGTGTGCCATTCGCCAATTAGAACCACATCAGCGTCAATCAGCTGCTCGGGTAATGCATCGAGAGAAAGTGTTTCGCCTTGTGGAGAAGCGAACTGGTAGTCATAGAATGTGGAAACGGATTCCGTTTGAGCCACTTTTTGAGAAGTGTCTTTTGCAGGTTGACTAGCACAAGCCGTGAGAAGAGTAGCTAATCCGATAAGAATAATACGTTGCATGAAATGCCTCCTTGAAGAACACGCATACTAAAGGAGGCAAGATAAGATTTCAATGCAAACGATAATCAATATCAATTAAATTTGTTTGCGGTACACTCGCAGCATAAAGTCAGCTTCACAGTTGAATTGCTCTGCCTCGGTGAGTTGTAGTTTAAACTCTTCACTCGCCTTCCAAGCAAACGGCGTCATCTGTAGCAGGTCGAATGCATCTGACCCCGATAGTTCCATCATATAGTTTAGTTGCTCTTGATGCTCAAGCGTAAAACCTTCGATCACTTCTGGATCTTCGTCGTGCAAGCGAACGCCATCATAAATTGCATCACGCAGTTGATACAGGTGTCGGCTAGCTGGTGTCACGGTGATCACCACACCATTATCTTTGATGGTGCGTTGTAACTCTTCAGCCTTGCAAGGCGCGTAAATGCGTAGAATTCCGTCTAAGCTGTTTTCAGCAAAGGGTAGGCGATGGCTTGATGCAACTGAGAAGTCGACAGCAGGGTAGCGTTTAGCGGCGTATTTGATAGCAATCTTAGAAATGTCTAGGCCAAAAGTAGCCCCTTTCTTTTCTTGAAGATTCACAGCAATTTCGTTGGTGTAATAACCTTCGCCACAACCAATATCCAATAGGCTAGGCGTCTCTTCTGGTAGATAGCGAGAACACAACGTCACCACCGCTTGGCGCATTGGGTCATAGTGGTTACCTTCAAGGAAGCGACGACGTGCCTGCATCATCTCTTTGTTGTCACCTGGATCTTTTGAGCGTTTGTGGTGCGCAGGCATCAAATTGACGTAGCCTTCTTTCGCTAGGTCGAACTGATGGTTCTTTTCACACTTAAACGTACGATCGTTTTGAGATAAAGGTTGGTGACACAAAGGGCATTGGTAAGTCATGGAGACCTCTAAAGGAGAATAGACAGCGCAAGTGTAACGAGCTAAAACCAAAAAGTAAAAGAGCGACATAAAGCCGCTCAAAAATCGTTTTTTATAACTGTATTTATACGGTTATTGGGCACTAATCACAGTGATCAGTTGGTGGTTTTCACCCGGCCGGAGTGTTTTACCGGCTTCTAGGCTTGGCGCGTGCAGTGTTGATTCTACGCACATCATAGTTAGGTAACCATCGTCTTGCATGTCGCCCATACTTGCAGCGCCTTCTGCCCACGGGTTCCACAGTACTGCAGAGTTATGACCGTGGTTTTCAACTGTTAGCGTGCGATCCAGCTTCTTGTCAGCAACAAAGATTTGCGCTTCTGGTTGCGTGTAAACGCGGTCAATCGTGTCGGTCAGTACCAGTTCAGATCCACCTTGGCAGTTCTTGCCACCTTGCAGGCTATCAATGTACTCAGCACCCATACCAGTGGTGGTTGTGTTGTGGATATCGCCAACGTTTAGGTAAGTGTGTAGTGCACCAGAGAAAGTCCATGGCTGAGAATCAGTGTTCTTCACGTCCAGCGTTACTTTTAGTTGTTCGCCGATCTCAACATTCAAGCGAGCATCAAACTGATGAGGCCATACTGCTAGCGTCTCTTCGCTTGGCTTCAGACCTAAGCTAACAATCACGCCAGCTTCGCTTTCACGGTGTTCAACCAATTGCCATTCACTTGAACGGGCAAAACCATGTGCTGGTGCTGCAATGCGACCAAACCAAGGCCAACATACTGGAATACCACCACGCAGAGCCGTTTTACCATCGAACTTAGCTTGTTGGCTCATCCAAATTAGGTCTTCTTGACCTTGCGGTTGGAATGACACCACATGGCCGCCAAACAGTGAAATCGCTGCGTTTGCTTTATCGTGGATAACGCGAACCAGTTTTACACCTTCGTGTTCAACGATAGTGACGTTGTCAGAAAGTACCGCCAGTGCAGGTAGAGTAGATAAATCCATTACATGATCCTTCTAAGGAAATTGAATTCAAATGCTGACTAGAGTGATGCTTGTGTTTTCATGAGTAACAAGCAGAGTCAGTATTAGAATTGAATTTTGCGTTTGGGCTATCTTGATGAGCTTAGACAGACGCGGTTTAAAAGATAGCAGGCATTAAAAAGGCGACACTAAGGTCGCCTTTTTCAAAGTCTGCTCAAAACAGTCTTCGCTAATGCTTATCTAAAGCGATTTCTAAAAAGAAATTACTTAGAGATGTGAGCGATTAGGTCTAGAACTTTGTTTGAGTAACCGATTTCGTTGTCGTACCAAGATACAACTTTAACGAATTTGTCAGTTAGAGCAACACCAGCTTTAGCATCGAATACTGAAGTTTGAACTTCACCGATGAAATCTTGTGATACTACTTGGTCTTCAGTGTAACCAAGAACGCCAGCCATTTCGCCTTCAGAAGCTTCTTTCATTGCAGCACAAATTTCTTCGTAAGATGCAGCTTCTTTTAGGTTAACTGTTAGGTCAACTACAGATACGTTAGCAGTTGGTACACGGAAAGCCATACCAGTTAGAAGGCCGTTTAGTTCTGGAAGAACAACGCCTACAGCTTTAGCAGCACCAGTTGAAGATGGGATGATGTTTTGAGAAGCACCACGGCCACCGCGCCAGTCTTTAGCAGAAGGGCCATCTACAGTTTTTTGAGTTGCTGTAGTAGCGTGAACTGTAGTCATAAGACCAGACTCAATGCCCCACTTATCGTTAAGTACTTTAGCGATAGGTGCAAGACAGTTAGTAGTACAAGAAGCGTTAGAAACGATGTCTTGACCAGCGTAAGATGCTTGGTTAACGCCCATTACGAACATTGGAGTTGCATCTTTAGAAGGACCAGTAAGAACTACTTTCTTAGCGCCAGCAGTGATGTGCTTACGTGCAGTCTCGTCAGTTAGGAAAAGACCAGTTGCTTCAGCAACTACGTCTACGTCGATAGCATCCCACTTAAGGTCTTCTGGGTTACGCTCAGCTGTAACACGTACAGTTTTACCGTTAACGATTAGGTTACCGCCTTCAACTTCAACAGTACCGTTGAAACGGCCGTGAGTTGAGTCGTACTTAAGCATGTATGCCATGTACTCTACGTCGATTAGATCGTTAATACCTACTACTTCGATGTCTGCACGCTCTTGAGCTGCGCGGAATACGAAACGGCCGATACGGCCAAAACCGTTAATACCTACTTTGATAGTCATTGTAGTTGCTCCACAACTTAATTTCTGATTAAAGATAACTGGTAGTAAAATTACAGAATCCAGTATACATCTGCAATAGATAATCCGACTTAACTTGTTTAATGTCAAAAAAAAGCGACGCTTTTCTTAACAATTGGGTGTAAGTGATTGAAAATTGACCATTGCAAGTGGCTCTGTACCCTTCCAGTTGGGTAAAATACCCCTAAATGATGATTCACTTATGAGTGTATATGTACAATGTTTCCTGGTGAGAAAGTATGTGCTACAAAACGACTCATATGCAAGCCTTTATAGAAAAAAGTAAATATAATAACTGAGAATGTGGAGAGATATTAACGTGATTCAAAAGGGAGGAAATATGATAAAGCCTGATGAATACTGGCGTGAGCGCCTAACGGACGACGAATTTTCAGTGTGTCGTGAGCGTGGTACTGAAGCCCCATATAGCGGCAAGTTACTGCACAACCATAAGACTGGCGTCTATAGCTGCACATGCTGTGAAAGCCCTTTGTTTCTGTCGGATAACAAATATGACTCTGGGTGTGGTTGGCCAAGCTTTGATGCCCCAGTGAATGATGAAGCAGTACGCTATATAGAAGATCTAAGTCACGGAATGAAGCGTGTAGAGATCCGTTGTACCGCCTGTGATAGCCATTTAGGTCACGTTTTTCCAGATGGCCCGAAGACCACAGGTGAACGGTTCTGTGTTAATTCAGTGTCGTTAATTTTCAACAAAAATGACGAAAGTACGAAATAACTTGTAACTATTGTCTAATCCTTACAGGTCGCATTTGTCGATTTAGGAAGGCTGAAACGCCCAAGGTTTCAGATTTAACTCTAGTACAAATAAAAACAGCTACTAAAAAGGTAGCTGTTTTTATTTGAAAGCAGGTGAATAACAAGCTTAAGCAAGAACACTATAAATGAAGCGATCAGTAACTCGGGACGATTGAAGGGCTGTAAACTCCATCCTCAATAGCTTCGACGATGTTGTCTGCGTCTTTATTTAGCTTCTTATAGGTTGCCTTGTCGAAACGGTACAGCACAGTTAGCTCTGCTTCAGAAGCAATCGGCACGTCAAAGTCTTTGGCAACCATCGCCCAAACGTACGCTTTTTCCATATGGCCAAGGCTATGGTTGATACTTGCCATCGACTTGAAGATTTCAGTGTTGGCTACTGAGCCATTAGAAAGCGTTAGCGCATTATTGAGTAGCTTAAGTGTCTTTATATGATTGCGGGTGGTATAGAAGGTTGCCAAGGCATATTGCATCTCAGCTGTGTTTAACGCTTCAGAGCCTTCTAGTTGTAGGAAACTGCGTCTGGCATTGGTGTCCCCAGTTTGCGACCACAAGAAGTAAAGCGTTTCCGGTGTATCAGATTTCGATAGCTCATCAACAATGCGCTCAGACTCTTCGATACTGTGCATTAAAGAGGTAAAGCGACGCTCTTGCAGCTTAGATTGATCGATCGTTTCGATCTGTGCCGCGAGCTCTAGGCACTTTTTGTAGGCAGTGACTAATTCGAATTCTTTAATTTTGTTGATTTCGGTGGGTTGCTTCTGAACTTCAAATCGATGCCAGATGAGGTCGGTACGTGCGACACGACATTGCCCATCGTTCATGTTCAATTGTTCACACTGAAGACCCGGATTGCTTTGGCACAGTTGATCGGTATTTTTGTTCCCTTCAAGACACCCAACCAGAGTGAAAGGCAATAGGCTAATCGCCAACCATTTCATAATTTTCATATTCCTTCACTTGTGATCAGATGCACTTATTATTGGTCAGGTTCTTGACTCAATTCTGTTACGGGTTATTTTCTGGTGAAAATTGTTAAAACTAAGGCTTTACCATGGATGCAGAACAACTTCTTAGCGCAATGACACCCGAGGTCTACGAACGTTTAACCTACGCAGTTGAAACGGGTAAATGGCCAGAAGGTACGGCGCTCTCAAAAGAACAGCGCGACTCGTGTATGCAAGCGGTTATGTTATACCAATCTAAACATAACTCTGAAGCTCAACATATGACAATTGCAGCTGGTGGTGAGATTAGCTTTAAATCTAAGTCTGAACTAAAGAAACAGTTTAAGTCAGATCAAGAAGACATTGTTAGGGTTAACCCGAATCATTAAGCTTAAATTACAACAAAGGGGTGGCAATGTGCCACCCCTTTTAGTTTAACTCGTTTATTTATAAGCAATAAAACGATTTAGTTCACGTTAAGCCGCCGTTGCTATCATCGAATAACTGGGTTTAACATGAATCTGTGAACTGGTTATAAACTCATCTCGCCACGCAACACTTGTTGCATTTGAGCCTTCACTTCTTCGTAGCCTAGGTTTTGGCTTAGTAGATAATGTAACTTCGCCAGTGCCGCCTCCGGTGTCATATCATAACCGCTGACAACGCCAGCTTCTGCCAGTGCACAACCTGTCGCGTAACCCCCCATATTCACTTTACCCGCTAAACACTGAGTAAGGTTCACCACGATAACACCACGCTCTGATGCGTCTTTAAGGTGTTGAAGCAGTTCTGGGTTTTGTGGTGCATTACCAACACCAAAAGTAAGCAGAATCATTGCGTTCACAGGCTGCAATAACGTGTTGCGAATCACTTCGTGTGAGATGCCAGGGTACATTGTGATTACGCCAATAGGTTGCGGAGTAATGTTATGAACCTTGAAAGCGCCTTCAGGTTGTTCGTTTACCTTTACGTTATTGCTAAGTTGGATATTGATACCCGCTTCTAGCAAAGGATTCAGGTTTGGAGAAGTAAACGCATTGAAGCCATCTGCGTGTGATTTTGTGCTGCGGTTACCACGCATCAACTTGTTGTTGAAGAACAGTGTCACTTCGTTGATAGGGTAGTTTGCTGCAATGTGCAATGCATTCAGCAGGTTTGCTTGTCCGTCTGAACGAAGCTCTGCTAGGGGGATCTGAGAGCCCGTAACAATCACAGGTTTGCCGAGGTTTTCAAGCATGAAAGACAGTGCAGAGGCGGTGTATGCCATAGTGTCTGTACCATGCAGGATAACGAAACCATCGTACTTATCGTAGTTCGCGCGAATGTCATCAGCGATGGTCTGCCAATCAAGTGGCGTCATATCTGAAGAGTCCATTAATGGAGAGTATTCGTGAATGGTGTACTCAGGCATCTCTGGGCGATGGAATTCAGGCATGCCAGCTAGCTGCTTATCCATGAAACCTGCGACAGGAACATAGCCGTGGTCAATAGACTTCTGCATGCCAATTGTGCCGCCGGTGTACGCGATATAGATGTGTTTTCTTTCCATGGCGATTAATACTTAGTGTGATATAGGGAACAGGGGGGCGATTATAGCGAATTATCATGCAATAAAAAGAGGCGCCTCACACAGAGGTGCCTCTTGATAATAAAGCGTTGAGCTTATCTTATTGAACTTGGCAGTTTAAGCAGAAAGCGTATCGGCCTTGTGGGTCGTTAAAGTTGCCTAACAGCTGGCTATCTTGAGCTAACTGTTGAGTAACGGGCTGTAAACTGCTTGGAATCATTGACTGAATATCAAGGCCTATCGACATCTGAATTTGGTTCATAAATTCTTGAATAAATTGCTCAGTCGCCGAAAGTGGTTCTTCTACCCAGTAGATGTTGTAACTTTCAAGCTCTGCAAGTGAAGCCGCCGCTGCAACCGCATCATCGAAATCACCAATCTCATCGACTAAGCCTTTCTGAATCGCATCTTGACCTGTCCAAACTCGACCTTGAGCAATCTTGTCGACCGCATCTACTTCCATGCCGCGATTTTCTCCAACTAGGCTGATGAATCGACGGTATCCGTTTTCAATGCCCATTTGGAACGCGTCTTTCGCGCCATCGCTAAGTCCAGTTGTAATACCAAGACCTGAGAAAGGTGACGTACCAACGCCATCCGTGTAAACACCAATATCATTCAGCCCTTTTTCGAAGGTAGTGATAACACTGAAGATACCAATCGAACCCGTTAGTGTGGTCGGCTGAGCTAGGATCTTATCTGCGCCCATCGAGATCCAGTAACCACCTGAAGCAGCAAGACTCGACATCGACACAACAACTGGCTTACCCGCTTGCTTGATCGCTTCTATTTCATTACGAATAACTTCTGAAGCAAAGGCACTGCCACCTGGGCTATCTACACGAAGTACAACGGCTTTCACTTTATCGTCGTTACGTGCTTGGCGCAGTAGGGCTGCAGTGGTATCTCCGCCAACTGTGCCACGTGGCTGCTTGCCATCCATAATTGCGCCGCTGGCAACAATCACGGCAACGTCGTGTGATTCACTGGTCATGTCGGGAAGCATGGTTGCACGGTATTCGTAGTAACCAAACGCGTTGTAGCTGTCTTGACCGTCACTGCCGAAAACATCTGCAAGCTCTAGTCGAACTTGTTGGCGTGTCGCTAACTCATCCACTAAGCCAAGTTTCTCAGCCAGTTTTGCAATGTCACCATCGACAGACTCAAGTTCTTTCAAGAAGGTGTCCATGCTTGGGTTCAGTATTTTAGCGTCGATCTGACGGTTGTTACTGACGTCATCAACGTACGCACCCCATAGTTGGCTTAACCAACGAGAAGCGGACTCTTTCGCTGCATCTGACATGTCGTCACGAATGAATGGCTCGATAGCTGACTTGTAAGTACCCACACGGAACACGTGAGTATTCACATCGAGCTTCTCTAACAAGGTTTTGTAGTAAAGCGAATAAGCGCTGTAACCTTTAAGAAGAACACCGCCATCTGGTGATAGGAAGACTTTAGTTGCGTAGCTTGCTAGGTAGTATTGGCTTTGGTTGTAAAAGTCACCCACCGCATAAATAGGTTTGCCTGTCGCTTTGAACTCATTCAATGCTTTAGCAATGTAGCGCAGTTTGGTTAGGTTGGTTTCTGGCAGCTCTTTGAGTGCTAAAACGATACCTGTAACCTTGTCATCGTCTTTTGCGTAGCGAATCGTTTCAACGATATCAAACAGGATGTTCTCTTTTGGAAGGTCTTTGCCAAGCAGCGAACCCGTGACCGAATCCATCGGATTGATATAGCGACTTTGTTCCACAATAGGACCAGACAGGTTAAGCACCAGAGCTGAATCCTGTGGAACCGTCGGTTGAGCCGTATCTGAATGGAAGTACACAAAGTAGATGATGGCGATACTGAGTAAAAAGACTAGGTTAACCAGCGCAAGACGTACAAACGTAATGAGCTTCCAAATCCCTTTAAAGATCATACCTATAAATTTGAATATTTTTTTCATTCTGTCTCCGCAGTGAGATCACGTCGCTTTAACAAGCCGTAGTACCATTAATCTCAATAATATGAACTGCTTAGTATCCTACGATAATTCCCAAGCTCAAACTACACCAAGAATTGTTAATCGATATATATTCTCATTAAGTGTAGTCAAATTAAGGGGTTCTGAACGATTAATACCTTCAGCATTATGATCGGTGTTACAAAAATGTAAACGGTTGTTTGAACTTTTGGTGATTGAACTATACTGTGGTCAGACCACAAGGATAAAATAATAGAAGTGATGTCTGCCATGTACCCACATTTACTTGAACCACTCGATCTTGGATTTACTCAGTTACGTAACCGTGTATTGATGGGATCAATGCACACAGGTTTAGAAGAAAATAAAGAAGGCCTACACAAACTTGCCGCGTTTTATGAAGAGCGAGCAAAAGGAGGCGTTGGTCTTATTGTTACCGGTGGTTTCTCTCCTAATTTACGTGGCAGATTAACCCCATTTAGTGCTGAATTCAGTAAAGTAAAGCACGCCAAAGCGCACCAAGTTGTTACCGAAGCCGTCCACAAGCACGGCGGTAAAATTGCGCTTCAACTATTGCATGCCGGTCGTTATGCGATGCACCCATTCGCGCAAAGTGCTTCTGGCATTAAAGCGCCAATCGCTAAGTTCGCACCCAGTGAGATGAGCCCTCGTCAGATCAAAAAGACCATCGGTGCCTTTGCCAATAGTGCAGAGCTAGCTCAGGTTGCTGGTTATGACGGCATTGAGATCATGGGCTCGGAAGGTTACTTGATTAACCAATTCATTTGTAAGCGTACCAACATGCGTTACGACGAGTGGGGCGGTTCTTACGAGAAGCGTATGCGTTTCCCGCTAGAGATCGTCAAATCGATTCGCGAAGCGGTGGGTAAAGATTTCATTATTATTTTCCGACTGTCGATGCTGGATTTGGTTGAACAAGGTAGCACCTTTGAAGATGTTGTTCTTTTGGCTCAAAAGCTAGAAGAAGCGGGCGTGACTATCATCAATACTGGTATTGGTTGGCATGAAGCTCGTGTTCCGACTATCGCGACGCAAGTACCACGAGGCGCATTCTCTTGGGTAACCGAGAAAGTGAAACCATACGTGTCGATCCCAGTGGTGACATGTAACCGAATCAACACGCCAGAAGAGGCCGAACGTATCCTCAGTTCAGGACAGGCCGACATGGTATCAATGGCGCGTCCATTCTTGGCAGATCCGGACTTTGTTAATAAAGCCGCTCAAGACCAAGCGCAGTTCATCAATACCTGTATCGGCTGTAACCAAGCTTGTCTTGATAACGTGTTTAAGGGTAAGCGAGCGAGCTGTTTGGTGAACCCACGAGCGTGTTACGAGACTGAAATTGTTGTTCAGCCAGCGCAAGCGACTAAGACCATTGCGGTTGTCGGCGCAGGCCCAGCCGGTTTAGCCTGCGCGACGACGTTGGCACAGCGTGGGCACAATGTTGATCTTATTGAGAAAAATGATCGTATCGGCGGCCAATTTAGATTGGCAATGCAGATACCGGGCAAGGAAGAGTTCAGAGAAACGATTCGCTACTTTGCTAATCAAATCGACGCATCAGGCGTGAACTTAAAACTGGATACTGAAGCGACGTTTGAGATGTTGTTGAAGTACGATGAGGTCGTTATGGCTGCCGGTGTTGAGCCAAGAAAGCTTGATATTGAAGGAATTGACCAAGAAAACGTAATCGATTATCAAACCTTGATTCGTGAAAAGACACCAGTAGGCGAAAAAGTCGCGATTGTTGGTGCCGGTGGTATCGGTATTGATGTGGCAACTATGCTGACAGAGCCGACTTCTCACAGCTTGGATGACTGGCTGCATGAGTGGGGCATTGATAAGAATATGGAACATCCTGGTGGACTTTATCCTTACCCTGATTCGTTCAGTGACAAAACGGTTTGGGTGATGCAACGTAAAGCGGGTCGTGTTGGTAAAGGTCCGGGCAAGACTACAGGCTGGATTCATAAGCGAACCCTAGAAAAACGCGGTGTGAACCTACTGGGTGGCGTGAGCTACAATAAGATTGACGACCAAGGTCTGCATATCAGCGTTGGTAAGAAAGATCAGGTACTCGATGCCGATTCCGTTATCGTGTGTGCGGGTCAGGTTTCAGTTCGTCCATTCGAAGACATGTGGCAAGAGTTTGGTGGTAAACTGCACGTGATAGGCGGTGCTGATTATGCCGGTGAGCTAGATGCAGTGCGCGCAATTCGACAAGGTGTTGAGCTGGCGATTAAGCTCTAACAACAACCAGAATGTTCTCGTTTGATAAGTTTGAATCAGAAAGTTCAATAAGCTGAACTAGACGGGTAACTAAGCTTGGACTAGACAGATAAATAAGGCTCCTAAGTCATAGATTTAGGGGCCTTTGTTGTTTCTAGTGTCGTTTAAAATATTGCTTCAAATAGACAGCCGTTGAGATTTATTATCGTTTGTATTCTGTGCTAAAGTTTAAGTATACAAATAATAAAGAAATAGTAAGGACTTCAAATGGATGCTTTGGATCTATTGCTCAACAGACGCTCAATCGCAAAACTCTCTGATCCAGCACCTGAAGGTGTGGCGTTAGAAAACATCATCAAAGCGGGATTGCGCGCTCCAGACCACGGCGCATTGACACCATGGCGCTTTGTTATCGCACAAGGCTCAGGGTTACAGAAGCTCTCTGATATTTTGGTTCGTGCAGCACAAGCTGACGAGAGCGAAGAAGCGGTCATTGAGAAAGTTAAAAAAGCGCCGTTTCGAGCACCGATGGTGATCACTATCATCGCAAAGGTAACTGAGCACGAAAAAGTGCCCGCGTTCGAACAACACCTATCTGCGGGTTGTGCTGCGCAAGCCATGCAAATGGCTGCCGTTGCACAAGGTTTCCAAGGTTTTTGGCGCTCAGGTAAGTGGATGTTCCACCCTGAAGTTCACCAAGCTTTCGGCCTAGAAGGCGACGACGAAATTGTTGGTTTCCTATATTTGGGTACTCCGGGCTGTACGCCAATGAAAGCGCCAGAACGTGACTTCTCAAAGTTCGTCGAGTTCTTGTAAAGAAAGCTGAAGCTTGAATAGTGGAATGCTAACTGTATAAACAACCAGTTTCCCTTGATTTCTAGGGGCCACATTAGATAATGTGGCCCTAATTGTTTGTAGCATCTGGAAAAACATGTCTCGCCTTATTATTGCTGAAAAACCAAGCCTAGGCCGCGCCATTGCCGCCGCACTACCGAATCCACAAAAGAAAGACCAAGGGTTTATCAAATGTGGCAATGGGGATGTGGTGACTTGGTGTATTGGACACTTATTGGAGCAGGTTGAGCCGGACGCTTATGACGACCGTTATAAGAAGTGGAACTTAGCCGATCTTCCTATCGTGCCTGAGCAATGGCAACTAAGACCTCGTAAGACGTCAAGCAAACAGCTCACGGTGATCCGAAAGCTATTGAAAGACGCGACCCAAATTGTCCATGCGGGTGACCCGGATAGAGAAGGGCAGTTGCTAGTTGATGAAGTTATCGATTACTGCAAGGTGTCTAAGGCCAAGAAAGAGTCGATGGACAGGCTGCTGATCAGCGATTTGAACTTACCAGCCGTGAAGCGTGCGCTCTCTCAAATGCGCAGTAACCGAGACTTTATTCCATTGTCTATTTCTGCTTTAGCACGCTCTAGAGCCGATTGGCTGTATGGCATGAACATGACCCGAGCTTACACCTTGCTTGGTCAAAAGGCGGGTTACCAAGGCGTGTTGTCGGTAGGGCGAGTGCAAACGCCAGTGCTTGGTTTGGTTGTAAGACGTGATGAAGAAATCGAGAATTTCATTCCTAAAGATTACTTCACTCTGCACGCTTTTATCCCTTATCAAAACAACGGCCAGAGCTTTGATATTCGAGCGCGTTGGAAACCAAGCGAAGCATGTAAGCCATGGCAAGATGAAGAAGGCCGAGTGCTCAATCGAAAGCTGGTTGAGAATGTGGCTAACCGAATTGCGAATCAACCCGCGACGGTGACGGAATCAGAGCAAAAGCAAAGTAAACAAGCTGCGCCACTGCCTTACTCGCTGTCAGCCTTGCAGATTGATGCGTCTAAGCGTTTTGGTATGAGTGCTCAGCAGGTTCTCGACACTTGTCAGTCGTTGTACGAGAAACACAAACTCATCACTTACCCGCGTTCTGACAGCCGCTACCTACCTAAAGATCATTACTCGCAAAGAGAGTCGGTCGTGGATGCTATCGCTAACAATGCGAAAGAGCTGCAAGGTGGTGCTCAAGGTGCGGATCTTTCTCTTAAATCCAAAGCATGGAACGACAGTAAGGTCGATGCTCACCACGCGATTATTCCTACTCCGAAGAAGTCATCGGTGAACGGCCTGTCTGCCAACGAGATGAAAATCTATCAGCAAATCGCTCGTCAGTATCTAATGCAGTTTTACCCACCTGCGGTTTTTGCTGATGCTAAGCTGGTCTTTGATATCGCTGGTGGCGTGTTCATCGCAAAAGGGCGTCAGCTTATCAACCCGGGTTGGAAGGTGTTGATGGGTAAAACGGATACCGAAGAAAAAGGGGATGGCACGGATACGGTTCCTCCATTGGATAAAGGTACGGTGTTGACGTGCCGTGAAGGCGTGATTGGTGATAAGAAAACTGAGCCACCAAAACACTTCACGGAAGCGACATTGCTTCAAGCGATGACAGGTATCGCGCGTTTTGTTGCGAACAAAGATCTCAAAGCCATTTTGAAAGAAACCGATGGCCTTGGCACAGAAGCAACCCGTGCGGGTATTCTAGATACTCTATTCAAAAGGCAGCTGCTAACGCGCCAAGGTAAGAGTATTCACAGTAGCCCTGCGGGCAGAGGCTTGATTCATGCCTTACCTGAGGATTCTACCTTCCCAGACATGACGGCACATTGG
Source organism: Vibrio sp. 10N.286.52.F8 (assembly GCF_041468745.1). NCBI lineage: Bacteria > Pseudomonadati > Pseudomonadota > Gammaproteobacteria > Vibrionales > Vibrionaceae > Vibrio > Vibrio sp. 10N.286.52.F8. The sequence continues at coordinate 79,166 of NZ_JBFRJF010000003.1, forward strand.
GAGCACCAGCTGCAAGGCATGGCAGAACGAAATCAAGCGTATCAGCCTTTCATGCAAGCGTTAGAAAGCAAGATTGATGGTTTAATGGGTAAAGTAAAAACGGGAGAAGTTCCTGAATCACTCCGCCACCTTCCTAAAGTCGAGAGACCTGCCTTCAAACGCCGTAAAGGTGGCGGTGCGAAGAAGTCTTATGCCAAGAACGGTTCGTATGCTAAGAATGGTTCGTACGCTAAGAAAGGTACTTCCGCTAAAAAGAGCACCAAAAGCTAAGACTTTTTGAGGTTAGGATTAACGGCCGACTTTACGGCCACAGCGCTTAAACAGCTGCTGCCAATAGTCCACATGGCGACGAGTGGATGATCGAAAGGCGTGATGCGCATCTTTGATGGGAAAGTAATAACTGTGTAGTTCAGGTTGTGCGTCAAACATACCAAGTTGCGGGGCTAACTGCTGATAGTAGCCATCTAATTGCGCCATGTACGGCTGAACTTTGTCTATGTATTGCTGCTCGAACACATTGTTGAGATAACGAAACTTGGTCGTGTCTCGTTGTTTACCACAGATGATATTGTGATCAAAAGTTGTCAGCTGTTTGGTGATGGTATCAAGTTCGGCCGAAGCTCGCGTGAGCGAGTAGTATAAATCCCCGAGCGTAGAGCTCTTTTCTAATACTTCTTGAACCTCAGTAGTCTTTCCCGAAACGAGCGGAACGTTTAACGCTTGATTGATATGTTCTAAGGCATCACTGGTTTGTCGTACCTGATCGCCGATATCAGCACGTAACCACTGACTACCACGCATTTGTGACTGCATGGCATCGCTGGCATAGATTAGATTCCATTGGTGCCGCGGAAACTGTGTGAGTTTCTGCTGCTCGATTTCTTTCAGTAGCTCTACGACCTCAGGGTCTAATTCGCTACCGGATAAACATTTCCCAACACCTGCAAGTAGGGCGACTTGATAATCGTAATTGCGAAACTCATCCGCGACTTTCCCAAGAACTGAATTTCTTTCTGCAATCAGATTGAACAATCCACACTGGCGAAGCTGGTAGCTGTCGATGAGACCAATAGAAAGCGAGGGCACGTCAAGCAGCAGTTCTCGTTTTCTCGGTAGGCTTTGAAGTTCCAATTCCTCTTTTATCTCGTCAGTATCTTGTACTCTGGCTATCTTTGTTTGGTAGTCGTCGAATAAGCCTCCGGGGCCATCACTAAAACAGCCAGCTAGCATCACCGTCAGACAAAACAGTGTTGAGTGCTTAACTAGGTTTGAGAGAGGGCCATCATTCATCTGCGGGTTACCAGTCTATTTTGCTGCCATCGAAATTGAAGAAGTGACCACTTACTTCAGTATTCGCGGACTCGATGACTTTTATAAGACCAGAAGCTGAGGTGTCGGTGTCGATCAGAGCATTAGGGCCGCCCATTTCGGTCTGTACCCAACCAGGATGCACAGCTAACACCGTAACGCCGTTATCGGTTAAGTCGTTACTTAAGCTCTTCACAACGGAGTTTAGAGCGGCTTTGGAGGAGCGATAGATGTAGCCGCCGCCTGAGGTGTTCTCGGACATGCTACCGACTCTGGAAGACAGGCAGGCGATCTTTTTGACGTCACTACTTTCTATAAGAGGTAATAGAGTCTCGACAAGCTTCAATGGCGCAATGGTGTTGACTTCGAATACACGGCGCCACTCTTCGACATCGGTATTACCCAGACCATAACCTTTAGGACCATAGTAGCCAGCGTTGTTGATCAAGATATCAATCGACTCTATTTGCGAAGTGAGGTGGCTCACCGCTTGGTAATCGGTTATCTCTAATTGAATGCAGGTCAGATTGCTGTTGTGGTCTGCGAGAGAGAGCAGTTCTTTTGCTGAATTGGCATCACGATAAGTCGCGTACACCTTGTGATTACTTTCCAAGTATTGTCGAGTCAGGCTTAAGCCAATGCCGCGGTTCGCTCCAGTAATAAAAATAACGCTCATGGTGATTCCTTTTCAGTTCAATTAGTTAAGTTTGATGGCTTAACACGAGAAAATCAACGCTCCACCAACTGGCCATTAGCATTCCTACAAAAATCATTACTGCTGCCGCTGAGCCGCAGATCACCCCAAAGATGAGTATTACGTTTTTCATTATGGTCTCTACTTTATAATTAATAACAATGATAACCATTATCATTAATTAAGGTTGTCGCCAAGTTTGAGGCTGTTATGATTTTGAGAAAGATACGCAATTAGCCTGATTATGATTCCTTTAATTTACCACCCAATCTATTCACAGTTACCTTTACCAGAAGGTCATCGCTACCCAATCAACAAATATCAGTTGTTGCATAGTGCTGTTGAGGCGCTGATGAATAGCGAACCTCGATGGAAGTGCAAGTTTGAAGTGTGCCAACCAACGCCGGTTTCGGTTGAGCAAGTAAAACAGGTACATGATAGCGAATATGTTGATTTGCTCGTGTCTGGTAAGTTACCTGCAGCAAAGATGAGACGTATCGGTTTCCCGTGGAGCGAGCAACTTATCGAAAGAACACTCTACTCAAGTGGTGGAACCTGCTTGGCCGCTGAAATGGCAATAGAGACTGGTTTAGCGATTCATTTGAGTGGTGGTTATCATCATGCGCATCATGATTTTGGAAGTGGCTTTTGTTTGTTGAACGATTTGGCTTTAGCGGCAAAACACGCGCTGACCTTTGAACATATCGATAAAGTGCTGATCGTTGATAGCGACGTTCATCATGGTGATGGCACAGCAACTCTTTGCCAAGACAACGACGACATCATTACTCTGTCGTTCCACTGCGATAAAAACTTCCCTGCACGAAAGCCGCTATCCGATTTAGATGTGCCATTAAGTCGTGAAACAGAAGATGAAGAGTTCCTACGTTGTTTTGAACAAGTCACTAAGTTAGCGATTGCTCACCATCAACCCGATCTGATTATTTATGATGCGGGGATCGATATCCATCAAGACGATGAATTGGGTTACTTGAATGTTTCGACAAAAGGGATATTTGAACGCGACTGTTTCATGATTGAGTTAGCGAAATCAGAGTCTATTCCGATGGCCTGCGTAGTCGGTGGCGGATATCGAACTCAACATCAAGATTTGGTGCCGATTCACATGCAGCTGTTAAAAGCGGCTTATCATGTTTACGGTTAACCTCTCAAATTAGCGCCTGATAGCTCATTGAAATGATGGTGTGAAATAAGCGTATCTTGCACCATAAAAGACACGGTTGCACCATTGTGATTCATATAAAGTGCTTTTTTATTAATTAGTTACGTATTTGTGTGATTAATTGTGGTCTGTAAATTGCTTTACCCATGTGTCTATAAAAACACAAGGGATAAAAATGAACCTGACGGACAAGGAACGTAGTTGGCTTAATTGGTTTGGCGCAACAGGAAAACTGGCTATGCGCAGAGCTTGTTTCCTCAATCGAAGTAGGACGGAGGAGCTTGAACAAGCTTTTGAAAGTATTGCTCACACGCGAGTTCAACTTCTGCATAACTGGGTCAAGAATCAATGGGACTTTTTAGAAGACTCTGCTGTTTATTTGGCAAGTCGAACGGAAGAGCAAGCACAGGGGACGTTATCTAGCCTTCTTAAACGCAGTACGGATTTTTCTGAGTTGGCGATCGTCGATGCTAAGGGGATAGCACAAGCATCGAGTTATCATGAGCATGTAGGGGTTAACCTTGGAGACAAGAAGGCTTTAGTTGAAGGGGCTTCAAAGCGTTATCTGCATGGGCCGTATATGGATCAGCGCACGTTGAACGTAGGGGCTTCGAGTTCATCGTTTCATGACCAAGTAACGCTGATGTTTTATGTCCCCTTTTCTCGGGATGAAGGGGCGCCGCAATTCCTATGTGGTCGTGTTCCAAATGATGTTATTGGTGACATTATTCAAAGAGAAGCGGGGCATATTTATAGCGAGTCGGGTGATAACTATATCTTTATGGTCGACTCCATTCATGATCCTAATACTCAGCCGGGTGTTGCGCTCTCTCGTTCTCGCTTTGAAGATAATACCTTTTCACACGGCGAGAACTTAAAGCAAGGGATTCATACTGATTGGGGAACGGTTAAGATCCAGCACCACACCGAATTTGAGATTCGCTTTACAGACCCAGCCACTAATCAGCTTCACCCAGGCGTAAGAGAAACCATTAAAAATGGCAATAACTTGTTTATTGGTTATCCGGGGTATTCTGACTATCGCCACATACCCGTTATTGGCAAAGGTATCACTTTTCAATTGGATGGTTCACCAGATACCTTTGGCATGATGTGTGAGTCCGATTTAGAAGAGGTCTACAGAGACCGAAGTCTAAGTTATACCTTATCTAAGCACTTTATCAGCTGCATGCTACTGCCTCTATTTGTTCCATTACTGTTTGCCAACCTTTATACACTCACACCTTTTATGCAGAGTGGTATTATGTTCGCTTGCGCGTTGCTTTCATTGGGCTTATTCCGTTTAGTTAGCGCCAAACCACTAGCGAAGAAGATTCATGAAATGACCGGGGTAATGCAGACCTTAGCCGAAGGTGATGGCAACTTAAGTCGGAGACTTGATCCCACCACATTCAGTCATAATGAACTTGGCAACTTAGGGCGCTGGACTAACAGTTTTATCGACAATTTAGATAACACGGTGAGTGAGTTGATCCATGCGAGTCACGAAGTTAGAGAGGTTTCGGAATCGATGTTTCGTCGCAGTGTCGTGATGAAGCAAACCAGTGATGATGCATCACAAGCGTTAAGCAATATGCTTCAGTTGAGTCAGTATCAACAGAGCGAAATTACTCATGCGAGTGTCTCAGCAACGCAAATGGACACGGTGATGAAACAAGCCGTCCTGAGCGCAGAGAAGGAGTACAATCAGTCCGTCGAAGGCATGGAGATTGTTCGCAATATCGTAGAAAGCTCGGCGCATAGCGTGAATGAGGTGAATAATGAAATGACTAAGGTGTCTGACATTATAGATATCATTACTGACATTACCGCGCAGACTAACCTTTTGGCCTTGAATGCGGCCATTGAGTCGGCAAGAGCAGGTGAACACGGGAGAGGGTTCTCTGTCGTCGCTTCTGAAGTAAGAACTCTGGCTGACCGAACTTCACAAGCTGCTAACCATATTAGTGACCTAATGAAAGAGCTGCATAGTAAGTCTCGCAGTGCTGTTGAGTCCATGGAGCGAGGTGTCGAGAATGTGAGTAAAGGAAACTTAACAGTCGACTCAAATGCTCGCAGTGAGCAAATTCAATCGGCGGTGAGTGACCTCTTTACCACGATGTCTAACTTAGATGAAAACAGTCAGAAAAATGGACAAACGGCAGATAAAGCCCAACGTTCAATATCTGACTTACAACTGTCTACTAAGCAACTCGCACGTCGAGTGTCCTTGATGGGCAATGCATTGAGCCGTTTAGACCAATTGATTGGGCGTTTTGAAGTGAGCCGAAAGGTGGCGTAGTGGAAAATACGTAAGTTCTTTACGCAAACGCCAGATACAAAAAAGCCGCTGATTTCTCAGCGGCTTTCTTTAATGTGGTGGAGGGATAGGGATTTGAACCCTAGAACCGCTATTAACGGTTGCCGGTTTTCAAGACCGGTGCTTTCGACCACTCAGCCATCCCTCCAATGGCGCGTATAATATAAGGGTGGCTTTCGCTTGTAAATACCCTTATTAACTGACTGCTTTTTTTATGAACGCTTTTTGGTGTTTTTGTTCTGAATGATTATTTATTGTTCGGTTTATTAAGAAGCCGACAAAATCTAATATTCAATAAGCCAAGTATTCCCAACTTTTGTTATACGTGAAGTGTTTCTGTGCTATTAAAAAAGAAAGTATCTAATTGGCTTGCAGGTAAAGTTATGAGGGGAGTGGCTTAGGCGCATGAACTTTTAGTTTAGAACGGTGAGATCGGAATTTAAAACTAGGTATAAAGTGAATGGGTTTGAAACTGGGACTGTAGAGAGTTTTGTTAGATGAGCTTTATATTTTAAAAAGCTTCAGATGCAAAAAAGCCGCTGATTTCTCAGCGGCTTTCTTTAAAGTGGTGGAGGGATAGGGATTTGAACCCTAGAACCGCTATTAACGGTTGCCGGTTTTCAAGACCGGTGCTTTCGACCACTCAGCCATCCCTCCAGTGGCGTGAATAATATAAGGGGTGGAGGATCTTGTAAACCCTTAATTTTCATAATTTTGTTTTGTTGCTTGTTTTCTAATCATTCACGGCAATAAAAAAGGGAAGCCATTGGCTTCCCTTTGCTGTTTGCTGATTATTTAGTCATTTTTTGTGTAGAAACGCTGTAGCTCTGTCAGGCCTTGCATCAACACAGGTAAGCGAGGGCTTACGTTTTTCAGGCGCTTGTAATTTTGGTCGTACAATTTGTAGTTACCAAATTTATCCAACACCGTTGTTTGCTGGTCAGTAACAAGAGCAAGTTCACGAGAGTCGCCCGCGAGAATCCACTTTCTGTTACGTTCATTAAACAGGCTGCGACCACTACTGAAATCTGTTGGGTTCGAAGATACACCCAATAGCTCTTGCATCAGTGTTACTGACACGTCTAGATGACTAGAACGGTGGGTGTATTCAGAAGCAGACTTGCCAGGCCAGCTGATAAACAGTGGTACTTGTAACTGATAACGACTGTAGTTGGAGTTTGCACCCCAGCTGTTGGTTTTGGTTTCGTTAAACTCAGTACCGTGGTTAGAGGTAATGATAACCACCGTGTTATCGGCAAGCTCTAAGCGTTCCAGTTCAGCGTAGATAGTTGCTAGCTGAGCATCGGCCGCTGTCGCCGACTTTTGATAGTCTGCTGCAAAACGCTCTGCTGTCGTTAGCGTAGAGTCCGACTCTGAACTTGAATCGTAGCTGGCGAAGTTATCCAGTGTGGTTAATTCAATAAAGTTAAACCAAGGGCGTTTAGCTTGCGGTGATTGAATCCAGTTAGACCAAGCTTTTATGGCACTCTGGTCATCATAAGTTGCTTGCTCTGGCATCACATCACGGCCTCGGAAGATAATATCCGAGTAAAGTGCATCGCTAAAGTTGTCGCCACTGAAAGCAGCGAACTTGTAATCGTGATTCTCTAAAACATCGAGCAATACTGCGCTTGACCCCTGAGCTTCAATGCTGCTTGCGTAGCTGCTCGGTAGGCCGTAGAACAAGCCAAAAATACCGAACATATCGTTACTTGAACTGTAGTGGTTGGTGAAGTTGATCGACTGTTGCGCGTAGGCATAGCTGTTTGGCATCGCCGTCGCATTAAGTGCGTCAGAGCGAAGGTTGTTCACACTCACCATCAGGATATTAAGATCATCACTGCGGCGGTTGTATTGAATTTTTTCTAGCGGGTAGCTAACTAGGTTTACATTCTCTTTGTTCGCTTCTAAACGCTCAAGGTACTCTTCACGGTCTAATAGGCCATGTTTTTCCATAAAGCTTTTCGCTGTCATAGGGTAAGACAGTGGGAAGTTCGCTTTCTGGCTAGTAATTGGGTTATAGAAGTACGCATCAGCCCACATGTAGGTCAAGTGGCTGCTGATGAAACACAAGAAGAAGACGGCAGTAATCGGACGGCCAATGTGTTTATGAGACAGTTTACGCTGCTTACGCCAAACCCACTCAGATAGACCGAGTTGCAGCAAGAAGATAAGCGGCATAACAATGAAGAGGTGCTGCAAATCAGACGTGAATGCAGATTCCTCTCCACTGAATAAAACCTCCCACACGACAGGCGTCAGGTGGAGGTTTATATTTTGATACGTTTGGGTATCAATAAGTAGGACAGTTAAACCTATGGTCGCGAAGATAACGGCAACCAAACGTAATAACTTCCTCGACGGAAGAATAAAAGTGAGCGGGAACAGCACTAATAGATAGAGCGCGAACACTAAAAAGCCAAAATGACCAACCCACGATGCAGCCAAATAGAATTGGCCTAGCAAGGTTTCTGGCCAAGCAGATTGAGTAATATAACGAGTACCAATCAACATCGCAGCAATGATGTTGAAAAATGCAAACCAGTGACCCCAACCAACCAGTCGAGATACACGATCGCTATATGAGTTTGCGCTGTCTACCATTTATAATTCTTTTATCCGTCAATCAAATTTAGTGAGACTTTTTATCTTCAAGAGAAGAAATTAAAGCCTCGGCAAATTTTTCAGCAATTCCTTTGCGTTGTGAAGCAGCAACATTCTGATTTAAGACATTGGTTGCGATATTTCCAGCGATCATCAGTGAAAGTTCTGGCGAAGCTTTGTGCTTAGTTAGTACAGCACCTACTTCAGCTAGGATTTTTTCAACTTGATCATCTGTGTATTTAGATATAATCGGCATAAGGACTCTAATAATGATAGTAAAAGCGGCTTATGATAACCTACTATGCACGACAACTGAAACCTGAACGGTAATATTTTCACTATGAGCCTTCACCTTTCCAACGTAATTTTACACCAGCTGAGCAAGAACGATCAGGATGAGCTGATTGTTAACTATCGTGCTGAATCTCTAGAAAACGATGCTTCATCTGAAAGCCTAGTTGCTGAACTTCACCGTGTTTTTAATTCAAAAGCAGGCAAAGGGTTTGGTTCTTTCAAATCTGACAGCGAATTCCAGCAGTGGTTGCATCAACTTCGTGCTGGTGAGACAAACTTTTACGATTTTTCTCAAAAGAGTGCGCAACGTCTAAAAGACGAACTATCAAAGTACCCATTCGCTGACGAAGGTATCTTGGTAATGGCTGAATATCAGTCACTTGCAACAGATTATCTTTTCATTGGTTTATTGCCTTCAAACCAAAGCCTAAAGGTAACTGAAGGGCTTGATATTAGTGCGACTGACTACCTTGATATCTCAAAAATGGATATCGCGGCTCGCCTAGACCTTTCTACTTATGAGACTGATAAAGAGTCAAACCGTTACTTAACTTATATTAAAGGACGTGTTGGCCGTAAAGTCGCGGATTTCTTCTTAGATTTCTTACAAGCTGAAGTCGGTTTGGATGCGAAACAGCAGAACCAAGTACTGATGCAAGCGGTAGAAGACTTCGTTTCTGACTCTAAATTAGAGAAAGAAGAAGCGATCAGCTACAAAAAGCAGGTTGCGGATTACTGTAACGAGCAGCTTAAAGCGGGCGATGAAGTACAAGTTCGTGAACTTTCTGGTGAGTTGCCAGCAAGCACTGATGGCACAAGCTTCTTTGACTATACTAGTGAGCAAGGCTACGAGTTAGAAGACAGCTTCCCAGCCGATCGCGCAACTATGCGTAAACTAACAAAATTTGTTGGTGCTGGTGGCGGTTTGAATGTTAGTTTTGATAGTCTGCTTCTAGGCGAACGTATCTTTTACGATCCGGAGACAGACACGCTAACGATTAAAGGCACTCCACCGAACTTACGTGACCAACTGACTCGCAATAAGTCATAGTCCGAAGTTAACGGATAAAAGCGGCAGCAGGACGTTGTCGCTTATTTTGTGCTTAATCTTTTAGCTACGGTCATGGCTTCAAGTTAACACGCACAAGGAATATAGATGGAACAATCAGTAGCAAAGCCCAAACGCTTTAAAAAACCAGCCACCTTTTTGGTTGTGCTCTTGGCTCTGTGGTTACTTCCTTCATTGGCTCTTCTTAATCTAAGCCGTTCCTACACCAATTCTCTAGCTCAAATCGAAGAGCTCGGTATTCGAGTCAACGAATTGAGGCAATCGCTTTATTTCTCAGAACCGCTTCGAGTCTCTCGTATCAATGATCTCGCACTCGATGCTCAGTTGGTTTATTCGATCCGACTGCAGATTGAATCTGATTTCCAACACGCCTTGTTTCGTCCTGATGTCAACCAACTGTTGTACGTAGCTGATCAGTTCCTAGAAAAGTTCGATGAGTTCATTCCAATAGAAAGCCAAGTTCAAGACATCGTTGATAACATTAAGATCTTGCGTGCTGATAAAGAGCTTTCCCCTCAGCTAAAACCGCTCCTCAACGAATTCGGTGTTGTGGTATTTGAAGCCATGTATTCTGAAAATCAAAGTTCGTCAGCGACTTATCGCGCCTTTGATTCCATTCTAGAAAAATCTTATTCCTTAGAAAACGAAGAACAAGATGCACTCCAACAACTACTGGCTGATGCGTCAGCATTGTTGAGTGATTACGCTCAGCTTAACTATTTGGTTGATAAGATTAAGAAAAACTCAGTAAATGAACAGATCATAAAACTCGAAGCTGAGTTCCATGATCGTCAATTCAACCTATTGTTGGTGATGCTAGGCTTAAGCTTGGTGGCGATGAGCGGGATAGTGTTTTGGGGCGTTAGGTCCACAAAAACGATGAAAGAAGCAGACCAAGAACTCAGCTCTGAACTAGAAATTAATTCAAGTAAGGAAGACGCTTCTTATAGCGATGTTGTTTCCTCAGCAGTGAAACAAGCAGATAGTGACGCTTATGTATCCGAGAACAGGCCAACGCGCCAGTCTTCCGACTCTCAACCTCCGCAGAGCGTTAACGTTACAAGCCAACCCGTTGTACCGCAATACTCTATTCAGCAAGTCCCTGAACAGGCGCCAGTAGTAGAGAAACACGTTGCCAGTGTCACAGATTCAAAGCCTGCGATTGATATCGAAGACATGTTAGAAACGCTCGATGGTGATGCTGAGTCTGTCGAACTCTTGCTTGGTGTGTTTGTACAAGACCACGCAGGTGACTACGAGAAGTTTAAGTCTTTGTTGACCAAAGATGAAACCTCCGCGGCTCGCATTGTACATAGCTTAAAAGGCGTGGCTGGCAGTATTAAAGCGTCTCGGTTAGCCATCATTGCCGCAACCATTGAAATGACAATGAAGCAGTCCAGAGCAATCAGTGAACATGATTTAGCTGAACTAGAGCAGGCTATAAAAGCCTCTGTGGATTCTGCTCATGAATATTTAGACAGTCAGCGTTAACTTTTACAGGATTTTTGACAATACTATGACGAAGCGCTCATACAATCAGCGCCCTTAGTCTTTGTCAGAGGTTTATATGTTACGAGTTTCGAGTCGAAGTTGGATGGTGTTGGTGCTTAGCATTGTGCTAAGTGGTTGTTCTCTCTTAGAAGTTAAGTTAGATAGTCAAACGACGCCTCTCACTCAACAAGAGTTAAATGCTCGGATCATGACGCGTGAATACGCCAAGATGTTCTTTACACGAGTAGAAGATTCGGCCGATCTCATCGCGCAATCTTACCCTGCTGATGACACCTTACATCAATCTTATGTGTTGCTTTGGAAGATCCATGCAGAGCAGGGCTTACAACAAGCGGCTTACCAAACTTCCCCTATGTCTGCGTTAATTGACTCGTGGGTTTTCACTGCCCAAATGAATCAGTTTTATAGCCAAGGCGACGGCGCGGATCTGTTCGCGACGGATGATGCAGTAGAGACCGCTCGTTTTCTTGATCAAGAAGCCGAGAAGCTGGCAAAGGGTGTATTGAGCTCGAGTGATTTCAAAAACAGCAAAGCGTTCGTTGCGCAGTTTTCTGCTAGCCACCCATTTAAAGACCTCACATTCAGAAGCACACCTGCTTACCGTGAATGGCTAAATTACCTTGGTAAAGACGAATCGCAAATCGTTCAGAGCTTAGGCACCATGCCAGAAGCCATGAGTGACGCATCTGATCGTTTAAGCCTTATGGCTGACCAGACACCGAAACTGATGTCGTGGAAGGCGGAGCTGGTTGCATTGAATAGCTCGCTAACGGGTGAAGACCTATCGATGACGCTGGAAAGCCTTCGTCAAACATCAGCAAGCATGCAAGACTTCATTGAGAACAATCCGGAGTACATGCAAACACTGGCTTCTATTATGTCGACAGAAATGCAACCATTGCTCAACGACCTCAGTGATAAAACCGACCAAAAATTAGCGATGCTGAGTGATGAACGTGTGGCATTAGAAAAAATGGTGACACGTGAGAGAGAAGCTCTAGTAGAGATGATTGCGAAAGAGCGCATCGAGATTGCCGGCATTGTGACTTCAGAAAGAGAACTGTTCACGCAAGACCTTGATCGCGTCTCTCAAGAGGTGGTGGTACTGGCGATTGATAAGCTAATGGAGTTAATCAAAGGTGTGATTATCTACTTCATCCTGTTTATCTTAGTAGTGTTCTTTGCACCGTTAGGCATCGGTTACTGGTTGGGTAAACGAACCGCCAATAAATAGATAAATAAGTAAATCAGCAGATCAAAAAAGAGCGCTCTAGGGCGCTCTTTTTGCATTTATCCATTAACGTTTTGAGTTACGTTCGAAAGCGTTAGCTCCTGAACTTAAGCTTGTTGCTTGCTTAACTCGGTCGCTTCTTCAGCTTCAAACGCTGGTGCTGTTGGTTCACACTTATCAACGAACCAACCCATGTAAGATGTCACGATAGTCACGATGATACAGATGAAGCTTAACCACATGAAGGGTGCGTAAGACAGCGTCGCAACACCAAGAATACTCGCCATGTAGATACCGTTATCACTCCAGGGAACCATACCCGACGTTAGCGTGCCACCAAACTCAGCATTACGAGATAGGTTCTTACGCTTGTAGCCTAAACGGTCGTAGTTTTTCGCACAGATTTTTGGCGTAAGGATTAACGATACGTACATTGCAGAACCGAACACGTTACCCATGAAGGCCGTACCAATTGTGCTCGTCGCTAGTGAGCCTGCGCTGTTTACGCGGCGCTCAAACACCTTAGCGATTGTCTCTAGTACGCCCACTTTATCCAGTAAGCCACCGAAACCTAGACCAAATACGATAACCGCAACTGAACCTAGCATTGAAGACATGCCGCCACGGTTAAGAATCGAATCAATAAACTCTACGCCAGATGAGATTGAGAACGGTGCCCAAGCAGTGTTGAATGCCGTTAGGAAGTCGATATCTTGGATCATGACTGCCCAGATAATACCCAGCAGAGAACCAAAACTGATGACCGGGAATGAAGGCATACGGAAAGCCAACAGACCAAGCACGATAAGTACCGGAACGAATGAGTAAGGCGTGATGTAGAACTGAACTTCCATCGCTTTGATGACAGAGTCTACTTGGCTCATGTCAACGTTGCCCGCGTAGTGGAAACCAAACGCAGTAAACATGATGCCTGTAATCACGTAGCTGATTAACGCAACTGGAAGCATGCCCTTGATGTGTTCAACCACTTCAACACCAGACATTGAAGAAGCCAGAATCACTGAATCAGAAAGAGGAGACATCTTGTCACCGAAGTAACAGCCTGACAGCACAGCACCTGCAGTAATCGGTGCTGGAACACCTAGGCCTTGGCCGATACCCATCATCGCGATACCTGCTGTACCCGCAGCACCCCAAGAAGTACCGGTCGCCAATGCAGTTAGAGAACAGATGATCATGGTCGCTAAAAGGAAGATAGAAGGGTGGATAGCTTTCAGACCATAGTAAATGATAGTAGGTACGATCCCGCCTGAGATCCAAGTACCAACAAGAGCGCCAACGGCTAAAAGTATTAAAACCGCGCCTAAGCCATTGGATATTCCTTTGAGTGCTGCTTTTTCTAAGTCTTTGTATTGGTGTCCAAGACGAATACCAAGAACCATGATAATGAACCAGCCAATATACAAGGCAAGTTGAATTGGAAGGTCAAGCTTTGCAGTAAAGGAAAAAGCAAGGGATAGAAATAGTCCTAACGCGATGAATACCTGCAATAGGTTCGGTAGGCGAGTTTTACTCTGCTTCATAAAAGCCTCTTGTGATTTCGAGCATTTATAGTGCTTCGTTATAGTGTGTGGTGCAAAACGGACACTACAGTAATTAGTTTATTATATCGAAAAAATACGCCCAAGTTGTGATATTTGACTGTTAACTCAATCAATTGTGGTTTCATAATCTAAATTTTTGTTACATTCATGATTGTTACATGTTGAAATCTGTCGCACGTTGTTTTCGTTTTGTAAAATAAAACTCTGATTAACCTTGGTTTAAAAGAGGGGTTTACTGTTTGTGATGAGCGTCGATTGAATCGACTTTGGCGATGTAAATGTTTGAATTTGACGATAATGGACGCTTAATCAATGAGGTGGAGATGGAATGTCGATACAGAGATAACTGCACGATTCATTACGTTCACTTAAAAGAAACGAAAAAGTTACACTTTTTGACAAAAAGCACTTGAGTTCTGTTTCTGAAAAACTTATAGATGGGGGAGAGCAATTTTTAATTTATACATGGAGAGTGAGCGATGAGAGTAGGTCTAGTTGGTTGGCGCGGTATGGTTGGTTCTGTACTGATGCAACGTATGGTTGAAGAGAAAGACTTCGACTTGATTGAGCCTGTTTATTACAGCACATCTCAGATTGGTATTCCTGCCCCTGTTTTAGGTGGTAAAGATGCGGGTCTACTTCAAGACGCTTTTGATATTGATAGCCTAAAACAGCTTGATGCTGTGATTACCTGTCAAGGCGGCGATTACACATCAAAAGTATACCCAGCACTGCGTCAAGCAGGTTGGAAAGGTTACTGGATTGATGCAGCATCTACTCTGCGTATGGATGCTGATTCAATCATCACTCTTGATCCTGTTAACTTGGCTCAAATCCAGCAAGGCATTCACAGCGGCACCAACACGTTCGTTGGCGGTAACTGTACTGTGAGCTTAATGCTTATGGCTCTAGGTGGTCTGTACGAGAAAGGCATGGTTGAGTGGATGAGTGCCATGACTTACCAAGCAGCTTCTGGTGCGGGTGCTAAGAACATGCGTGAGCTGATCTCACAAATGGGTGTGATCAACGACAGCGTAAGTTCTGAGTTAGCAAACCCTTCAAGCTCAATTCTTGATATCGATAAGAAAGTGGCTGATACGATTCGTTCATCTTCATTCCCAACAGACCAATTTGGTGCTCCGCTTGCAGGCTCACTGATTCCTTGGATCGATGTGAAGCGTGAAAACGGTCAGAGTAAAGAAGAGTGGAAAGCCGGTGTTGAAGCGAACAAGATTCTTGGTCTAGATGGTCAGCCAATCCCAATTGATGGTACTTGTGTACGAATCGGTGCAATGCGTTGTCACGCTCAAGCACTAACGATCAAGCTTAAGCAAGACGTGCCAATGGACGAGATCGAAGAGATCATCGCAACGCACAATGATTGGGTTAAAGTGATTCCTAATGACCGCGACATCACGGCACAGGAGCTAACACCAGCGAAAGTAACAGGCACAATGTCTGTGCCTGTCGGTCGTCTGCGTAAGATGTCGATGGGTAACGACTTCCTAAACGCCTTCACGGTTGGTGACCAACTACTTTGGGGTGCTGCAGAACCACTACGTCGTACTCTACGCATTATCCTTGCTGAGAAATCGTAATAGGCAAGATTGCTTAAATTCTATTAGCTGATAAACCGAAAGGGTTGACGACAAACGTCAACCCTTTTTAGTTTATTGCTACCTCGTTATTCGGCCCTCGAAACTGCCCTTAAATCTCTTCGCATCTCGCTACTCGAATCTCGTGTCTGCTTTTATTTCTCGTCGGTGACGACACGCTTGTCTGGATCCGCTAATTCGCTAGCACAGTGCTTGCAATACATGGCGTCTGAATCATGACCCGCTCGGTTACAATTCGGGCACTTAACCAACTCTTTGTGCGAGTTCATCTCATTACTGAGTTCTGCAGTAATGATCCCGGTTGGCACTGCTAAGATAGAGTAACCCAATAGCATGGTCAGTGATGCTATGGCTTTACCAAGCGCGGTCTGCGGCACCATGTCACCATAACCTACCGTAGTGATAGTCACGATGGCCCAATAGATACTGTGAGGAATACTGGTGAAGCCATTGTCAGGACCTTCAATAACAAAGATCAAGGCGCCAAAGATAACCACCAAGATGCCGACGGTGCTAAAGAAGATCAGTATCTTTCGTCGTGCCATTAATAGTGAGCGCAACAGAATATTGGAATCTTGCAGGTAGCGAACCAGCTTTAGAATTCGGAAGATACGCATCACACGCAGCAGTCTCACCACACCCATAAATGAAGCGCCTGGGAAGATGATTGCTAGGTAGGTCGGAAGAATCGCCAATAGGTCAACGACACCATAAAAACTGGTGGCGTAAGATTTTGGCTTTGGGGAGCAATAGAGCCTTAACAAATACTCAAGAGTGAAGAGTGCAGTGAAGGTGTATTCGATATAACGCAGCTGTTGTGACCATTCGGTCATCACATTAGGGATGGATTCTAAGACCAGAACCAACAGCGAAGCCAAGATTGCAACGATCAGAGTTATATCAAATGCACGTCCGGCTGGCGTGTGAGTACCAAAGATAATGACGTACAAATGATGCTTGAGTGGCTTGCGTGACATAAGGAGAGGTTCGTCTTCTGTTAAATGCATTAACAGTCATTATACAAGCTTCATAATAACGAGGCGAGTGAAAGCCCAATTGCTTTACTCGCCTCATCTATATTTCAATATTGTTGCCCTTTATAGAGCAACCGAAATGTTGTTAAACGTTATGCCAAGCCTGGGAACAGATTACGTAGGCCATTGGCGATGAACTCGATGCCCAATGCGCCAAGAATCAGACCCATGATACGAGTGATCACGTTGATACCCGTTTGACCTAAAAAGCGAACGATAACCGGCGCTGAACGGAACAAAAGCCAAGAGCACGTTGCGAATGCGATGATGCTAATGCCGATGCCGACCGTATCAATAGCAGCAGGGTAGCGAGAACCATAAACAATGGTCGAGCTGATTGCACCTGGGCCTGCCATTAGCGGCATAGCAAGTGGAACAACGCCGATCTGCTCTTTGCTGATGTATTCAGACTTCTCTTGTTTGTTCTGCTTATCTTCACCGAGCTTACCGCTCATCATCGAAAATGCGATGCTCAATAACAGTAAGCCACCAGCAACGCGGAATGAATCCAACGAGATGCTAAACATATCAAGAAGCATTTGCCCTGCAACAAGTGACATAATCAAGATCACGGCAACAGCAATATTTGCTTGTAAGGCTGTCCTGTTCCTCTCTTCTGGCGGCATATGAGCAGTAAGAGAAACAAAAACAGGCATGATGCCGATTGGGTTTACGGCAGCAACAAGCCCAAGGAAGAATTGCATAAAAATTGCGAGTTCTAAGCCTTGCATGAGAGCGATCTCCAGTTAGCGTACTTAAGGTTGAAGGGTTGATCTGTGAATAGTTTAGGCGCGTAATGTAAGGGACAAACTCAATTTACGCGAATGAAAAAAACTAACTTGAAATGGGTGATTCTTTTTAGAAAAACTAATTGAATCTCACTTTTGTTTTAAGCCTGTTGCAAGCTAGTTGGTAGTGTTTCATTTTGTAATTTATTATTGAGTAACTGTTAACCGACGCACGAAATTAATAAAAATTATGTCAGAATCTAGCCCGTACAACGCTATGGATATACTCTCAGTAGCACGAATATAGCTGTATACATGTAATTTAACGGACTAAAAATGAAACTTTTTTACAGTTTATTACGCTATGTAGAAAAAAGTTGTCTGTTTGCTTGTTTTTTGCGCGAACGAAAAGTGTGAGTTTAATCTATATAAATCATGCTCTTAAGTTCATTTTTGCGATTGCCTTACTACTTTCTGGTTAATTCTTTTTGGGTAACTGATCTGGGTCAATTTTTTTCACACAGTGAAATAATATACTCAGCCCTGAAAGCAATTTACTAAGAACGCTGGTGTTTAAGGTTAACGGCAAGCAGCGAATTTAATAAAAAGTTTTTAATATTTATTATTTTAGGAGATCCACCATGCCTGTAACTAACTTAGCGGAACTTGATGCTCTAGTAGCTCGCGTTAAAGCAGCACAAGAAGAGTTTGCAACATTCTCTCAAGAGAAAGTAGACGCAATCTTCCGCGCAGCTTCTCTTGCTGCTAACCACGCTCGTATTCCACTTGCTCAACAAGCAGTTGCTGAATCTGGAATGGGTATTGTTGAAGATAAGGTTATCAAAAACCACTTTGCATCTGAATTTATCTACAACAAATACAAAGACGAAAAAACATGTGGCATCTTAGAAGAAGATGACAACCTAGGCACAATGACTATCGCTGAGCCTGTAGGTATCATCTGTGGTATCGTTCCAACAACGAACCCAACTTCTACAGCAATCTTCAAATCTCTAATTTCTCTTAAGACACGTAACGGCATCATCTTCTCGCCACACCCACGTGCAAAGAACTCAACTAACGACGCAGCGAAACTAGTTCTAGACGCAGCTGTTGCAGCTGGTGCTCCAAGAGACATCATCGGTTGGATCGACCAACCATCTGTAGAGCTTTCTAACGCGCTTATGAAGCACGACGGTATCGCACTTATCCTTGCTACTGGTGGTCCAGGCATGGTTAAAGCAGCATACTCTTCAGGTAAGCCTGCTATCGGTGTTGGTGCTGGTAACGTTCCTGTCGTTATCGATGAAACAGCTGACATCAAACGTGCTGTAGCATCTATCCTTATGTCTAAGACTTTCGATAACGGCGTAGTATGTGCTTCTGAGCAAGCTGCAATCGTAGTTAGCGAAGTATATGACGAAGTTAAAGAGCGTTTCGCTTCTCACAAAGCTCACGTTCTATCTAAAGCTGACGCCGATAAAGTACGTAAAGTTCTGCTTATCGACGGCAACCTAAACGCTAAAATCGTAGGTCAACCTGCTCCAGCAATCGCTGAAATGGCTGGTGTTAAAGTTCCTGCTGATACAAAAGTACTTGTAGGTGAAGGTCTTGGTAAAGTTTCTTACGATGACGAATTCGCTCACGAGAAACTATCTCCAACTCTAGGTCTATTCCGCGCAGATGACTTCGAAGACGCAGTTGCTCAAGCGGTAACTATGGTTGAAATCGGTGGTATCGGTCACACATCTGGTCTTTACACTAACCAAGATACTAACGCAGACCGCATCCGTTACTTCGGTGACAAGATGAAGACTGCTCGTATCCTAATCAACATCCCGACTACTCACGGTGGTATCGGTGACCTGTACAACTTCAACGTTGCACCTTCTCTAACTCTAGGTTGTGGTTCATGGGGTGGTAACTCTATCTCTGAGAACGTAGGTCCTAAGCACCTTATCAACAAGAAAACTGTAGCGAAGCGAGCTGAAAACATGTTGTGGCACAAACTACCTAAGTCTATCTACTTCCGTCGTGGTAGCCTTCCAATCGCAATGAGCGACCTAGAAGGTAAGAAACGCGCATTCCTAGTAACTGACCGTTTCCTATTCAACAACGGTTACGCAGATGACGTAGTTAGCTTGCTTAAAGCACAAGGCATCGAAGTTCAAACTTTCTTCGACGTAGAAGCGGATCCAACGCTATCTGTTGTTGAGAAAGGCGCTGAAGCAATGAAGAGCTTCCAACCTGATGTAATCCTTGCTCTAGGTGGCGGTTCTCCAATGGATGCTGCTAAGATCATGTGGGTTATGTACGAGCACCCAGAAACTCACTTCGAAGAACTAGCAATGCGCTTTATGGACATCCGTAAACGTATCTACAAGTTCCCTAAAATGGGTCAAAAAGCTGAGCTTGTATGTATCACTACAACTTCAGGTACAGGTTCAGAGGTTACTCCATTCGCTGTTGTTACTGACGACAAGACTGGTGCTAAATACCCACTAGCTGATTACGAAATCACGCCAAACATGGCTATCGTTGATGCGAACCTAGTAATGAACATGCCTAAGTCTCTAACAGCGTTCGGTGGTTACGATGCAGTAACTCACGCTCTTGAAGCTTACGTATCTGTTCTAGCGAACGAGTACTCAGACGGTCAAGCTCTTCAAGCTCTTAAGATGCTTAAAGAATACCTACCATCAAGCTACAAAAATGGTGCGGCTGACCCAATAGCTCGTGAGAAAGTACACAACGCAGCAACTATCGCTGGTGTAGCATTTGCGAACGCATTCCTAGGTGTGTGTCACTCAATGGCTCACAAAATTGGTGCTGAGTTCCACCTACCACACGGTCTTGCTAACGCACTACTTATCTCAAACGTTGTACGTTACAACGCGAACGATAACCCAACTAAGCAGACTGCATTCTCTCAGTACGACCGTCCACAAGCACGTCGTCGTTACGCTGAAGTTGCTGACCACCTAGGCCTAAGCCAAGCTGGTGACCGTACAGCTCAGAAGATTGAACGTCTACTGACTTGGTTAGAAGAGCTTAAAGTTGACCTAGACATCCCACTATCTATCCAAGCTGCGGGTGTTAACGAGTCTGACTTCATCGCTAAACTAGACGAGCTAGCTGTTGAAGCGTTCGATGACCAGTGTACAGGTGCTAACCCACGTTACCCTCTAATCACTGAGCTAAAAGAAGTTCTAACAACTTCTTACTTCGGCCAACCATACGTTGAAGGCGAAACTTTCGAAGGTACTACAGTTATCCTTAAGAAAGCAGACCAAAAGCCAGCTGAAGCGAAAGCGCCAAAAGCTAAAAAAGAAAAAGCTAACGCATAATAAGTAAGCATTAGTTTTGAGATAAGTTTTCGCTAGCACGATACTTATCTATCGGGAAAAGATGAAAGCCCCAGTCGAGAGACTGGGGCTTTTTTTATGTTTGGTTCGTTTGTAAAACCGATTGAGAGGCAATAGCTCTGCTACTTAATATGAGCTGAGCCAGTCATGTTCAATTGGAATAGGGAGTTAAACCTCTGCCGCGACAACTCGCCCACTGAAGTAGTCATTCGAGACAATGTATTCGGTTGTTCTGGTCAGCTCGTCTTGCAGCTGCGCCCAGTGACATCGGTTGAGCTTGCCATCGGAGTTATGAACGGCGGGAACAACGCCACCGACTCGAATGCCAAAGGGAGTCAGCTCTTTCGCCCAACTATGGGTAAAGCCAGTGATCATTGAGTTTGCGCTCTCTAAGCCAGACACATCGTGAAAGTCATCATGAGATATCACATTCACAATCACGCCTTCCTTATCTTCCTCTCGCAATCTCTCAGCACTGATTTGCCCAAATGCGAACAGGGTCGATGCCATCGATGAGAGATCATTAATAAAGCTGCTCACAGGCTGATCGCCAATTAGGCTAGGCATTGGGGAGCTTATCCAGTTATTGACCAGCACATCGGGTGTCGTGTTGAAGGTGGTTTGAATAAAATCATATACGCTGAGAATCGCTTGGCTGTCATTGCCTTTGAGCGTGTAGTGGTAAACAGAGTCAGAAAACCGGGCACACTGTAGATACGTCGCTTTAAGTGCTTCCGTGTCTTTATCACAAAGGATGACGGTGGCTCCAAGGTTAACAAAGTGGTTCGCAATCGCCCCCCCCAGTCGCGAGCCGGCAGATGTCACCAATATGATTGAGCTTTTTATTTCCATCCCAGTACCTAAACAAATCGTCCATGTCGGATAAGGATGGGTTAAAATTTATACAACGGGTGTGAATTGGTTCAAACTAAGGTGTGCCAATTAATAAGTTTTTATGAAGTTAGTGGCACGTCACATTTTGTAGTAACTTCAAGCGGTAACCGACATCAGGTGTTTTTAGGTTGCCTAAGGCTAGTGGTTCATATCATTCGTGTGAATACTTTGAAGTGTGCGAGTTAGTCGAAGAAGAGCTATGGATAGACAGCGAAAAAGGGAAAGGTAGGCGACCGCTATACTTGAGCTTGAATTTGATACTGACGTTGCGCGGTGGTTAGCTCATTGTAGAGCGTGGCATGTGGCAAATCAGGTAAATGCTTGTTTGCGAGTTTGCGTCGGTCATGACCAGAAAGGTTTTGGTAAACCTCTTCGGGTAAGTCGGCTGTATCTTCAGGCATGAAGGCAAGCGCTTCAGGTTTCAAGTAATGGCTGAGCTTGGCGCTGGCAAGGCTAGCTTGATGAAAATGATTAGATTGCTGAGCTGAAATCTCATATGAAGACTGGTTTGAACGCAGTTGTTGAGGTTCTGCTATGCCAAATTGTTTGCGCAGGCGATCTTCATTTGTCTCTGTGATTTCAATGGTGTCAATTGGCGTGCAATCACGGACATCATTAGAAAACATAGATAACAGCAACGCGAAATCTGCACGGCGACCTTGCTCAACCGCTTGGCTGATCCCGATGCCGAACTTCAGTTCGTTGATGATTCCTGGTTTGTCTAAAGTATGTATTTGCATGTCGCCTCTCATTGGATACACCTTTAACGGCATGGAGTCGGCAAACTTTAGTGTTTAATTACAGGCAAATAGAGAATTTATGTAGGGTTGGGAAGAAGGCTATCAATAGTTCGAGAAGTAAGCGCTATTGGCGGGTTTATTACGAAATGTTTAGATTTTGTGGAACACGACAGATACAAAAAAGCTCACGCCGAGGCATGAGCTTTCAATAGATAACTCGCTATAAATAGCGCAGCGTAAGCAATAATTACTTAGCTAGGTTCTCTTCTACGAAAGACCAGTTTACTAGGTTCCAGAATGCAGCCATGTAGTCAGGGCGAACATTGCGGAAATCGATGTAGTAAGCGTGTTCCCATAGGTCAACAGTTAGAAGTGGAGTAACACCTTCTTCTGTTAGAGGAGTAGCAGCGTTAGAAGTGTTAACGATGTCTAGAGAGCCGTCAGCTTTCTTAACTAACCAAGTCCAAGAAGAACCGAAGTTGTTGATTGCTGAATCAGTGAATTTCGCTTTGAATTCTTCGAAAGAACCGAATGCAGCGTTGATAGCTTCTGCAACAGCGCCAGTTGGTTCGCCGCCCGCTTTAGGAGCAAGACAGTGCCAGTAGAACGTGTGGTTCCAGATTTGAGCAGCGTTATTGAAAACACCACCAGTAGAAGTCTTAACGATCTCTTCTAGTGTTTTGCCTTCAAACTCAGTACCTGGGATAAGGCCGTTTAGCTTAACAACGTAAGTGTTGTGGTGCTTACCGTGGTGGAAATCTAGCGTTTCTGCTGAGATGTGTGGTTCTAGCGCGTCTTTCGCGTAAGGAAGAGCCGGTAGTTCAAATGCCATTGCTCAATTCTCCATTGATATGAAAGAGTTAACTCTTTCGATTGCTTCCAGTGATATTATTATTCATGGCTCGCTATACTGCCAACCATGGTCAATTTGCTGACTTGCGATATAGTTTAGCAAGTTTTTACTTTATTAAAAGCTTATTTCATTACTTTTGTGTGAATTGTTAGCTTAGCTTGTTAACCGCTTTTTTTATATGGTTTTTATTCTTTTAGTTTGGGGTAGAATAAAGGCAATAAAAGCCGTAATCCATTAACGAGGAAGCAATGGAAACTATCGATAAAATCAAACAGCAAATTGAAGAAAACACTATTCTACTGTACATGAAAGGTTCTCCTAAGCTACCTAGCTGTGGTTTCTCTTCTCAAGCGTCTCAAGCTCTAATGGCATGTGGCGAAAAATTTGCTTACGTAGATATCCTACAAAACCCTGATATCCGTGCAGAGCTTCCTGCTTACGCACAGTGGCCAACTTTCCCACAACTTTGGGTTGAAGGTGAGCTAATCGGTGGTTGTGACATCATTCTTGAGATGTTCCAAAAAGGCGAACTTCAGCCAATCATCAAAGAAGCAGCGGCTAAAGTTGCTGGCGATGACGCTGAATAAGTTCTAGCCTTTGCGCTGAATAGTTAAAATGAGGGGCCTTAATCAGGCTCCTTTTTTGTTTGAATTGATCGAATCATTGACTCGATAAGGAATGAACAATGAACGTAAAACTTCATTATGTGCATGATCCAATGTGCAGCTGGTGTTGGGGTTACAAGCCAACACTTGAGTTATTGAAACAACAATTGCCTGCGAGCATTGAGTTTAACTATGTAGTGGGTGGTTTGGCCCCGGATTCTGATGAGCCAATGTCAGAAGAGATGAAAGGCAAGCTGCAAGCGATTTGGAAGCAGATCGAAGCTAAGTTGGGTACTGAGTTTAACCATGATTTTTGGACAGAGTGCCAACCTGTTCGCAGTACTTACCCTGCGTGCCGTGCCGTGATTGCTGCAGGTTTTCAAGACCACTACGAAGCGATGCTTGAAGCGATTCAACATGCTTACTACCTTCGTGCGATGTTGCCACATAGCCAAGACACACATTTGCAGTTGGCTGAAGAGCTAGGTATGAATGTTCAACAGTTTGAAAATGACCTTTCTAGCAAGTTATTGGAAAGTGAGTTAGATGACCAGCTAGGCTTTAAAGAAGCGATGGGTGTATTTTCTTACCCGACCTTAATGCTTGAAGTGAACGGCATCTTTAGTGAAGTTGAATTGGATTATCATTCAACGGAAGCGACGCTTAAGTCTATTCGCGAAATTTTAGTGAGTAATGCTCCCGCTGCGTAATTCAGCGAGAGTCATCTGTATTCGCAATGATTTCTAAGGCTTACTCATCAGAGTAAGCCTTTTTTGTTTGGTGTCGCTAGTTCAATGAGAGTGAGCGGAAGGAAGAGTAGAATGAATCTCAGAGACAAAAAAGACCGCACGAGGCGGTCTTTATAAAAGTGAGTGTAGGGCTCTTTAACTACAAACCTAATTACAGAACCATGGCTGCAATCCAACCGAATACGATCAGTGGGATGTTGTAGTGCAGGAATGTTGGAACTACGGTTTCCCATACGTGCTCGTGTTGACCATCAGCATTTAGACCAGACGTTGGACCTAATGTTGAGTCAGAAGCCGGAGAGCCCGCATCACCAAGTGCAGCAGCTGTACCTACTAGAGCGATTGTTGCCATTGGCGAGAAGCCAAATGCTGCTGCTAGTGGAACGTAGATAGTTGCAAGGATTGGAATCGTAGAGAACGAAGAACCAATGCCCATAGTAACCAATAGACCAACAATTAGCATAAGTAGTGCTGCTAGAGGCTTGTTGTCGCCGATGCTTGTTGAAAGTGCTTCAACCAAAGATTCAACGCCACCTGTTTGCTTCATAACTGCCGCGAAACCTGCTGCTGCAATCATGATGAAACCGATCATTGCCATCATGTGAACGCCCTTGGTGAAGACATCTTGTGTCTCTTTCCAAGCAATAACGCCACCGAAGGTAAATACCATGAAACCCGCTAGAGCACCGATGATCATAGAGCCAGTCGATAGTTGAACTGTTAGCGCTGCTACGATACCAGCTGCTGCTACTAGGATGTGCTTCTTGTTGATCTCTTTCACTTCTGTTGAAACAACAGTGTGAGAGGTTTCTTTGTATTGGCGAGGCTTACGGTAAGTAAAGAATACTGCAGTAAGAAGACCGAAGATCATGCCCGCAGCGGGTAACAACATCGCCATTGGCACTTGGCTTGCTACTACGTTTTCAAGACCATTGTCGTGAAGGTTTTTAAGCAGAATGTTGTTTAGGAAGATGCCACCAAAACCAATCGGTAGCACCATGTAAGGTGTAATCAGACCAAAAGTAAGTACACACGCAACTAGACGGCGGTCTAGGTTCATTTTTGCGAATACGCCTAGTAGAGGTGGGATTAAGATTGGGATGAAGGCGATATGTACTGGAATCACGTTTTGCGAAGACATGGTCACTAAGATCAACGACGCAAGCATGCCGTATTTAAGACCAGTCGATGCCGCACTGTTCTCTTTGCCGTGAATGCGTTTGATAACACTTTGAGCAAGGAGATCTGTGATACCAGAACGTGAGATAGCAACAGCGAATGTACCAAGCATAGCGTAGCTAAGTGCAATCGTTGCACCGCCGCCTAATCCACTTTCGAAAGCCGCGACTGCGTCGTTCAAGCTCATACCAGAGGCTACGCCACCGATAATTGCACTGAACGTCAGAGCAACGACTACGTTTACGCGCATCAAAGCTAAAACAAGCATGATGCAAACTGAAATTACAACAGGATTCATATTATTCTCGGGATGTTGTGTTTTTTATGAAGGCAATACGAAAAAACGTTTACCGACTCTATTTTTTATTCTTCGTCAACAAGAGGCCAACCACCAAGGGCTTTCCATTTGTTTACAATGCCGCAAAATAACTCTGTGGTTTTTTGCGTATCATACAAAGCAGAGTGTGCTTCTTTGTTGTCAAATTCCATCCCTGCAGTGCGGCAAGCTTTAGCCAAAACGGTTTGACCGTAGGCAAGACCACTAAGAGCTGCAGTGTCAAAAGTAGCAAATGGATGGAAAGGGACGCGTTTAAGCTTACAGCGCTCACTTGCCGCATTAACGAAGTTCAAATCGAATGTAGCGTTGTGAGCAACCATGATTGCGCGACTGCAATCTGAAGCTTTTTGTTCTTTTCTCACTAGCTTGTAGATTTCTTTAAGGGCTTCTTGTTCCGACACAGCACCACGTAATGGGCTAAATGGGTCTTTAATTCCGTTAAAGTCTAATGCTGCCTGCTCTATATTTGCGCCTTCAAAAGGCTCAATGTGAAAATGAAGCGTTGATGCAGGGTGCAGATCTCCGTTCTCATCCATTTTTAATGTAATGGCACAGATTTCTAATAATGCATCGGTTTCAGCGTTAAACCCTGCGGTTTCCACGTCGATGACCACTGGAAAATAGCCGCGAAAGCGTTTTTTTAGGGTCAGAGCTTCGTTTTCTACAGTCATGTTAGCCCAAATAAGTGTGATTAAGGCTACATTATTGCAGATAATAGCAGTGATAAAAACTAGGGAAGGGCAATAAATCTTAAATTACCCAACCCATTACGGCTTGATAATTGCATATTTAAACGTGAGAGAAAAATGCGGCAATTGGCTGCATTGTTAAACGAATTGCTTAAGAGATACTCCACTTTATGAAGAAACAACTCATAACAGGTTCAATGCTATTTTCGCTACTTGTGTCGTCATCGGTCATGGCACAAGAAAAGCGTTACGGAGCATCTCCTCAACAGTCGACATGGGAGATGGTAGCCAACACGCCACTTGAATGTCGCTTGGTTCACCCAATTCCAAACTTTGGTGATGCTGAGTTCTCATCTCGCGCGAGTAAAAAAATCATTTTGGACTTTGAGCTTAAAATGCGCCGTCCAATGGGTGCGACGCGCAATGTAAGCTTGATCTCTATGCCGCCACCTTGGCGTCCGGGCGAAAGTGCTGATCGTATGACAACCATTAAGTTCTTCCAGCAATTTGACGGCTATGTCGGCGGTCAAACAGCTTGGGGCATCTTGAGTGAGTTGGAGAAAGGGCGTTATCCGACATTCAGCTACCAAGAGTGGCAGAGCCGAGATCAACGTATCGAAGTGTCGTTGTCGTCGGTGTTGTTCCAAGAAAAATACAATGTGTTCAGTGACTGTGTTGCTAATCTGCTGCCTTACAGCTTTGAAGATATCTCTTTCACTATTTTGCATTACGACCGCAACAGCGATCAGCTGAATAAATCGTCGCGTAAAAGGCTGAGCCAGATTGCTGATTACGTTCGCTATAATCAAGACATCGACCTTGTGCTGGTGGCAACGTACACCGACTCTGTCGACAGCAAAGGGATTAGCCAAAACCTTTCAGAGCGCAGAGCGGAATCGTTAAGAGAGTACTTCAAATCTCTAGGCTTGCCAGAAGATCGTATTCAAGTACAAGGCTATGGTAAGCGTCGTCCGATTGCAGACAATAACTCGCCAATTGGTAAAGACAAGAACCGACGTGTTGTGATCTCTTTAGGTCGTACACAGGTTTAAGCTAAACAATAGCTTGTTTTGAAATGACAAAGCCCGTCTTGATGACGGGCTTTTTTATGTTTT
This sequence comes from Vibrio sp. 10N.286.52.F8, assembly GCF_041468745.1. Lineage (NCBI taxonomy): Bacteria > Pseudomonadati > Pseudomonadota > Gammaproteobacteria > Vibrionales > Vibrionaceae > Vibrio > Vibrio sp. 10N.286.52.F8. Next base: position 106,850 of record NZ_JBFRJF010000003.1, read on the forward strand.
AGATTTGGAGTCGTTGTTTGGACGTAACTTGTTTAGTTCAAGCGGAAGCGGGCGATCATTTCACAGTTGGTCGCGGTATCGATCTTCTCCACCATAGAGGCAATTTTAGGGTTTGGGTGGCGTTTCATGAAATCGATCAGCGCTTTCTTACAGCAACCAATAGAATCGATAAAGCTTGAACATTGAGTATTAGGGCACTGAGGGATCAGTGTGAGTACCTTTTCGGAAGCCAGTTGAAGATACTTGAGCTCGTATTCAGTGTCGCCAGCCCAACGCCAGAATTGAGCAAGATTGTGGCAAGAAATCACCGAGATCAGTAAGCGTTCATCGGCTTGAATATCGGTGCGTTCTGTAATTTCTTCACTTAAGTTCAAAGCCTGCTGATAATGAAGAATACTTCGTACAGGATCGTCGAGCTGCAATGCAGTATCGGCAAGTAACGTGTGTTTTTCCCATTCGCTAATCATTGTATTACCTCACTAATCAATAGGTGGTTAATTTAAATGATAATCATTATCATGTAAAGTTTCATCAATGAGATTGTTAAGAATAATTGGTAAAGAATATCGATTATGGTGAGAGTGATAAAAAAGAAGCGAGCATAGTGCTCGCTTCGTTTTTCATTTCATCAGGCGTTCAAACTCAACTTCTCAAAGAGGTTAAGGAATTAACCTTCTAGACCTGCGCTTGCTTGTTTGTTCTGAATCAGCTCAATCATGTAGCCATCAGGATCTTTAACGAACGCAATGTGTGTAGAGCCGCCTTTAACCGGACCCGCTTCTCGCGTTACGTTGCCGCCAGCTGCTTTAATCGCATCACACGTTGTGTAGATGTCATCAACACCGATAGCAACGTGACCAAAAGCAGAGCCAAGATCGTATTCCGTGGTGCCCCAGTTGTAAGTCAGCTCAATCACTGCGCCTTGAGATTCGTCGCCAAAGCCAACGAAAGCCAGTGTGTATTCGTACTCTTTGTTTTCGTTCTTACGTAATAGCTGCATGCCCATTACATTGGTGTAGAACTCGATAGACTTGTCTAGATCACCCACGCGTAGCATGGTGTGTAAAATACGACCGTTTGACATGATTTGCTCCTAGCTTGTTATTGGTTGTTTCTTTTATAGCACTATATATGAGCAAGCTCATAAGCAACACCAAAGAGATGATGAGTTTGGTCATATTTTCTTATTCTCATCATCTATCTTACTCTCCCCCTCTGCCTTTTTTCTTATTTGTATTACAAGAAATTAAAGAGCGACGGCCTTATTAATTTGTCAGTCACTAGCGCTTAATTCGCAGTTTTGCATAAATAGTAAGTTTGAGTGTTGGTCTTTTTTGTAATGGCCAAGAATGGCCTTGGTTGTTGAATTGTGACTTATATCTCCATCTTGTTGCTGATTTCCTTTCGTTTTTACAATTGGCATCTAACTTTCCATTTTATCAATTTATGATTACGCCAACATCTCCCTGTTTATAGAAAGGTTATTCCGATGTTTTACTTCGTTATTAAGGAATTTTCGATAAAATACGCCGATAACCAATGGTTTTTACGAAAGTGCAAAGGGTGTCTATTTTTTGTGCTTATCTTTTTTAAACAATAGTTTGGGCTTGTATTGTTTGTTTGATGTTTGATGTTTGATGTGGTTGTGTTTTCAAAGTAGTTGTCAAGTGTGTATCAAGTGTATCTTTTGCGATCTTTGCTAAATAGACAATCCTTACTATATAGTTTTTCAAGCGCACTAAATCGACTAAATATTCACTTTTGATTTGTGCGATTTTTCTATCACATAAGAATAAGTATTATTTTATTACATTAGCCTCGGCGTGAGGCATTGATGTGGAGTACTCAAATGACGAGTAAATGGTTTACACAACAAAGTTCAGATGTTTTAAACGAACTGAACGCAGATCAAACGACAGGTTTATCAACTTCTGAAGCGGATGCACGCTTAGAGAAGCACGGCACTAACGAACTGACTGCACAAGAGTCAGCTTCTGCGTGGGAACTGTATATTCATCAATATAAAAACCCACTGATTTTTATTCTAGCTGTTGGTGCAATCGTTTCTTGGTCTACTGGCCACGCGATTGATGCTATGGCTATTGCAGTGATTATCCTTATCAATACTGGTATCGCGTTCTGGCAAGAATTTAAAGCTCAGAAAGGGATGGAAGCGCTAAAAGAAATGGCAGCTCCAGAAGCCGAAGTGATGCGCGATGGTAAATGGATCAGTGTTCCAGCTAAAACCCTCGTTCCTGGTGACATCATCAAAATTAATACTGGCGATATTCTGCCTGCTGATGTTCGTATTCTTGAGTCAAACCGTCTGACGGTAGATGAGGCTGCACTGACCGGTGAATCTGAGCCAGTGAATAAGCAGTCTGAACGCCTTGAAGATGAGACCCTTGGTCTTGGCGATCAGAAGAACATGGGCTTCATGACAACAATCGTGACTACAGGTACAGGCCTTGCTGTGGTAACAAGCACAGGTATGCAAACTGAAGTTGGTCACATCGCTGATATGATGAACCAAACGGAAGAGACGAAAACACCAATGCAAGAGCGTATGGACACCATCGCACTCGCATTATTGGTTGTTGCTCTTGTGGTTGTTGCTATTGTTTGTGCTATCGGTGTTTACCACGGTATGCCATGGTTAGAAATCCTAACAACAGGTATCTCTTTATCGGTTGCCGCTATTCCTGAAGGTTTACCAACGGTGGTTACTATCGTATTAACGATGGGCTCGACTAAGATGGTTAAGAATAATGCTTTGGCTAAACAGCTAGCAGCAATCGAAACGCTTGGTTCTACAACCGTTATCTGTTCAGATAAAACCGGTACGCTAACACAAAACCAAATGCAGGTGATGAAAGCGTACGATGTGTCTGGTCGTTACTGGGATGTGTCAGGTAAAGGTTTTGATCCTAAGGGTGAATTCATTACCAAAGGTCACAATGTCGAAGCGACAAACAGCCCTGCAATGATGAAAGGTCTTGTTGTTGCAACGCTTTGTAACGATGCTGAATATGTAAATGCTGATGGTAAATGGACGGTTCGTGGCAACCCGACAGAAGGTGCACTAATTGTTGCAGCTGCAAAAGCAGGTCTTAAACAAGATGAAATGCTATCAACGGGTGGCTACTCAATCGTTAAGAAGTTCCCGTTCGATTCTGGTCGTAAGATGGCTTCTGTTATCGTTCGTGACCCACAAGGTAAGCACTTCCTAGCATTGAAAGGTGCGCCAGATGTTGTTCTTGGTAAATCAACCAGCTTCATGGTTGACGGTGGTTTCGTACCAACGGTTGGCTGTGAAGTTTCAGGCAACTTGGCTCTCGATACCGCACCGTCTCAAGAGCTTCATTTAAACTTTGAAGCGGCAATCCAAACCTTTGGTGGTGATGCTCTGCGTACACTTGCCGTTGGTTTCCGTGAATTAAAAGAAGAAGAGCTTGAGTTAGATTTCCCTGAGCTTGAAAAAGACGTCAGCATCCTGGGTATCTATGGCATCATGGATCCACCACGCCCAGAAGTACGCGATGCAGTAAATAGCTGTTATAGCGCTGGTGTTCGTACGGTAATGATTACCGGTGACCACGCAGTCACGGCAGCAGCGATTGCTCGTGAAATCGGAATCATCCGTAGCGAAGACGATCTAGTGGTAACGGGTGCTGAGCTTGACCAAATGGATGACGAGAAGCTGTTGTCTATCTGTTCTCAGGTTGCAGTATTTGCCCGTGTTACTCCAGAGCACAAGCTGCGTATCGTAAAAGCGCAGCAAGAGAACAATGAAGTTGCCTCTATGACCGGTGACGGCGTGAACGATGCGCCAGCACTGCGTCGTGCAGACATTGGTGTTGCGATGGGTATTACAGGTACGTCTGTTGCGAAAGACTCAGGTGACCTTATCCTGTTGGATGACAACTTCAGTACTATCGTGAAGGCGGTACGTCAGGGTCGTCAAATTTTCGATAACCTACGTAAGTTTATCCGCCAAGCACTTACAGCGAACGTGGGTGAGGTTTCGGTAATCCTATTTGCATTCCTACTCATGGGACCAGATGTAGTACTTCCGCTAACTCCACTAATGATTTTATGGGTTAACCTCGTTTCTGATGGTCTACCAGCACTCGCACTCGGTGTTGAGCCAGAAGAGAAAGATCTCATGGAGCGTAAGCCAGGCAAACGTGACCAAGGCTTCTTCTCTAATGGTCTAGGCGCTCGTATCCTAACTCGTGGTCTCGCATTAGGTGGTCTAAGCTTTGTGACATTCTCTTACGCACTCGACGGTGGTTACAGTGCTCAATACGCACAAACCGTTGCGTTTTTAACACTGATCTTTGCTCAACTTTGGAGCTTGTTCGATGCACGTACGTTTACAACGATTTATCGTAAGAATCCGTTCACTAACCACTACCTACTTGGTGCGGTGGCAGTATCGGCTATCTTGTCTTTAAGCGTTGTGTACACAAGCTTCGGTCAGTTGGTATTCAGCACAGAAGCGCTAGAATTTAATCACTTAATATCGTTAATCTTCATTGCAGCAGTACCAACATTTGTTCTATCTGCTATCAAAGAAGTGACTAAAGTGGAGTTTATCTAAGACAGACTTCTTAGCTAAATAATTGAATCCCGCCATAAAAGGCGGGATTTTTTATGCCTGTTGTCTTGGGAACGCAGAATTAGAAGTGAAAACTTATGTAGAGGCGGATTCTAGAGAGTGGCAATAAAAAAGCAGCGCTTTAAGCGCTGCCGTATTGATTAATCGTTGTGAACGGAAAGACTAATCTTCGCTCTTTTCTTTGAATTCACTTTATATGAACTAAAAATCATCTTTACTCGGTGGGTGAGTGAGTGACTATCTAGTTATTGTAAGGGGTGTAAGTGCCATCAACGGTAAAAATACATTACAAATACCCTTTAATTTGTAAAGGTGATGATTTTATAAGACTAAACTCGACAAAATCATCCCCAATATCCTTTACAAAAATAGTAACAAATTAATCAAATACACTCTAGTTGACTTTACCCAAAGTCTTGGCAAGGCGATGGCCTCACTGCGTGAACCATCACCCTGCTAAAAGGGTATCTAGGGGAATGATGGTAAAGTAAAATAATAAAGCCACTCCTGACGCTCGCACGGCTCGCTAGTCGCTAGGCGTTTATGATTTTTCTTGACCATCGGTATCACTCACAAAAGAGCTTCGTAACTCGTTTTTGGACAGGAATCATTTAGAGTACTCTGTCTAAGTCGACTAATATTGATTAGAAAAAATATCCCAAATTATCAAAGATCTATAATTAGTTTTGCCCTCTTTATCTACAAAACGAGCGGTGAGCGGTAGCCGTAGAGTACAGGGCAAGATCACCAAGCTTTACCTTGAGCTAAGTTTTTTATCTTATACTTCTTTTTGATAACAAACCAAGTCAACCATGTCTGAGCTCAATTTATTCAAGTACTTTGTAGCCATTGAAGATACACGCCAATCAGGATGAGTTGTAAATAAACTCTTTGATATTCTGTTCCTTACCACTAGCGTTGTGATTGCAGGAAGTCAAGGTTGGGAAGAAATTGAAAAGTTCGGGCGTGACAAACTGGATTGGTTGCGTAAGTTTTAGTTTTCTTTGCATTTTGACCTAATTACTCTTTATTAAAAACGACGTATACTCCCTCAAAAGTAGCAACCAACTCATCCGCACAAAATAGATTGCAGGCTATTTGAACACGCCCTTTTCCCTTGCGTTGAAACGCACGATGAAACCGAGACCACGCCGTAAGGTTGTCATATTTACATACTGCTGTTACATCTTTGTTGGCGGGCTTCAGGTATCGAATGCTATTTTCTTGAATAACAATTTGATGTTTTTTACCCTCTAACTGGGCATAAACTAAAGACCAACCTGCCAAAATACCAACAACAGATAAGCTGCCGCCAAACACCGTATTCATGTGGTTTGTATTCACTCTCAATGGTGCAGTAATCTCGATATTTTTGCTGCTACAAGTATTCACACCGATACCGAGAGACTTTGATACTGGTATATGATGATGAAGGTAGACTTCAAGCTCTCTATTTTTCATATAGACCGTTGCCTTTTTCAGACCGCCACAATATTGCAAAAGTCCGTTTTAGAGGGATGCAGGAATTACACTTTAGCTAATTCAGTTAATACTTGCTTATAAGTATCCACTGATTGGGCTCCAGAAATAGCGCTCTCGCGATTGAATACAACCGTTGGAACACCTGATATACCCGCTTGTTTCCATTGTTGTTCCAGCGACTGGACATGACTTCGAATATCATCATCATCTAGGCATTGCATTGCTTCGTCAACATTAATACCAAGACTTTGCAACTCTTGCTCGAGGGTACTCTTGCTGGATATATCTTTTTGCTCGCTATAAAACGAAGCAAATAACCGGTTTTTAAGCTCGGTTTGCTTGCCTACACTTTTTGCATGCTCCAGAAGAATATGAGCATCAAGGGTATTTACAGCTTTTAGCCCGTCAAAGTAGTCGAATTTAAATCCAACGTCTTCTCCAAGCTCTGTCATCTCTTTTCTGAAACGAATGCTATCTTCTAATGTAGTACCGTACTTCCTTTTAAGGTGGGCACGTAGGTCTTCACCTTCAAGCGGCATATCTGGATTTAACTGAAAAGGTTGCCACTCAATCTCAATGCGATCTTCTATACCAAGCTCTTTTATCGCGGTATTTAAACGCTTATAACCGATAATACACCAAGGACAAATCACATCTGACACTATATCCAATTTGATTTTCTTATTCATATTTAACTCTTTTTATCAAGCGTTTAGTTTCAATTTTATTTCATTAAATAACACTAAGCAGAATCCAAATTGTTTATTATTCGGTATCCTGCTCATTTTCACCGTAGAGAGTTGCGGTTCTATATTTTTTGCTCACAAAGCTGAATTGTTGGAACGGTATTAGTGAAGTTCGGTACATCAGCTTTTATCTTCTCTGCATTTGGGCCAAATGCCGTTTGAAATGACTCTATAGATTCAAATGAAATTGTACTAATCGCCACATATGCCGCTGCTTCACCAGGAACAACACTTGTTAGCCCTGCATCTACTGTCGCCCCTTTTAGTGCGTCTCCCAGAAGCTCTCCTATCATAGGAACATGTTTGTTGCAGTAGTAATCAAAATCAAAAATCACATCATCGTTATTTGGGTATATTACGTATACTTTAATCATTGCTTTTTCCCTTTTTCCCTTTTTCTTTCACTAAAGTTTTAAACTGTTGGGGGTTACATTTTGTTCTTGGGCATTGCTTTTCCAATCATTGATTCACCCATTATTGCCTGCTTTTGGTGGGAGATGATCCCAGAAAGAATAGCGGTCATTCGATTACGTTTACCTGGAACCACAACTGCTTTTCTACCCAAACCATTGATAGCTATTTCTGCTACTTCCGCTGGATCTTTTGCAACCATTGGTAGTTTTGACCAGTCAACACCATTATCAGCAGTCATCGGTGTAGTTGTTAACCCAGGAGAAAGAACCGTTACATCAATACCTTTGGGTTTAAGTTCGCCATGAAGAGATGCACCTAGCTGAAGAACATAGGCTTTGGTACCTGCATAATTTGAAAAATATGGGGAAACCATATGACCAGAAAGACTTGATACCATTAAAATGCCGCCTCTTTTTCTTTCGATCATCGCTGGTGTAAAGTGGTGAGTCAGTTGCAATACAGAGGTAACGTTAAGCTGTATCATCTTCAACTCTTGCTCTAGAGATGATTTAGCAAACGAACCATTAACTTCAATACCAGCGGCTAGTACAAGTAGCCCAATACTTTTGTCAATTTGCTTAACTTTTTCGACGCCTTCTGACGTACTTAAGTCAGCAGAAACGGTCGTTGCTTTAATTCCGTAGCGTTCAGTAAGCAACGTAGCTTGCTCTTCAAGCTCTTTTTCTCGACGAGCGACCAAAACAATGTTCAATCCTTTTGCTGCAATCTGGCTTGCCATTTCTGCGCCAATGCCTGATGTTGCCCCTGTGATAAGTGCCCAATCACCATATTTTTCTTTAAAGCTGATACCCATAATTCGTTACCTTTCTCTGTGTTTAGTTGATGGGGTAACTATATGGAATTTGGAGGTACAGGGCTCTCCATAAAAGTTCAAAAATTGCTCACATTAGTTCAAACGAGCCAACCTGAATGGAAAGGTTAAAATGCGTTGGTGTCAGGTTAAACGAAATTGAGAAGGGGATAGACCTGTTTGTCCTTTAAAGGCACGGTTAAACGTGGAAATCGACTCGAAACCTGTTTCAAAAACGATGTCGGAGATACGTAAGCTATTATCTTTCAGTAACACTTTAGCTTTGTTGATTTTTAATTTGGTAATGTATTTTATTGGGGGTTCTGAATACACCTCTTTAAACTTACGTTTAAAAGTAGAAACACTCATATGACACAATGCTGCCAACTCATCCACACTCAGATCCGCATACAGATTACTTTGGATAATATCTTCAAATTTGGCAAAGTTAGGTTTAAACATAGAAGCAAGAAAATCGAGTTCAGAAGGTGCGCTGGTTCTTTTCGCCATAAGAATGACAAATTCACGTAGTTTGCTCTCGATAAGCAAATCATCCGCCAACTCTGGAGAATCCAGCAATATACTGATGCTATCACGATAGTGCTCTAGCAATTTGTCCACTTCAACCTGCAAAATATTATAATCGACCCTGTATTTTGACTGGCTAATATCAAAGTTAAACAGTGACTGAAATATTTCAGGATAGAGAAGGATACCAATCGCTTCACCTGCACCTTCATCATTATGATAGCTAGTGTTTTCATAAAAGTAGTTGGTGCATTTTGCCAGTATTCCGCAGTTTTTGTTCAATGAAGCAGATTCTGTCTGTTCCCTGACGTTAAAATCGCCATTTGTGACAAACGCAAAACACGCTTCACTGTCTACAAATACGCGCGGCATACGTTTGAAACTGGGTATATCTTGTTTTTGAAAAACAATACGTCCATTATATTTTATTGTTTTCATTTAAAGGCACCATTCAATAGTATTGCGATAAGGATAAAGCAGTCTACCTGCTCGATTAACTAATTGGCTCAACTAGAATCGTGTTGCTACGGTGCTGCACTCATAATCATTAGACATCTAAAACTCGACAACAAAGCTAAAGCTCGAGAATAGTCTACGCATAATCTATTTTTCAAATGTACTCAATACAAGCATGAATGCATGTATAGATCGAGCGAGAGATTCATGTGGTCTTTGCCCTCTTGATTGAACTTTTAGTCCTTGACGAAACGTAAGGAAATAGTCGGTCAAATGCTCTGCATCTATACCATCAATAAGTCGTTCTGTTTTCTCATATTGAGTAAAAAATGCCAGTGTTGCAATACGACCTTGTTCAAACTTCTTAATAACATACTCATAGAGGGCTGGTTCGTTTGATTTTAATTCAACAATACTGTTTGTAATTAAGCAGCCGTAAGTGAGTAGATCATTCTCTGGATTTAAGAACTCACTATCAAATAAATATTGAAGATTCTCTGATATTGATTTATTTGAGTCGAGTTTCTTGAGTACCACAGACATGTGATGCTCAACATAGAAATCTACTATACATTTAAACACGGTTTCTTTGTTGCCAAACGCGTTGTAAATACTGGTTTTCGTTAATCCTGTAACGGTCGATAATTGATCCACCTTAGTCGACGCATAACCATGCTGCCAAAAATATTTGGCCATAACTCCAAGCACTTCTATCTCGTCAAACTGTCTTTTCTTTGCCATTTATCTATACAACTACATAAAATTCTTATTGACACCTATTGTACTAGTTAGTACAT
>NZ_JBFRJF010000003.1:117370-255219 GCF_041468745.1 Vibrio sp. 10N.286.52.F8
ATGTACTAACTAGTACAATTAAGCAAAACAATGAGGAACAAACGATGTATTCAGCTATAGCACTATCACTACTTGGATTTTCCACAACGGTGATTGGAAGTTTGCATTACTTTCTAAAAGTAAAAAAGAACAAGCCGCCCAAAAATCCTATCATCCTTATGCTAGCACTTGCCGCAGGTGTCCTTTTGGGGCTAGGTGCAATTATCAGTGGGATTATAAATATGCATTGGAGCTTTGTTTTCGTTGTCTTAATGTCCAGCTTTTCCATATTTCTTGGTGGTAAATTCATTTGGGTATTCAGTCAAAAAGATACTCCTCTAGGTGATATTGAGGTTGCAATTGGAGATAAGTTCCCACAATTCGAATCAACCACATATGACAACGAGATTTATTCGACTGATGACCTAAAAAATCAACGTGTTCTACTTAAGTTTTACCGAGGTGCTTGGTGTCCATACTGTAGTGCTGAATTAAAAATGTTTAACGATATGAAACCGACTCTGGATCGATATGGAGTTAAGGTCGTTGCGTTGTCGGGAGATACGGCAGAACAAGCAAAAATGCACATCGAACGAGATAGTTTAGATCTTCTTCTTTTGTCAGACCCAGAACTCAAAGTAGTTAAACAATACGGCGTTGAACACCACAAGGCTTTAGGGGCTGACTCGTCTAAAACAAAAACAGTATTAGGGCTGCCATTTCCTACTTCATTTGAATACAAATCAATGTCTATCCCAACATCGATCTTAATTGATGAACATGGTGTCATCCAATGGATAGATCAATCTGAAGACTATCGACTAAGAGCAAGCGAAGAACGATTAACTCAAGCCTTACGCAACGTTTTCACCATTAATAAATAATAAACCGAGAGAATTATTATGTTTAACTACCACAATATTGAAACAGCACCAGAAGCATCAAAGCAAATGATGGAGCAATCTAAAAAATCACTTGGTTTAATTCCAAATTTACATAAAGTGCTAGCAGATGCTCCTGCAACTTATCAAGCTTATTTGAAGACTTATGAGTTATTCACGCAAAGTACACTATTCAGTCCACTCGAAGCTCAAGTGGTTCTGATGACATCAAACTTTGAAAACAACTGTCACTATTGCGTTCCTGGTCATACGTGGATCATGAAATCAGCTAATATGCCAGAAAGCATTATTGAAGCACTACGGGAAGGAAATGAGTTACCTGATGTCAAACTACAAGCGTTGCATGTCTTTACTAAAGAGCTACTAGATAATCGTGGTCATATAGGTGATGAAAAGTTGCAGAACTTTCTAACGGTAGGATACACAGAGCGGCATGCGCTTGAAGTGTTGACAGGCCTAGCTTGCAAACTTATTTCAAATTTCACCAATGCATTATCTCATACACCAGTTGATGGCCCATTAAAGGCTTTTGACTGGACTCACCCTTCAGAGAGGTAAGATCAATCTGAAGAGAGTATCTACTGATACTCTCTTTTAATGGCCGTGTATTTTCATAAGTATATGTGTTGTGGATTAGTAAATTTGGCCACATAGTCAGAACTCTAGGCATAAAGAAAAGTAAGTCAAATTACGAACCTTTAATATAGCCTCATTCCTGCTCTAGCTTGTTATGGGGCAGAACCAAGCTAGCCCCCTACGAAACAACTTTGTTATCACAGTTATCACGTAAAACAGCAAAATGAGAATGACGTTGACTGTCGGAAAGCCGCTTAGTAAAGCTTCCAAACCTACTGAAATATCTGTCAATTTCACCGTAAAATCCGACACTGAAAACCCTATTAAACCTATGTTTTATAAAGGTTAATTTCGGTTGCAAAAGTTATCATTTTTTTTAGAAAAAGCATTCCGAACTGAAAGAGCTCAACATCTGCCACTATTGATCACTGGTAGCGCGTAATAGAGCTACTTTTTGTGGTTATGGTCGTGTCTGTGCTTTAGCTAAGCTAGCTCCTTTGTGTTCGACACGTAAATCCATATTTTATAAACACTTTAGGGGAGAAATAAGTTCATTTCGCAGGTTGCGATTCGCACACTGCGAAATGAGCGTCTAACTCGAAAGTGGGCAAATTAACGGGTTAGTAAGCTTTAATGAACAAACTGACGGAACACAAATAAGCCTCGCATTGGCGAGGCTTGATGGTGTTCATTTGTAGTATTGGTGACGTCTTTTCGAATTATGCTTCCAACACTTAGCAACGTCATATACGTGTGCAGGGTAATCATCCCACGGGTTAGCTAGTGATCTTCCTCTAGCTGCTCGCAGTTTGATAGGATATTCACCACACTCAACTTTATGGAGGAAATAGTAGCTCTTCTCCTGCTTGGTTGAAAAATGCTTGTGAGTTCCACTGCGTACGCTAGGATACACATCCCACAGATAATCCCCTTGCGCTTTGACATAACTTCGATACTGTCGTTTTAGTTTTTTCATTTACCCTCCAGGTTTACATTACCTAGAAGGGGGCCTGTGCAAAGTAGTTCATTCGTCCACCATGATGTGCTCTTTACCCAAGTCTAGCAACTTCTAGTTAGGGCCTAAAATCATTACCAAAGCTTATCAAGAAACCATTAGTCTTAACGCCATCTGTGAAGAGTTTGGGCAAAAATGGGGCAGACTCGCTTGAAATTAAAACAGCAATGTTTCATGTCTTTGAATTATTCTTAAGCTTCGCTATCGATTCTAGTTTTCCAATTAGCTCACGATCACTGGCGACCATACCAAGGTCATTTTCGAGGCCTAATACTGACAAAACGATCATATAGTGCCCAATAGAGACTGTTGAATCACCTCTAATGATCCTTCGTAATGTCGGTTTTGATATCGCCGTTCGTTGGTGTAACAACTCCTGTGATATATGCCGTCGCTTTAACGCCAACTCGATATTCTCACCCAGTTGTTCGAGGATGCGTTGCTGTCTAGGAAAAACCACGGCTCTGCGACGTGAGCTCATAATGAAACTATATCTCCATCAATGTTCAAAATGTGAAAGCGTAGTTTCACTAAAGGTCTAGGTATACGTTCTGTTGTAAGTAACTCAACCAGTAACATTATACCTTCTTCATACATGCGTCCCCATAAACACATTACCGACAGTACCAAAAGTAAGTCAATTGTGTCTCATATGAGTTAAATAGATAGCCGGCACAAGCAAAGTTTGGGGCAAATGTATGGTACGCCCCGTTTTGCAAGTGAATAAGCAAAATAACAGAGTTGGTTTGCGCTAATGTATTCAGAGTCTACTTGAGACTTACATTAGCCCCAGCTCTACGATGAGATCCGCGCCAGATTGTCCTCATAAGCGAGAAAGCATTTTTAATGCTGTTTTGCCCCTCAGGTCTTCAATCTGGTGGTCTAACCGTTTTGTCATCTTGATTTATCATATGCAAATTTTGGTTATACTTTTGATTCAAACGCCTTGTGAGAGTTCATCACTGACCATGCTATGCGAGCCAATTTATTGGCCAATGCAACAACAGCAACGTTGAATGGTTTTCTACACTTCAAATCAATAAGCCATGATCCGAAGTAATGCTCCGCAGAGCTATCCCTCCACATGACAGCTCTAGCCGCATGAACAAATAATTCTCTCAGTTCTTTGTTTCCTCGCTTCGATATACCCAACAATCGAGGTTTTCCTCCCGTTGTATATTGAAACGGTACTAACCCTATCCATGCTGCAAAGTTTCGCCCATTAGCAAAGTCTTTTGGGTCTCCGACAGAAGACAAGCAACACGAAGCTGTCATAGGCCCTATGCCTGGTATCGTTTGAAGCAAGCGATATAGTTCATTTTCTTTATTGAGTTCGACTAGTTTTTGGTCTTGAACAACAATCTTTTCGTTTAGTTGATTGTAGTAGTCCAATTGGTCACGAAGCTCAAGAATGATCTGTGGTGGGACTATAGCCTCTTTATCTGCTAACCACTGGAACAGCATTTTCATATTGGCATGCCCGCGAGGGAAGCTAATGCCAAACTCTAGCAAGATTGACCCGATTCTATTCATACAGGAGGTTCTTTCGCGAATATATCCTGTTCTGATTCTCCTAATCACAGTACTAATTTGAGCTTGTTCGCTTTTCGGAGAGACAAACCTCATATTAGGTCTCATGGAAGCTTCGGCAATGGCATCAGCATCAATGAAATCGTTCTTGTGGCTCTTAACGTATGGCTTTACATACTGTGCAGGTATTAACTTGACCTTATGAGCATATTCTTGGCATTTTCGAGCCAACCAATGCGCACCACAACACGCTTCCATTGCTATGGTTGTAGATTCTTGCTGTGAGATAAAATGAATGAGCTTAGCTCGGGTCAATTTGTGTCGGAAAACTTCACGGCCAGAGTAGTCGTGGCCAATTAGATGGAAAACAGACTTACCGAGATCTATACCAATAACTTTAATAGCTGACATGATGGCACCTCTAAATGTTCATCGACTATGCTGAGTTTAGCGTAGGTGTGGGGCGTACCATCTAATTAACGAGTTTGAAATTGCTAACTCAACAGTTCTTTCAGGTAGCTATTCCGCTTATGAGAGTGACTAGGTACCTCGGTGATCTGCCTCATGTTATCACTACTTCCAACGATATGAATTTCGCTTTCTGCTCTTGTAATTGCCGTATAGAGCCATGCTCTATCGACTATTCTGCCCTTTTGTAGAGCGATGATGATACGTGGAAACTGTGACCCTTGAGCTTTATGTAGGGTGATTGCGTAACCCAACTCCATGCAATCGAGCACAGATTGTGTAATCTCGACCTTTTCACCTGTATCTAGTGTCACTTCACCGTAACTATCACCAGAAGGTTTAGCGTTGGTTAGTGTGCCAAGTGAGCCGTTCTGAATGCCTTTGTCATAATGGTTCTGCGTGAATAACACGGCATCATTCATGCGAAGTGGTAAAAAGAACTTATCACCATTGATTTCGAACTCAAGGTTAGTGCTATCTGGGTTAACGGCTTGTTGGGTGAGTTTATTGATTTCTGATACGAGTGCCTTGGTTGGAGCCATGACGCGACTATTTTCAGGACACTGTTGGTAAAGCTCACAGCAGACTTTGGCAATGTCTGTTTTACTGGTTTCGTGAAAGTGTATTGCTCCCGTACTTAATCGATCAGGCACCACTCCTTGATTGATGAGCTTTGAGTATTCGGGGATACCCGTTGAACCATCCTGTCTCTTGACGATATCTAACTTCGTATTAGCCACCGTGTTTGCTTCAACGATGTCTGCCAACACCTTGCCGCAGCCGATTGGTGGAAGTTGGTCGGGATCGCCAGTGAATATCAATCGTACAGAGGGGTGAATGTGATTAACAAGACGATACATGGTTGGCAAGTCAATCATGCTTGCCTCATCAACCACTAGTAGGTGATTTGTTTTCTCGACACTGGGTTCTATGGGGTCTTCACGCAGCAATTTGGCAATGGTTGAGGTAACAAAACCGATGGACTCATGAAGTCTCATTGCAGCACGACCGCTGAGCGCAACGGCGTGTATTTCAAATCCAAGTTGATGGTAAGCCCTGAGAGCCGTTCTGAGTACCGTTGTCTTGCCTGTTCCTGCACCGCCCGTAATACAGCTTACCGAATTATCCAGACACGTTGTTACGGCTTCGATTTGCTTAGGAGTTAATTCGTAAGGAAGCTCGCCAGCCGCAGAGCAATACGCAGCATTGGCGTTTTCATCAAACAAGTCATTCCGCTGAACCAGTGTATTTAGCCGTTTGGCAACGACACTTTCCATCAGAAGTTGCGCAGTTGGATGGTAGGTTCCTGTGTCGGGGTTTAAAATGTACTGAGCTTTATTATGACCTGATTGGAACGCCTGAGTGACCAGTGTTTTGTCTTTCAGTAGCCTGTTGAGGTAAGGGCGCACATTGGCATGAGTGGTATAGGTGTGACCTTTTTCAATCTCCTTGCGAATCGCCATTTCCAGAGCAGCGCTGAGCCTTCTAGGGTCATTCTTCGCAACATCGCTCTTAAAATCCGTTACCTTGATAATATCTTCAATGGCACTGAACGAAAGACCAAAACCCATCAAAGCATAAGGATTATCCTTAATTACCTCTATGGAGGCTTCACCGTGATGCTTGAGCAGCCGTTGCTGCACACTGGCGGGGATGTTGTGCTCGCTCATCCAGTTGCAATGTGCCAGATTTTTATATTTGGCGTACCCTTTAAAGAGTGCCTCTACTGAATCTTCGCTCAGAATCGATGTCAGAAGCTTTCTGGACTCTGGGGTGTCATTTCTCAGGGTGATATGGAAATCTTTCCCCAAGAGCTGCCAGAGCGCTCTGGCTTTGCTTTCCCCTATGCCTTTGAAGTCATTTTCTTTAGCAATAAATCGTATCAGTTGCTCACCTGTTTCGGGCAGGGAGCATTCAATATGCTTGGGGGATTCATACGTGTGTTGCTGCATTACATAATCGCCAGTTTCAACAGCTTTAATTTGGCGAGCGCCTTTGACTGACCAATGTTGGCCTAACATGGGTTGAATAGGGATACGATCAGGATCGGCTTTAATGGTGACGTAATACTTACCACTGTTGATTTTGTAAGAGTCCTTCGCCAGCGGTATACCGCTGAATATCACCACCTTGGTCGAGCGATAAGGAATGCTGGTTACGCGCATCTGATCTTCATGTAGGACAGTATTCATCGTGGCATCAACCCCATTTCAGATAGGGTCTCTGATAGCTCCCCAAAGCGCTCAAGTCGTTTTTCCAGCTCTTTTACCTTGGCTTTTAATTCAATGTTTTCAGCCTCTAATGAGGATACTCGTTTTGAGTCGAGTAGCTTGCGGTTAGCGGTATTGTCATAGGCTTTTGGTTTGCCTTCGTTTTTCTTAGCTGAGTTGGTCAAAGGTGGCAGAATGCTTCTATCACGCAGCTCATCTTCTAATGCTTTGAGTGCGTCTTTGAGAGCAGGGTTTTGGTTAAGGGCAGATTTACCGCAGCCGATCCCTTTCGCTACTTCGATGCGATTGAGCTGGCCTCGGTAGATAATTTGTTTAAAATCATCATCGCTTTGTGTTGCTACCCAAACCTTAAATGCCTCAAGATTGTGCTGCGCTTTCTGCTGACCACTTGCCATTTTAAGCCCTCAATTAGATTATAAAATACAAAGAGTTGCATTTAGGTCTTTATTTACTTTCCTCGATACTCCGCATTGCCCTTTGAAAAATAGCCATTACATTTGGATCGCTTTGACCGATATTGACGATTTTTTGAATAAAAGTTTGCAGATAACCGATTTCATCTTTTGCAACTTTTAGTTCGGCTTCTAGCTGAATCACTTTTTCAGCTAGATCAATATCTTTTTGTAGATAGATAAGTAGCTCAGTATTGTCAGTGGAAACAGGTTGCCCTTTGAGTGAGCGCTTTCTATCCTTGTACTCATTTTTTATATTGAGATATTTATCAAGTGTTTGCCGCGTAGTAGTGATCGCAAGGCTAGACTCAATTTTGGTTACCAATAAATCCCAAGTTAGCTTTCCCTCCCAACTTCTAATTAAAGCTTGAATGGAGATTTGTTGATCAGTGTCTAATGATTTAGTTGCCATGTGTACTTTCCTATACTGATCCCAAAAAGCCTAAAAAGTTATTTTTAGCTGAGTCGTTATTCGTTTTGGTTGTTGCCGCAAGAGCCGCTTGAAGAGCTTCTTTCGCATCAGGTAGCGAAAGCTTTCGTTCTGTTACTGTTTTGGTTTCTAAATCTGTAATGCGCATGACACTTGAACGAGTCAAAAAACGAACAATAGCCCCTTCTTTAATGGAGTCGTCTGATAGCACTTCAATAAGACTCTTGAGCATACAAGTATTTTGGTAGTGGGTTTCATACCATTGCTGCATTCCTTCACTGGTTGCAAAGTTAATGGCCTCCTGAACTTGCTTTAGGTTGTGTTTTTGGATTGTTAAATCCTTATTTAGCAGTTCAATCGCATCTTTATCATGCGCAATATGACATGAGGATGAACAGAGTGTGCATTGTGTTTCAAATTCCGTCATGTAAGAGCAAGGGGTTAAAGTTAAATCTTGGGTGCAAAAGCCGACCTCACTGACAAAAGTTGGGCTTAAGTTGTCGGTGGCATCATCGTATTGAGCTTTACTCTGTACGCGTTTGCTAACCTTAACTTGTACTTCTTCCTCGGTTTCTTTTTCATATAAAATATCACTGATAACTGAGGCATTTTGGGCGTCAGTCGTATGAATATAGGTGAGTGTTTGCTCTGGGTTTTTACGACCAGACAGCATCGTTATAAGTAAGTGGGGCAACCCCTTATTGGCTAGGTAGTTATTTTGCCAATGCCTGAAATGGTGGGGGGGGATTGCGAAACCTGTTGAGAAACTATGCCGCTCAAAGATGGTAGCGTAACTATTTTTTCGTTTTTTGATGTTTGAATCAAAATAATTACCTAAAGCTTCGATGGGAACTAACAGAAAGTGAGAGGCTTGTTGAGTTTTTAATTGTTTTTCAGTATAGGTAAATAAAGCCTGCTCATAATTGACACGCTTGGACTTAACTTTATTGTATCCGGACATAGTTTGTTGATTAATTGTAATGTAATGGTTTTGAAATTCTGCAACCGTTATTTCTGCTTGACCATTGAAATATTTACTCAATTGGGATTTGTCGTTGGCAGCAGCGCCAACAAGTAAGGATGCATAAGGACATCGGCTTTTAATTTCTAGTTTATCGTGTGGCAACAGCTTGGTGATGTGTTTGATAAATAAAGGGGATTTTTTACGTTTTGTTGCATCAATAGCCCCTTTGGTATCACACGTAATACGGGCATAGCCGTCACTGTTATCATAAAATCCCAATAAAAAACCAAGATGAATCAGGTTGGTCGGCTTACTGTCATTGGGTTTGAGTGCATCTAGGTTTTTGGCACTTGGCTTAAAATCACCTAACACCTTTTTTAAGCTTAGGTTTGGGTTTTGATAAAATCTTGCTAATGCTCTCGCAGGCTCAGTTACAAGAGCGGTATAATGTAATGCTCGGTCTAGGCTGTCGGCCATTTCAGCATTGATATGATTTTGATAGTCTTTATATCCTTTTGACCCACGCCAATTAAGGTAGTAGACAGTATTAATGTTATTATTAACCACTTCATTATGATCTTTAACTCGTTGTTTGGTTAGTAACACTTGCTCTGCTGCCGCTCGATTAGGGGACGACATCGCAAGTGCTGACATGGTGCAAACATAACTATCGAGTTGACTCGTTGTTGGATGGATGAGTTCAGCCCAAGAATTAGTGTTCTCTTTATTCTTGATGTCTTGATAAGGCGGGATTGCATCATAAAAGATCGCCCCGAGTGCCAATAACGCCTTTTCATCAGGCAGTTTACTGCTTTCAGCCTCGATAGCGTCATCACCTCTTTTGGCTCTTGTTGAGTTTTTCTCCCTGGTTAAGTTCGGAGTTATACTCGCTGGAAGCATCTTATGGGCATTTAGCCATCCCCAAAATGCAGGAAGATTCTGGATATACTTCATTTCATCGATGGTGTTTTGAATCTCATCCATACTGGAAGAAGCGACATTCTCACCAAGTGCAATAAGAAATTTTTTTGCATTAGTGATTTTATCTCTCTTGTAATTGTTAGAAATATTTTCTTTAAGTACATCAAGAGCAAAGGCAAAGAGTAGATGGTGCGTATGTTCATCGAGCTTGTCTTTATCGGAAAAAGTGGAGTTAATATTGGCGTGGGGTTGATTATCGTTATTAAAAAGGAGGTTAATAGGGATGCCTTTGTTGCTGGTAAAGGTAACAGCAATATCCTCCCACGTTGCTTGCTTTCCTGATGGCGTGGTAAAACCAAGTAACGGCAGTTTTTTCTTTTCGGCGATATATGCGTGTTGATTGGTAATGTAACGGTTGATTGTATTCATTTTTCACCTCCAAGCTTAACAGTTTTTTTCTCTTCACAAATGGCTATAGTCGCCTTGATGTAAAGAATGATTTTCTTGAGACGTTTCACTGTGGCAGGGTGTGCTGATTGACTGTTTATCACCAGTTTTCTTTCTGCTTTATCAAGATATTGTTGATGGTTTGCCGTTTCTAGAGGTCTAAAGTTGTCGCAGGGATAACATGCCATAGGCGCACCGCCTTTTGACTGGCAACTGGAGCAGTTAGCAGGATTGAGTTTATGGCCAATTTCTTCATCAAACCTGCTTTTTACTTTGAAATCATCGTGCGTTTGTAACTCTTTTACCGACAGGCTATCAAATCGCTTGATGATATGATTCCCAGCATACGCCTCATCAATTTTTACTCGCTCTGAGGTTTTCAAATCAAGATAGGGGGTAATCGCTTCAATGGTAACGCCTGTTATGGCAGCAAGGTGGGCAGGGCTTAACCCATATTTTGCACCTTGGGTGAGAATGGTGTGTCGCCAGCGATTGTTACCAAGTCGCAAAGAATCGTTTGGACATCTATCGCTGTTTGGCTTGAGTTTGTTTTTGAATAAATGCTGTATATTTGCTCTAAGGTTGTCCGAGCGCATATGGTAGGCTTTTGAGGTATCACTGATGGAGGTAAATAGTTCTGCTTTGGATTCAAAATTAGAGTGAAATAAGCTTTGGTCAGGCAATACAGGTAGGCGTCTTATGAGTTCTTTTGTTTCATCTTCACTTAATGTGATGTATTGCATAGGCAGCGAATGTAAAAGGTAGTTTTCATAAACCTGATAGTAACGCAAAAGCAATCGAGAAAAGTCTGACTCTAGGCGGTGTGAGCGTGATTCCGCATCACCGCGAAATTGTCCATCCTTGCCTTTAAAGGTGCGAACGTGCAATTGCTCAACATCTGAGAACAAGTGTTGAGTAACGGGTTTCCAGTTAAGGTTTGGTTCTTTATGAGATAAAAAGGTTTCGCCTACAGGTAAGACATCACACCATTTAAGTTGCACAAGTTGGGTTGGTCGTCTTATTAGGGCGAGAAGTAACTGACTGGCTATGACATTCCGTAGTGCGGTAAACTTTTGTTGCGATAGTATTTCCCCTTCTAATACTCGCTGCGTTTCAATTCTTAAGCTTTCAAGAATATTGTCGTGCTCAACTTCACTGTAAGCACCAGTTTTTGGGTCAAGAATGCCTTTCATTACACCTTGGCGCTTTAAATTTTCATCTTTAATTGTGTCATATAGTGGTTGGAGAGTATGGCAGGTATAACCATTTCTTGGGTGGCATAGGGCGTATAAGCTATTTCTGACATTTTTCTTGTAAGTATCTAGTGTTAGCCACCATGCCTGAAAATCGTAAATGTCGAGGTGTGCTAAGATACTTTTGAGGCTACTAACGTGACCGTTTAGAGAGAGATAAGCGTAATACTTTGCTGTATGAGCTATTGCTAATTTTAAGTCCAGATAAGTATTAGTATCAATATTTAGTTCATTCAGCCAATTTAGATACAAATAGGATTTATAACCAAGCTCCCACGTATCTGAAAGCACATCAAAAGAGTAACCATCTTCTCTTGCATTGAATATGCGCTGCCCATCGTACTCCTTTTTTAACGTTGCGATATGGTTATGACTCATGACCACCTCCTAACCTCGGAACAGCTTTAGATTGAGTTTTAGCGGAAATATCAGCCACAGTGACCGCCAGTTGATATTCGTTATAGACGGATGCCATTTTCGAGTCTTCAACCCAACCCATTGCATATTTGCGTAAATCTTCAATTTTTTCAGGCGTTAACCCATGCTCTCTCGCCTTATCTTCAAAAACTTCATTCCACTTATGACGAAGTTTGTGAGGGTGGAGCTTGATACCTAATGCCTCACCAAATTTATCTACGATTTTATGAATGGATTTATAAGTGAGAGGCTGCCCTGATGTTGTTCCTTTTTCTGAGATGAACACAAAGTCATGTTCACGGGCGGCTGGGTTTTCTGTTCGCACAGTTTGTATGTAGAGCTTGATAAGCTTCATTAACTCTGAGGAAATAGAAACCGATAGCGCTTTGGTTTTATTCGATGGACGCTCTAACCTTGGATCAGTCGGATCATTGGGAGTTTTGGTCAATAAGAAGCGAGGGTTATCCCAATCGTCAATCAAGTCAGTGACTTTTAGCTTTAAAACAGCACCAACACGAACCCCTGTGTTAATTAGGATTTGCATGATGAGTTGGTTTCTTAATTTGCTGGATTTAAATGGGTTCTCAGGTGAACTCTCTTTGATGATTTCAAGCAAATAAAAAAACTTATCTGAAGGTATTACCGACTCAAATGCATCTTTAACAATGGTGTTATTTTTACGTGTGCCGCTAATAAACGTATTGATGTATAACTTAAACTTGTTGAATTGGTCGTCAACTCTGGCTTGCGTATCAGTTGGTTCTTGATCATAGTGGTGGCAAACGAATAAGTATTCGATATAAGCTCTAAGTCGAATTAAGCGTTGACGTAATGTGTGTGCAGAAACTTGTGGTTGGCTATGTGAAGTTGCATGGATGGCATCTCTTATGCGCTTGTCAGAAATTGCTACAACATTACTTTCATCAATAGTGCCTTCATCAGCATAAAGCTTGCACGTTCTAACAAAATCATCGATCTCTTGCCTTGAAAGAAACTCACCAGAGCTGACACGTTCAACAAGATCGATACCTTGCTCGATAAAATAACAGTATAAAAATTTTAGTTCGTAGGCATATTTTCTTAGTGTATGAAAAGCTGGGGCTTGAGAGCTTGCTTTATTCTTTCCCGCCGAAAGTGGGGAGTTATGGTTACCGTTAAGATAAGCATTAAGGTACAAGCAAACGGGAAATACTCCAGATCTTACAACAAGGGGAAAGCTGTACCCATCGGCATCTTTATAGATTTTTACTGCAACACTTTCACTTAATTCATTCATTACAAAATCATAAATCAGTTACACATAAATCTAACATAGCGACAAATAATGATTTTGTAAAGCAAAAAAAAAGACTCATTTAAGAGCCTTTATAGATTTAAACGTATTTATTTCTTCTTTTTCTTTACGTTTTCTTTTGGTGGAGAGTATTCACAGAGGTCTTCAATGATACAGCTGCCACAGCGTGGTTTACGTGCGACACAGGTGTAACGTCCATGAAGAATGAGCCAATGGTGGACATCCAGTTTGAATTCTTTTGGGATAACTTTAAGTAGTTTTGCTTCGACATCGTCGACGGTTTTACCCATCGCTAGCTTAGTGCGGTTTGATACACGATAGATGTGAGTATCAACGGCAATGGTTGGCCAACCGAATGCGGTATTTAACACTACGTTTGCTGTTTTACGACCGACACCTGGAAGGGCTTCTAATGCAGCGCGATCTTCCGGTACTTCACCATTATGTAGGTCAAGCAGCATACGACACGTTTTGATGGTGTTTTCTGCTTTTGAGTTAAATAGGCCGATGGTCTTGATATACTCTTTTAAGCCATCAACACCTAGGTCGAAAATTGCTTGCGGAGTGTTGGCTAAAGGGTACAGCTTATCCGTCGCCTTGTTCACGCTGACATCGGTTGCTTGTGCAGACAATAGAACGGCAATCAGCAGCTCGAATGGGCTGTTCCAGTTAAGCTCAGTCTCTGGCTTTGGATTGTTTTCTCTTAAACGCTCAAGTATTTCTACTCGTTTTACATTGTTCATAGCGACATTACTTTCAAATAGTTAGGGCATGAAGCTTGGATTGCTTCTGCTTTATCATCGGTTACGCGCTCTTATGAGCGTCATTATTATATGTACTGTTTAGATCTGATTTCCCCCGCTGAGTGGTTGAGCTAACTCAGCGAGGTTTAAGCTAATTTAACTTATTAGGCATTGGTAACGCGAGCGCGTTCAATGACTGGTTTTTCTTGTTTTGGTTGTCTAGATTTTGCTTGGTTATCGATGATATTTTTCAAAGCAATTAAGAAACCAACACCAATGAAGGCACCCGGTGGAAGCAGGGCTAACAAGAAGCTGTTATCAAATTGGAATATCTGGATTCGTAACACCGAAGCCCAGTCACCAAGCAGCAGGTCTGCGCCATCAAATAGGGTCCCGTTACCAATAATCTCACGCATCGCACCTAACACGACCAATACTGATGTCATGCCTAGACCCATCCAGAAACCATCTTGAGCCGCTGGTAGCACTTCATTTTTTGAAGCGAAGGCTTCCGCACGACCAATGATGATGCAGTTGGTTACGATCAGCGGGATGAAGATACCCAAAGAGAGGTAAAGCCCATAGGCGTAAGCGTTCATCAGCAATTGAACACAGGTTACTAGCGAGGCAATGATCATTACGAATACTGGGATACGTACTTCTTTTGGCACATGATTACGAACCAAAGAAACAGAAACGTTTGAGCCGACCAGTACAAGCAAGGTAGCAATGCCTAGCCCAAGTGCGTTAGTGACTGTTGACGATACAGCCAGCAGCGGACATAACCCAAGAAGTTGCACTAGGGCAGGGTTATTGGCCCACATGCCATTTTTGATCAATGTTTTATGGTCACTCATTATTCACCACCACAATTTAGAGGTTGAGCAAGCAATGCTTGGTTGTTTTGGTTAACGTACTGGACCGCTTGTTTGACTGACTTCACGACTGCTCTTGGCGTGATAGTAGCGCCAGTAAACTGGTCAAAATCACCACCGTCTTTACGAACCTTCCAACGGTCTAGATTAGAATCCGTCACTTGCTTACCTGCAAACGAAAGAATCCAATCACTCACACGCAGATCAATCTTATCACCCAAGCCCGGAGTCTCTTGGTGAGAAAGCACGCGAGTACCTAAAATAGTACCGTCAGTTTTCATTCCAACAATCACTTTAATCGCGCCATTGTAGCCGTCTGGTGCAATCGCTTCGATCGCAATCGCGCTTGGCTCACCATTAAGCTTAGCAATGTAAGCCGGCATCGCTTGCTCAGTACCAAGCTCTTCTGCTTGAACCAAAGTACAAGACGAAAACAGCTCGTTGTCGTGCTGATCGTGTGGGATCACTTGGTTAAGAACAGACAGTAACTGAGCCTGTTCTTGTTGTTTGATCTGATCTTTGGTCAGGTAGTGAGTTACCGCGACCAAACCCGTCGAAGCACACGCAAAAATCGCGAGTACAAGGCCGTTTTTCTTAATTGCATTTAGCATGGTATCCGCTCCCTTAGTGACCGTATGTGCGAGGTTTGGTGTAGTAGTCAATCAGTGGAACACACATGTTGGCTAACAATACAGCAAACGCCACGCCATCAGGGAAACCACCCCAACTGCGAATGATAAAGACTAAACCGCCGATCAGAGCGCCAAACACTAAGCGACCTTTGACTGTCGTGGATGCTGAAACTGGGTCGGTTGCAATAAAGAATGCACCAAGCATAGTCGCGCCAGACAGAAGGTGAATGGTTGGAGAAGCGGTTTCACCAGGAGTGAGCACTAAGAACACTAAGCTAAACAGAGTAAGACTGCCGATGAAAGCCACAGGGATATACCATTGAATAACACGTTGCTTAATCAGCACTAAACCGCCGATTAGGTAAGCAAGGTTTACCCACTCCCAGCCTACGCCAGCTAACCAACTAAATTGAGGTTGAGATAGTGCTTCTGAGGCAGTATTGCCTGCCGTTAATGCCGTTTTGAATGCATCAAGCGGCGTCGCCATTGTGGTGCCATCAATGCCAAGGCGTGCTTGTTGCAGAGACAAACCTTCGTTATTGAAGCCAGTAAAGATCATCAAGAATGAGTCAATAAAGCTTGTTGCTTCTGCTGTCAGGCTCGCGGGAGCATTCCAACTGGTCATTTGAACTGGGAATGAAATCAGCAAAACAACGTAAGCGACCATCGCAGGGTTAAATGGGTTCTGCCCTAGGCCGCCGTATAAGTGTTTCGCGATAATAATAGCGAAGAACATACCAATGACGAGGATCCACCACGGAGAGTGTGGGGGAATCGCGACACTCAGTAGCCAAGCGGTTACAACAGCACTGTAATCACGCAGTGCCATTACTGGCGGGCGTTTTCTCAATAGCATGACGGCTGCTTCAAAGGTAACAGCAAGTGCAATAGCAAATACTAACTGGATGAGGGTACCCCATCCAAAGAAGTAGGTTTGAGCTAGTAGACCTGGCAATGCACAAATAGCCACCCATTTCATTAGATCTGGGGTGCTTCTACGGCTATGCGCGTGCGGTGAGCTGGCGATAAAGAAGGCCACTACTCTTTCTCCTCATTGTTCTTTTTATCTAGCTCTTGCTGGGCTTTTTTCGCTTTAGCACGAGCGATAGCTGCAGCAACAGCAGCTTTCTTCGGATCGACCTGTTCAGATTGAGTATCAGTTTCTACTTCAACTACTGGTTCAGATGTTTCTGCTTGCTTAGCTTGCTGTGCTTTTTTTGCTTTAGCACGGGCTATAGCGGCAGCAACGGCGTCTTTCTTAGCATCGCCAGAACTTCCAGCTTCAGTTTCAACTGCAGGTTCAGGAGCTTCGGTTGTTTCTTGTGTCGCTTGCTGTGCTTTCTTAGCCTTAGCGCGAGCGATGGCCGCAGCAACAGCAGCTTTCTTAGGGTCGACTTGCTCCGATTGAGTCTCGGTTTCAACTTCAACCACTGGTTCAGATGTTTCTGCTTGCTTCGCTTGCTGGGCTTTTTTGGCTTTAGCGCGAGCAATCGCAGCAGCAACGGCGTCTTTCTTCGTATCGCCTGAGCTTTCAGCTGGAGCGTCGGAAGTAGATTCAGCTTGTTGAACTTTCTTGGCTTTAGCACGTGCAATAGCCGCAGCAACTGCGTCTTTCTTGGCGTCGCCAGAGCTTTCTGCCGGAGCCTCAGAAGCTGATTCAGCTTGTTGAGCTTTCTTCGCTTTAGCGCGAGCAATCGCAGCAGCAACGGCGTCTTTCTTCGTATCGCCTGAGCTTTCTGCAGGAGTATCGGCTGCTGCTTGTTGTGCCTTGCGCTCTCTCGCTTGACGCTTGCGCTCTTCACGCAGTTTAGACATTTCAGAGTTGTCTGGTTCAGCGCCTTCCGCTTTTTGAGCTGCAGCTTGTTTCGCTTTTGCCTTCGCAATAGCGGCAGCAACCGCAGGTTTCACTGCTGGTTCTTCATTCGGAGCCTGATCCGCAGCGGCTTTTTGTGCTTTAACACGAGCAATCGCAGCAGCAATAGCATCATCACCGCCGGATGTTTTCATATCTTTACGGCGGTTATCTGCGGCTTTTTTAAAGCGGTTTTCACGTTCGGCTTTATCACGCTCCATACGAGCGTTCTTCTCTTCAAAACGAATCTTGGCGCGTTCTGCAGCAGCGGCTTCATCTTTTCGAGTTTTGATTTCAGCTTTTGCTTGGCGATAGTACTGAACAAGAGGGATTTCGCTTGGGCAGACAAATGCACATGCACCACATTCAATACAGTCTTTAATATTTAGCTCTTCACACTTATCCAACTCGTTGGCTTTGGCGTGCCATTGCAGTTGTTGAGGAAGTAGAGACGCAGGGCAAGTTTCAGCACATGCGCTGCAACGGATACATTCCATCTCGTAAGTGCTTGGTGAGATCTCACGACGCGTTGGCGCCAAAATACAGTTCGACGTTTTGGTGATTGGCACATTGGCATGCGGCAAGGTAAAGCCCATCATCGGGCCGCCCAAAATTAAACGCGGCAGTTTTTTATCTGCTTTGTAGCCAAACTCTTCAAGTAACTCATGTACTGGTGTGCCTAATAGCGCCCAAACGTTACGAGGTTGCTTAAAGGTTTTACCGGTTAATGTCACAACGCGGTTAACCACAGGTTCGCCGTCAATTACCGCTCGCTTAATCGAGTAAAGAGAGCCGACGTTCTGAACCAAAACACCAATGTCTGCAGGAATGCCGCCAGCTGGAACCTCTTTGTTGGTGAGGATCTTGATAAGTTGCTTCTCACCACCAGAAGGGTATTTGGTTGGGATAACGCGAATGACGATATCTTTGTCTTTCGCTGCAATCTCAAGTGCTTTTATCGCATCTGGTTTGTTGTCTTCAATGCCGATAACCGTCAGCTTTGGTTGAAGAATGTGTTCAACCACTTCGATGCCGTTTAATACTTCGTCGGCATGTTCTTGAAGCAACTTGTCATCAGAGGTGATGTAAGGTTCACATTCCGCAGCGTTGACGATCAAAATGTCGGTACGACCTAAGCCTGATTGAAGCTTCTTAGCCGTAGGGAAACCTGCGCCGCCCATGCCTGAAATACCAGCTTGGCGAATCACATCAAGCAGTTCGTCAGAAGTCTTTGTCGAAAAATCTTCAACTGGATTTTTTTCAATCCAAGTGTCTAGGCCATCAGGTTTAATAACCACGCATATTTCGCTCAAGCCTGAAGGGTGAGCGGTAGTTCGCGGTTCGATAGCGGTAATCACACCCGATGTTGGTGCGTGTACTGGCAAAGTAAAACCTGTGTCTAAGGCCGTAAGTTGCTGACCTTTTAACACAGTGTCGCCAGCAGCAACCAATAGGTTCCCCGGCTTACCGATGTGCTGTTTCACAGGAAGAACGATTTCTTCTGGAAGCCTTGCATGGACGATATCAGTAGTATTCGACTGTTTCTTGTTTTCAGCAGGGTGCACGCCACCAGGGAAATTCCAAATAGAGCCCGTGCGAATTTGTTCAATTAAAGAGATCATACTAACCCTATGCTTTAGGCTCTGACGCAGTCGCATCAGTCGCTTGGTTAGTGATATCAGTAAAAGGGATGATGTTCATCTGCCATTTCCAATTTTCAGTCGTTGTTGCCACTGGAATCATTTCAATACAGTCAGTAGGGCACGGTGCGACACATAGATCACAACCTGTACATTCATCTTTAATTACTGTGTGCAGTGCCTTGGTGCCACCAACAATGGCGTCAACAGGGCAGGCTTGAATACACTTGGTACAGCCGATACACATATCTTCGTGAATGAAGGCAACGGTTTTTACTTTGTTATCTAAGTCATGAGCGGAGTCTTCAACTTCTACGCCCATTAAATCTGCTAGCTTCTCAATGGTTGCTTGGCCGCCCGGAGGACATTTGTTGATCTTGTCTCCGTTAGCGATCGCCTCTGCGTATGGGCGACAGCCAGGGTAGCCACACTGGCCACATTGAGTTTGCGGTAAAATGGTGTCGATTTGATCGACGATAGGATCAGCTTCAACTTTAAAACGGATAGAAGCAAAGCCCAAAATAGCGCCAAAAACAGCGGCTAAAACGGCTAGCGCAATGATCGCAATTAAAATGGTACTCATGTTTATTTCACCAACCCAGTAAAGCCCATGAATGCCAGAGACATTAGGCCTGCTGTGATCATCGCAATCGATGCGCCTTTGAATGGCATTGGAACATCAGCAACCGCAATACGTTCACGCATTGCAGCAAATAAGATCAATACAAGAGAGAAACCCACCGCTGCGCCGAAACCATAGATGATCGACTGAATGAAGTTGTGGTTTTCATTGATGTTCAGAAGTGCCACACCTAATACCGCACAGTTGGTGGTGATAAGAGGCAGAAAGATACCCAGCAGGCGATAAAGAGTCGGGCTGGTTTTGTGAACGACCATTTCCGTAAATTGAACAACCACCGCGATAACCAAGATGAAACTCATGGTACGCAGGTATTCAATACCCAGAGGGGTAAGGATGTAGGTTTCTACTAGGTATGCAGAGACCGACGCTAACGTCAGAACGAAAGTCGTCGCGAGGCCCATGCCAATCGCAGTCTCCAGTTTCTTGGAGACTCCCATAAATGGACATAGTCCTAAAAACTTCACTAGCACAAAGTTATTGACCAGCACTGTGCCAACCAACAACAAAAGGTATTCGGTCATAATGGATTAATTCTTGAAATTCCGATCCCGATATTATCCTGCTTTGCTTACCTAATAACAACCAAGGATCACTAGGGATTTAGACACTTGGTGAAAAAAACATCAGGTAATCGATTGATTATTAAAGTTACCGTAAGTATAGACGGCCAATTTTTACTTCGTGAGACAAGTTTGTAGGAGTAGTTGAATTGGATCTTTCATAAGATCATTCTTGAATTGAGCTCGATTTGCTTCCTAAGAATAGGGTCATATTTGTGGATTTTGGTGCTCAGAACTATCAAAAAGAGAAGGAAAGTTGCGAGTCGAATACGTTCCCAAAGCACTAAAACGCAAAAAGCCGCATCGAGTGATGCGGCTTTTTTAAATTTGGCTCCCCTTGTCGAGACTTGAACGCGGGCGGCTAGGTTTGTGACATTAACTTGGAACAAGTTAGTCGCAGTTATATACGAAAAAAGCCCAATCTTTCGATTGAGCTTTTTTCTGAATTTGGCTCCCCTTGCAAGACTTGAACTTGCGACATACGGATTAACAGTCCGCCGTTCTACCAACTGAACTAAAGGGGAATTGCTTGTTAGCGACGCGAATTCTAATAATTGTCCGGATTTCTGTCAATAAAAAATATCAGAAAAAAGTAAGATAAAAAACTTTACTTTCTTGAACGCCTTATAGGATTTAGCTTTGCTTTAGTTATCCACCAAAATTGTGGATAAGTGTGTGTGTGAAACTTTAACAACAATAATCGGGATAAATCGAAAAATGTAAAAACCTTATCTAACGTAATGTATTTAAAGGATTTATAGCAAAATGTCGCAATTGTATAACTTTTGTAGATTATAAAACGAACAGTAAAACAAGCGGTATTTTTAGGTTTTTTGGGGAAAAGTAGTGGATTAAAATTCGAGTAATTTAGCTGGGGAAACTTTGCAGGGCACGGATAATACCAAGTTCTAAAAATAAAAGCTATAACTGATCTCTGATCTTAAGATGCATTTCTCTAGATAATTGTTGCAACGACACTCCTCCTAGAGTGACAATGACCTGATTAAAAAAACAGTATGGAAATGGCGACCTATGAGTAAACTCTTTGACTTGGTATCGGACTACAGCCCGTCCGGTGATCAGCCGACAGCGATAACCAAATTACTAGACGGATTAGATTCTGGTTTGGCACATCAAACTCTACTAGGGGTAACGGGCTCAGGTAAAACCTTTACCCTTGCCAACGTCATTTCCCAATCTCAAAGACCTGCGATTCTGTTAGCGCCTAACAAGACATTGGCGGCTCAACTTTACGGTGAGATGAAATCTTTCTTTCCAAACAATGCCGTTGAGTATTTCGTTTCTTACTACGATTACTACCAACCTGAAGCCTACGTTCCAACCACGGACACGTTCATCGAGAAAGATGCGTCTGTGAACGCTCATATCGAACAAATGAGGCTTTCGGCAACCAAAGCCTTATTAGAACGAAAAGACGCCATCATTGTGGCTTCTGTGTCGGCTATCTACGGTCTGGGTGATCCTAAGTCTTATTTGAAGATGATGCTTCATTTGAGTCGTGGCGAGGTGATGGATCAGCGAGACATCCTGCGTCGATTGGCTGAGCTGCAATATTCAAGAAACGATGTCGCCTTTGAACGTGGTCAGTTCCGTGTTCGTGGTGAGGTGATTGATATCTTTCCGGCTGAATCTGACCAAGATGCGGTTCGAATTGAGATGTTCGATGACGAAGTGGACTGCATTAGTATTTTTGATCCTCTGACTGGTGCGGTGAAACAAAGAGACTTGCCGCGCTTTACGGTTTATCCAAAAACTCACTATGTAACGCCAAGAGAAAAAATCCTTGAGGCGATTGAGAACATCAAGGACGAACTGCGCGGTCGTGCTCAATACTTAAAAGACAACAATAAGCTTTTGGAAGAGCAGCGTATCTCTCAAAGAACTCAGTTTGATATTGAGATGATGACTGAGCTTGGCTTCTGTTCCGGTATCGAAAACTATTCACGATACTTGAGCGGCCGTGCGGAAGGGGAAGCGCCGCCAACGTTATTTGACTACCTGCCTGATGATGGTTTGCTGATCATCGATGAGTCACACGTGACTGTGCCGCAAATTGGTGCGATGTATAAAGGTGACCGTTCTCGTAAAGAAACCTTGGTCGAGTTTGGTTTTAGACTGCCTTCTGCATTGGATAACCGTCCAATGAAGTTTGAAGAATTTGAGTCTATAGCCCCACAAACGATTTTTGTGTCGGCAACACCAGGTAATTACGAGATTGAAAAATCAGATGGCGAGATTGCTGATCAAGTGGTACGTCCTACTGGTCTGTTAGACCCAATCATCGAAGTAAGACCTGTCGCGACGCAGGTGGATGACTTGCTGTCTGAAATCAGAATCCGTTCAGTGAAAGAAGAGCGTGTTTTGGTTACCACGTTGACCAAGAGAATGGCAGAAGACTTAACCGAATACCTAAGTGAGCACGGCGTTAAAGTGCGTTACTTGCACTCGGATATCGATACCGTTGAGCGTGTAGAGATCATCCGAGACCTACGTTTGGGCAAGTTCGATGTGTTAGTGGGCATTAACTTACTTCGTGAAGGTTTGGATATGCCTGAAGTGTCGCTGGTGGCGATTCTTGATGCAGATAAAGAGGGCTTCTTGCGTTCTGAGCGTTCTCTGATTCAAACCATTGGTCGTGCTGCTCGTAACTTGGAAGGTCGAGCAATCCTTTATGGTGATTCAATTACTAAGTCGATGAGAAAAGCGATTGATGAAACCGATCGTCGTCGCGAGAAACAGCAAGCCTACAACGAAGAGCAAGGCATCACTCCGCAAGCGTTGAAACGCAATATCAAAGACATTATGGAACTGGGTGATCTAACCAAGTCGAAGCAGCAGCGCCAATCGAAACAAGTTCCACTATCTAAGGTGGCAGAGCCTTCTGAAAGTTATGCAGTACTTACGCCGCAACAGCTTGATAAAGAGATCAGCAAGCTAGAATCTGCGATGTATCAGCATGCTCAGAATCTGGAATTTGAATTGGCCGCACAGAAGCGTGATGAAATTGATCAGTTAAGAAAGCAGTTTATTACCAACAGCTAATCTCACTTTTCGCTCGAGAATTGATCCCCCTCAACACAAGAATTGAGAGTGTTTCAGACAAAAAAACAGCCAGTAGTAAATGTTCTACTGGCTTACGTTTGTGAACAATCGGTCCACTAACAACGTCAGTTGGCTAGGTGACCCGAAGGTCATTTATACCGTTGCATCGTTCGTGCCAGATAGATAAAACATTGATTGTTTGAAGCAAGTAAAAAAACACACTACAAATACTGTGGCTAATTTGCATAATGCAAAGCGGAATGCGACTATAATAAGAAATGCAAATTATAAATGGCTAGGATATGCAATCAAAAACGCTAGATAACAAATCGAAGTATTTGTTGATGGTAGAGGATACCGCTTCGGTAGCAGCTTTATATCGCTCGTATCTTACACCGCTCGAAATTGATATCAACATTGTCGGCACTGGCCGCGATGCAATCGAGAGTTTGAATCATCGAATCCCAGACCTTATTTTATTAGATCTACGTCTGCCTGATATGACGGGTATGGACGTACTATTTGCTGTAAAACAAAAATACCCTGAAGTTCCAGTTATCTTCATGACGGCTCACGGCTCTATCGATACCGCTGTAGAAGCGATGCGTCATGGCTCTCAAGATTTCCTTATCAAACCGTGTGAAGCCGACCGACTCCGTATTACGGTGAATAATGCGATCCGCAAAGCCACCAAACTTAAAAATAGCTCGGAACACCCGGGAAACCAGAACTACCAAGGTTTTATCGGCAGCAGCCAAACCATGCAGCAGGTTTACCGAACTATCGATTCTGCTGCATCGAGTAAGGCGAGCATTTTCATTACTGGTGAAAGTGGTACCGGTAAAGAGGTATGTGCAGAAGCCATTCATGCGGCGAGTAAGCGTGGCGATAAGCCGTTCATCGCGATTAACTGTGCCGCTATCCCTAAAGACCTGATTGAAAGTGAGCTGTTTGGCCACGTTAAAGGTGCCTTTACCGGTGCTGCGACCGATCGCCAAGGTGCTGCTGAGCTTGCTGATGGTGGAACACTGTTCCTTGATGAACTGTGCGAAATGGACTTAGAGCTGCAAACCAAGCTGCTGCGCTTTATCCAAACCGGTACTTTCCAAAAAGTCGGCTCTTCGAAGATGAAGAGTGTCGACGTTCGTTTTGTGTGTGCGACCAACCGTGACCCTTGGAAAGAAGTACAAGAAGGTCGCTTTAGAGAAGATTTATACTATCGTTTATACGTGATTCCATTGCACTTGCCGCCATTGCGTGAGCGTGGTGAAGATGTCATCGAGATCGCGTATTCTCTGCTAGGCTATATGTCGGTCGAGGAGGGGAAGGCGTTTGTACGTTTTGCTCAGGAAGTACTTGATCGCTTTAATCAATATGAGTGGCCGGGTAACGTTCGTCAGCTACAAAACGTGTTGCGGAACGTGGTGGTTTTGAATAACGGCAAAGAGATTACTCTCAACATGCTTCCACCACCGTTGAACCAACCGATTGAAAACAGTCTGCGATTGAAAGAGAAGCAGAATGAAGACATCACGGTAAAAGATATTTTCCCATTGTGGATCACTGAGAAAACGGCTATCGAGCAGGCCATTAAAGCGTGTGATGGCAACATCCCTCGTGCGGCAGGTTTCTTAGATGTCAGTCCATCGACGATATACCGTAAGTTGCAAACGTGGAATGCGAAGCAGTAATCAACAAACAATAAGAAAATAATAATGACGAAAGTATTAAATCAGCAAAAAGTTGATGAGCTTGCCGGCGAAATAGGCCAAGAGAATGTCCCGGTTTTACTGGAAATCTTTTTAGGTGAGTTGAAAGGCTACTACGAACACCTAGAGATAAATAAAGAGTCGGATACCTCTAAGTACTTGGCTGATATCAGTCATGCGCTTAAGAGCAGCGCAGCAAGCTTTGGTGCGGATTCTTTGTGTAGTTTTGCGATTAGCTTAGACGCAAAAGTGAAGCAAGCGTTGCCTGTAACCGAGATTGATTTTCAAGATATGCAAGACCTCCTGTTATCGACGTACACTGAATATCAGCAGTTGATGACGGACCTTTAAAACAGCGAGTTATTACTGAGATTAAAAAAGGAGCAGCATGCTCCTTTTTTGTTGTTTGTCGCTTGAACCTATGGCTACGCCAACTGGGCTTCAATGGCTTGTTGAAGCTTCACACGGTCGTGTCGCCAATCTCGGTTTGCCGATGCAAGATCTGTGGTCACACAATTCCATTGCACTTCTAGTTCCGGGTGAGGTTCATTGCCTAACACGATGTCTATTTTCCTTGCCTTACAGGTACGTTCACACCACTCCAATTGCTCTTGAAGCGTCATTTTCCCTGCGGGACCGTGCTCTGGTGAAAGGTTTTCAACGAAGATAACTTTTGCCTTGGTGTTCTCAGAGATTGCTTTGCCAATCTCTGGAAGGAGAAGAGGGGGCATCACACTGGTTAAAAAGCTTCCAGGGCCAAGGACAATGCAGTCTGCTTGCTCAACGGCAGCAACGGCTTCTTTGGTTGCTGGCACTTCTGGAGACAAGTCCATCATGCGCAGCTTTTCCGTCATGTCATCAACGTTGGTTTCGCCGGTAACCCAGCGGCCGTCCATTGATAGAGCCGTGAGGTCTGAAGGATGCTCAGTCATCGGCACGATATTGACATCGACCTTGAGCATATTTCGAATCAGGTTAATTGCTTCCAATGGGCGAACGGAAAGGTTGTCTAACGCCGTCAGCATTAGGTTACCCAAGTTATGACCGTCTAGCTCACCTTGACCACGAAAGCGGTATTCGAACATCATCGAACTGATTGAAGGCTCTGTGATTAATTGGTTGATACAGTTGCGTGTATCTCCCCATGCGATGCCACCTTGGCAATCTCTAATACGTCCGGTGGAACCGCCGTTATCTGTCGTTGCAACAATGCCAGTTGCGTTGTTACCAAAGTCTTTTAATGCAGCTAACATGCGACCTAAGCCATGGCCACCGCCGATTGCTACGACTTTCTTTGAAGAGTAAATATTCATTTATTGTTCTTGTTAGGTTATTACCAACTATAATTTAGGTTAAATGCTTCTCGCTATATACTCAACAAGAGTTATTTTGAGCGTTTGATACGTTTTTTTTGCCGATGTGACCCGTTTTTTACCATCAGAGCTAGATTCACGTACAAATATTAAGTATTTTATTACTCAGCTACTGCGCGTGTGAATATAACGCTCAGTTGCCATAACTCCGAGCTCTCGCATGCTAAGTCGCACAGTGGTATTTGCTGTACCGATACGCATCAAGAGCCAGTGACATGTTGTCACAAGGGCTTAATTGGAAATGATTATGCCTCCCGTGTTTGGAAAGGTGTTCCGTGGCGCAACAATTCGAAGATAGATTCCATCGCAAGTTTTATTACTTGCGCTTGTCGGTTACAGACGTCTGTAACTTTAAATGTACTTACTGCTTACCAGATGGTTACAAACCGTCAGGGCAAAAAAACTCGTCTTTTTTAAGTGTTCCCGAGATCAAACGCGTTGTTAAAGCGTTTGCAGATTGTGGTACCTCAAAGATCCGCATTACAGGCGGAGAGCCGAGTCTGCGTAAAGACTTTCCTGAAATCATACATACCGTTGCTTCTACTCCAGGCATCGAAAAAGTAGCCACCACAACGAATGGCTACCGCATGGAGAAACAAGTAGGGCAATGGCGTGATGCTGGTTTAACCCATATAAACGTGAGCGTGGATAGTTTAGATTCGCGCATGTTCCATCAGATCACTGGTGAGAATAAGTTTACTGAGGTTATGCGAGGCATTGATAAAGCGTTTGAGGTTGGCTTTGAACAAGTCAAAGTCAACGTCGTATTAATGAAAGACCTCAATAGTCAGGAATTACCAGCCTTCCTTAATTGGATCAAAGACAAACCTATTCAATTACGTTTTATCGAGCTGATGAAAACCGGCGAGATGGACGAGTTGTTCGATAAACATCATGTGTCTGGCGTTGCGATTCGCAACCAGCTTATTGCTAATGGTTGGCTGTTAAAAGTCAAAGCCGTTAACGATGGCCCGGCGCAAGTGTTTGTCCACCCAGACTACAAGGGTGAAATCGGTTTGATCATGCCTTACGAGAAAGACTTTTGTGAGAGTTGTAACCGACTGCGCGTTTCTGCGACCGGTAAACTTCACTTATGTCTGTTTGGCGACCATGGTGTTGAACTGAGAGATCTGATTCAAGAAGATCAACAAGAGCAAGAACTCATTGATCGAATTCAGGCTCAGCTTCAAACCAAGTCCGTTAGCCACTTCTTACACGATGGCAACAGCGGCATGACTCCAAACTTGGCGTCAATCGGCGGTTAACCCGCTACACACTCTAAAGCATTTTATCGCTCAGCTTCTTCAGGCTGGGCGAATCAGTCTAATGAAAAATTTATATAGGTGAACAAATGGGTCACGCAGAAAGCAAATTCCAAGCAGCAAACATCGCAGTACTAACGGTTTCAGATACTCGTACAGAAGAAAACGACACTTCAGGCGGTTACCTAGCAGAGCATGCTAAAGAAGCGGGTCACAACGTGGTTGATAAGCAAATCGTTATTGATGACATGTACAAGATCCGTGCGATCGTATCTAAGTGGATCGCTGATGAAAGCGTACAAGCGATCATGATCACTGGCGGTACGGGCTTCACTTCTCGCGACAGCACGCCTGAAGCGCTTAAGCCACTATTCGACAAAGAAGTAGAAGGCTTTGGTGAGCTATTCCGTCAAGTATCTTACGAAGAGATCGGTACATCGACCATTCAATCTCGTGCGATTGCGGGCTTTGCTAACCACACAGTAATCTTTGCGATGCCAGGCTCTACAGGTGCTTGTCGTACTGGTTGGACTAAGATCATCAAGCAACAGATGGATGCTAGCCACCGTCCTTGCAACTTCATGCCACATCTTTCTGTATAAGGCGGTTTGAGCATGAGCCAATTTACACACATTAACGCGTCTGGCGAAGCAAACATGGTCGATGTATCGGCTAAAGCGGAAACAGTACGCGAAGCGAGAGCGGAAGCATTCGTTCAAATGTCTGCTGAAACGCTAGAGCTGATTGTTTCTGGTAGCCACCATAAAGGTGATGTTTTCGCAACGGCACGTATCGCAGGTATTCAAGCGGCTAAGAAGACGTGGGATCTGATTCCACTGTGTCACCCTCTGCTATTAACTAAAGTAGAAGTGCAGCTTGAAGCTATCGAGTCTGAAAACAAGGTTCGCATCGAATCTGTTTGTAAACTTGCTGGTAAGACAGGCGTAGAAATGGAAGCGCTAACGGCTGCTTCTGTTGCTGCGTTAACGATTTACGATATGTGTAAAGCTGTTCAGAAAGACATTGTTATCGAGAATGTACGCCTGTTAGAGAAGACGGGTGGTAAATCTGGTCACTTCAAGGTGGAATCATGATTACAGTACTTTTCTTTGCTCAAACTCGTGAACTTGTTGGTGTGGACAGCGTTGAAGTTGATGCACAGTTCAAAACGATTGAAGCGATTCGCAGCCACCTTGTAGAACAAGAAGGCAAATGGGATATCGCTTTGGAAGAGGGCAAGCTTCTGGCTGCGCTTAA
The DNA here is from genome assembly GCF_041468745.1 of Vibrio sp. 10N.286.52.F8. Classification (NCBI taxonomy): domain Bacteria; kingdom Pseudomonadati; phylum Pseudomonadota; class Gammaproteobacteria; order Vibrionales; family Vibrionaceae; genus Vibrio; species Vibrio sp. 10N.286.52.F8. The sequence goes on from NZ_JBFRJF010000003.1 coordinate 145,859, forward strand.
CCAATCTATCGTGCCTTTGACGACTGAAGTGAAAGACGGTGATGAAGTTGCTTTCTTCCCACCAGTGACTGGAGGCTAAGCATGGATCCAAGAGTATTAGTGACAGCTGAGGATTTCTATGTAGGCGACGAATACGACTACTTGGCTCAAGGTACAGCTGCCGGAGCGATTGTGACGTTCGTTGGTAAAGTGCGCGACATGAACCTTGGCGACAATGTGATAGGTTTGTCTCTGGAGCACTACCCGGGTATGACAGAGAAATCACTGAGCGAGATCTGTGATCAAGCTGAGGCACGCTGGCCAATCCAAAAGATGCGAGTTATCCATCGTGTTGGTGACCTAGATATCGGTGACCAGATTGTTTACGTTGGTGTATCCAGTGCACACCGCGGTGCGGCCTTTGAAGCCTGTGAATTCGTTATGGACTTCCTGAAAACCAAGGCTCCCTTTTGGAAAAAGGAACGCACGACCGAAACGACGCGTTGGGTTGATTCTCGTGATTCAGACACGAAAGCAGCGGAACGCTGGGAGAAGTAATTTCTCTTAAAGTGATGTTGCTTCAGCATTTACTCATTTGTATATGAGACAGTCAAAAACCGACCACTTAGGTCGGTTTTTTTGTACCTGCTATAAATCTATTTATAGATAATCATTGATTTGATAAATGATAATTCATTGTGGTTGCATATAAATTCAGCGCGTAATTTTGTCTTGATTGGTGCATTGGATAACCCGGTTTGGTGCAGAGCATTATGCTGTCTTGTATAAAGTGATTATCCTCACAAATAGTGTAGACGGTTTAGGTGATATGTGATGTGCAATTAGATTTCATGTGGCATTAATGTTAATTTGCGCTCAGTGTTCTAGCATAAGATGCTAAAAAAAAGCATCAACACAGACACATCAACACTAAAGGCTGTTTTTTAATTAATCCCTCTATGCAAGTCACTACTGATTTGGGATTTTTTAGATATTTACACTGATACCTTAAGTATTTCGGAGAATTATCCGATTTTTTGCGACTTGTTTGTGGCAAATTACTTCAATGGTTGATAGTGTGTGCCTCAATCTTTGTAAGGCTTTAGATTTTTATGCTTAAATTTTGAGCTAAATAAATCTAAATCACTGCCGTTCAGTGAACCAAGCAAAGAAGTCATGGATGCAATACATAAAACTTGGAGTTTATTAAATGTACAAGAATAAAATCACTCAGGCCCTTCTTCTAGGTGCTGGTTTGGCAGTGGCTGCCTCTTCTACTCTTTCTATCGCTGCTGAAGTTCCAGCAGGCACAGAACTGGCAAAAGTTCAGGAACTGGTTCGCGGTAATGGTACTGAAGTAGCAACACTCGACCCTCACAAATCTCAAGGTGTACCAGAATCTCACGTAATTCGTGACCTTCTAGAAGGTTTAGTGAACCAAGATGGCGACGGCAATACTATCCCAGGAGTAGCTGAAAGCTGGGAAACGACAGACAACAAAACATTCACATTCCACCTGCGCAAAGATGCTAAATGGTCTAACGGCGATCCTGTAACGGCAAATGACTTCGTTTACAGCTTCCAACGTGCGGTTGATCCTTTAACTGCTTCTCCATACGCTTGGTACATGGAATATACCAAGATGGCGAATGCGAAAGACATCGTTGCGGGTAAGAAAGACAAGAGTGAACTAGGCGTTAAAGCTTTAGATGACTACACGTTAGAAGTGACTTTAGATACAGCTGTCCCATATTTCGTAATGATGATGGGTCACACAACAGTGAAGCCAGTACATAAAGCAACTGTTGAAAAATTCGGTGACCAGTGGACTAAGCCTGAAAACTTTGTTGGTAATGGTGCGTTTGTTCCAAATCAATGGGTAGTTAACGAGCGTCTTGAACTAGTACGCAACGAAAATTATTGGGATAACGAACATACAGTTCTTAACACAGTAACATTCCTACCAATCGAAAACCAAGTAGCGGAAATGAACCGCTTCCTCTCTGGCGAACTAGATTTCACATACGAAGTTCCTAATGAGCACTTCCGTCGCTTACAGAAAGAATACCCAGAAGATGTAAACATTAAGGGTAACCTGTGTACTTATTACTACCAATTTAATGCTCAGAAAGCACCTTTCGACGACGTACGTGTTCGTAAAGCAATGTCTTATGCGATGGATCGTGACATCGTGACGAAAGCGATTCTTGGTCAAGGTCAAAAACCAGCTTACTTCTTGACTCCTGAAATTACTGCTGGTTTTGACCCGGTAACTCCAGAGTATGGTCAACTTTCTCAAAAAGAGCGTATTGCTGAAGCGAAGCGTCTTCTTGAAGATGCGGGCTACACGAAGAGCAACCCACTTGAATTCAACCTGCTTTACAACACGTCTGAAAACCACAAGAAGCTTGCTGTAGCAATCGCATCAATGTGGAAGAAAGAGCTTGGTATTAACGCGAAACTCGAAAACCAAGAGTGGAAATCATATCTAGACAGTAAAGATACTGGTAACTTTGACGTTGCTCGTGCAGGTTGGTGTGGTGACTACAATGAAGCATCTTCATTCCTAACATTGATGGTTAGCCAAAATACAACTGCTGGTCAGCACTATAAGAGCGCAGACTATGACAAGATTATCGATAAAGCACTAAGCTCTACTTCAGAAGAAGAGCGTACTAAGCTATACATCGAAGCAGAAAAATTGCTAGCTAAAGACATGCCAATTGCTCCAGTCTACCAGTACGTTACAACACGTCTTGTATCACCTCAGCTAGGTGGTTACCCAGAAGGTAACGCCGAAGATAAGATCTATTCAAAAGATCTTTATATCAAAGCAAAATAACCTCCTATAAAAATAAAATATAACTAACTTAGACCTGTGTGCGAGAAATCGCACGCAGTGTCTATTTAATTTTTAATTGTCACAGACTGAAAAGAGTGAGTTTATGCTTAAATTCATTATGAAAAGGATATTCGAAGCGATTCCAACCATGTTGGTGTTGATCACTATATCTTTCTTTCTCATGCGTTTTGCACCGGGTAACCCGTTTTCGAGCGAACGCCCATTACCGCCAGAAGTTATGGCTAACATCGAAGCTAAATACGGCTTAGATAAACCTGTATTTGAACAGTACACCACGTACTTGACTAACATCGTTCAAGGTGACTTTGGTCCATCATTCAAATATCAAGATTACACCGTAAATGAGCTGATCGCAGTCGCACTTCCAGTATCTGCGAAGGTAGGTTTTATTGCCTTTATCTTTACCCTGATTATGGGAGTATCGGTCGGAACGATTGCCGCCTTGAAGCACAACACCTGGATTGACTACACCATAATGTCGACCGCTATGCTCGGGGTAGTAATGCCATCCTTCGTGTTGGCTCCAGCGCTTATTTACCTGTTCTCTCTGCACTGGAACATATTCCCAGCAGGTGGTTGGCACGGCGGTACTTATATGTACATCGTCCTGCCAGTTATCGCGATGTCTCTTCTTTACGTAGCCACATTTGCTCGTATTACTCGCGGTAGCATGATTGAAACGCTAAACAGTAACTTTATCCGAACTGCTCGTGCAAAAGGCCTAAGTTACCGTTACATCGTTCTAAAACATGCACTGAAGCCAGCACTGCTGCCTGTCGTTTCTTATATGGGACCTGCGTTTGTAGGTATCATTACAGGTTCTGTTGTTGTTGAAACCATCTTCGGCCTACCAGGTATCGGCAAGCTGTTTGTTAACGCCGCGTTTAACCGTGACTACTCGCTAGTAATGGGTGTAACCATCTTGATTGGTTTCCTATTCATCTTGTTCAACGCAATCGTTGATATTTTGCTAGCGCTAATTGACCCGAAAATTCGCTACTAACAGGGACGCATGGTTATGTTGAAGAAAAAAGAAAATTTAGAAGCGATCGAAAAGTTCTCTGAGAGCTTAGAGATTGAAGGTCGCAGTTTGTGGCAGGATGCCCGCATTCGTTTTATGCGAAACAAAGCGGCAATGGTAAGCCTGTTTATTCTTACGCTTATGGTACTGGCGGTTATCTTCTTACCGATGCTTGCTCAGTACACTTATGATGATACTGACTGGTACGCAATGCATGCAGCGCCAAGCGCGGACCACTGGTTTGGTACTGATAGCTTAGGCCGTGATTTGTACGTTCGTACTCTTATCGGTGGTCGTATCTCATTGATGGTTGGTGTGATGGGTGCCTTCGTAGCGGTACTGATTGGTACGCTTTACGGTGCAGCTTCAGGCTTCATCGGCGGTCGTACTGACCGAGTGATGATGCGTATCCTAGAGATCTTGTACGCAGTGCCATTTATGTTCCTAGTAATCGTCCTGGTAACGTTCTTTGGTCGTAACATCATCCTAATCTTCGTTGCTATCGGTGCGATTGCTTGGCTAGATATGGCGCGTATTGTACGTGGTCAAACGCTGAGCTTGCGTAGTAAAGAGTTCATTGAAGCCGCACACGTATGTGGTGTAAGCAAATGGAAGATCATTACACGTCACATCGTACCGAACGTACTGGGTATCGTAGCGGTTTATTCTACGCTGCTTATTCCAAGCATGATCCTTACAGAATCATTCTTATCTTTCCTTGGTCTTGGTGTTCAAGAGCCTATGACAAGCTGGGGCGCATTGCTTCAAGAAGGCTCGCAAACAATGGAAGTTGCAATCTGGCAATTAACATTCCCTGCGGCATTCATGGTAGTTACGCTGTTCTGCTTTAACTACGTAGGTGATGGTCTGCGCGACGCGCTTGATCCAAAAGACAGATAACGAAATAGCAATTAAAAGCTATAAAAGATTAAGGAAGCAATAATGAGCTTATTAGATGTCAAAGATCTGCGCGTCGAATTTACCACGCAAGATGGTATCGTAACCGCAGTAAACGACTTGAACTTCTCACTTAACCAAGGCGAAACGCTGGGTATTGTTGGTGAGTCGGGTTCAGGTAAATCACAAACGGTATTTGCACTGATGGGGCTGCTGGCTAAAAACGGCATCATCTCAGGCAGTGCAAAGTTTGAAGGCAATGAAATCCTCAACCTGCCTGAAAAAGCGCTGAACAAGGTTCGTGCTGAACAGATCGCAATGATCTTCCAAGATCCAATGACGTCACTGAACCCTTACATGAAAGTAAGTGATCAGTTGATGGAAGTACTTATGCTGCACAAAGGCATGGGTAAAGCAGAGGCGTTTGAAGAATCAGTACGCATGCTTGAAGCGGTTAAAATCCCTGAAGCACGTAAGCGTATCACCATGTACCCACACGAATTTTCTGGCGGTATGCGTCAGCGTGTGATGATCGCAATGGCACTGCTGTGTCGTCCTAAATTACTTATCGCTGATGAACCAACAACGGCACTGGATGTAACCATTCAAGCGCAAATCATGGAATTGCTGAACGAACTTAAAGATGAGTTCAATACGGCAATCATCATGATCACCCATGACTTGGGTGTTGTTGCTGGCTCATGTGACAAAGTACTTGTGATGTACGCGGGTCGTACAATGGAGTACGGCACGGTTGATGAAATCTTCTACGAGCCAAGCCACCCATATGCGGAAGGCCTGCTTAAAGCGATTCCTCGTTTGGATACCGAAGGTGAAATTCTACCGACGATTCCAGGTAACCCACCTAACTTACTTCGCCTACCAACAGGTTGTCCTTACCAAGACCGTTGTCACCGTGTAATGGACCGTTGTAAGCAAGAAGCACCGATTTTGCAGCCATTTGCTAAAGACCGTCAGCGTGCTTGTTTTTCAGATTGGGAGACTTGGACAAAATGAGTAAAGAATTACTATTAGATATTAAAGACCTGAAAGTTCACTTTAGCATTGCAGCTAAGTCTGCTTGGCCTTGGGCAAAACCATCAAACCTTAAAGCGGTTGATGGTGTTGATGTTCACCTTTACGAAGGAGAGACTCTGGGTGTAGTAGGTGAGTCTGGTTGTGGTAAGTCGACTTTTGCCCGTGCGATTATCGGCTTGGTTGAAGCGACTGAAGGTCAAGTGATGTGGTTAGGTCAAGACCTAACTAAGATGCAGGAAGTGAAGCGTCGTGAGACTCGTAAAGAGATTCAGATGATCTTCCAAGACCCGCTAGCATCGCTTAACCCACGTATGTCAGTAGGCGATATTATTGCTGAGCCTCTAGAGACTTTCTTCCCTGAACTTTCTAAACAAGAAGTGAAGGACAGAGTTAAAGAGATGATGGCAAAGGTTGGTCTACTACCCAACGTAATCAACCGTTACCCTCATGAATTCTCTGGTGGTCAGTGTCAGCGTATTGGTATTGCACGTGCGCTTATCTTGAAACCTAAGATGATCATCTGTGATGAACCTGTTTCTGCACTGGATGTATCTATCCAAGCTCAAGTAGTTAACCTTCTGAAGGAGCTACAAAAAGAGCTAGGTTTGTCTTTGGTATTCATCGCGCACGATTTGTCGGTTGTTAAACACATCTCTGATCGCGTATTGGTGATGTACCTAGGTAATGCGGTAGAACTTGGCGAATCAGATGCATTGTTCTCTGATCCTAAGCACCCATACACCAAAGCGTTGATGTCTGCAGTTCCAATTCCAGACCCACGCTTAGAGCGCAGCAAAACCATTCAGATGTTGGAAGGTGATCTCCCATCGCCAATCAATCCGCCATCAGGTTGTGTGTTCCGTACTCGTTGCCCACAAGCAACAGAGGCGTGTGCGCAAACTAAGCCAACGATTCAAGGCGATGACGTTCACGCAGTATCTTGCTTGCACGTACAAGTCTAGAGCCTATTTAAAACGGTTCAGCCTGTGACAGGCTTAAGCGCGACTAGTTATTAGAGTCGCGCTTTTTTTGTCTTAGGCTTATTGGTTCGCTCAACAAGCTTCATCAAAATATTCGAACAACTAAGCCAACTTCTTCTAGTTTTGAAAAAGTTGGCTTTTTTTATACTAGAGAAAAGTTTCGATGACAGAGGTTTGGATATGGGTAAGTTAGTTGAAGGTGTTTGGCATGATGTGTGGTACGACACCAAAGAAAGCGGTGGTAAGTTTGTTCGTGAAGATGCGGGCTTTCGTCACTGGATAGAGAACAAACCGGGCGCGCAGTTTGAGCCTGAAAGCGGCCGTTATCACTTATACGTATCATTGGCTTGCCCTTGGGCGCACCGAACCCTTATCTTCCGTGAGCTGAAAGACCTAACCGATCACATTGACGTGACGGTTGTTTGCCCAGACATGATGAGTGAAGGTTGGCAAATGGGGTTACCTGAACCTCTATTTGGCCATACCCGCATGCACCAAATCTACACTCAAGCCAAGCCTGACTACTCGGGTAGAGTAACGGTACCTGTGCTGTGGGATAAGAAAACCAACACCATTGTGAGTAACGAGTCGTCTGAAATCATTCGCATGTTTAACTCAGAGTTTAACGAGCTAACGGGTAACACCGATGATTACTACCCGTGGGAGTTGTCCAAGAAGATTGATGAGTGGAATGATTATATCTACCCAAACATCAACAACGGCGTATACCGAACCGGCTTTGCGACAACACAAGAAGCCTACGAAGAGGCGTATGAAGCGTTATTTGAAGCGTTAGATAAAGTGGATGCGCATCTTAGTGAGAAACGTTATTTAGCGGGAGAGCAGATTACTGAAGCGGATTGGCGGTTGTTCACGACCTTGGTTCGATTCGATGCTGTGTATGTGGGTCACTTCAAGTGTAACAAGCAACGAATTGCGGATTACAAACATATCCAAGGTTATCTAAAAGAGCTCTATCAAATAGAGGGTATTAAAGAGACGACCGATTTCTATCATATCAAGCGTCACTACTACTACAGCCACACTGGTATCAATCCGACTCAAGTTGTACCCAAAGGACCAGAGCTAGACTTAGAATCACCACATGGTCGAGGCTAGGCTTACCAAGTAGTTCCTTTACTCCAGACATAAAAAAACCCTAGATAAACATCTAGGGTTTTTGCTTTTTACAAAAGAAAAATTAGTTAATTACTTTTTCTTCAGCTTGTGCAGCTTGGTCTGCTTGGATAGCCGTTAGAGCTACTGTGTAAACGATATCGTCTACTAGAGCGCCACGAGACAAGTCATTTACTGGCTTGCGCATACCTTGAAGCATTGGACCGATAGATACTAGATCTGCTGAACGCTGTACAGCTTTGTAAGTCGTGTTACCCGTGTTTAAGTCTGGGAATACGAATACTGTCGCTTTACCTGCAACTGGAGAGTTAGGCGCTTTAGAAGCGGCTACGTTTTCCATGATTGCTGCATCGTACTGTAGAGGACCGTCGATCACTAGATCAGGACGCTTCTCTTGAGCAAGTTTCGTTGCTTCACGTACTTTATCTACGTCTGCACCCTTACCAGATTCACCAGTAGAGTAAGAGATCATAGCAACGCGTGGGTCGATACCGAATGCCGCAGCAGAATCTGCAGATTGGATAGCGATTTCAGCAAGCTGTTCAGCTGTTGGATCTGGGTTGATCGCACAGTCACCGTATACAAGAACTTGATCAGGCAGAAGCATGAAGAAGATCGAAGATACGATAGAAGCATCAGGAGCAGTCTTGATGATCTGGAACGGAGGAACGATAGTGTTCGCCGTTGTGTGAACAGCACCAGAAACTAGGCCGTCAACTTCGCCAGCTTCAAGCATCATAGTACCTAGGAATACTGAATCTTCTAGCTTCTCACGAGCAACAACTTCAGTCATACCTTTAGCGCCACGAAGTTCTACTAGACGAGCTACGTAGTTTTCGCGAACTGATGCAGAATCGATGATCTCAACGCCAGCGCCAAGCTCAACACCTTGCTGCGCTGCAACGCGACGGATTTCTTCAGGGTTACCTAGAAGTACACACGTTGCGATACCGCGCTCAGCACAGATAGCCGCAGCTTTAACTGTACGTGGCTCATCACCTTCAGGAAGAACGATGCGCTTAGCCGCTTTACGAGCAAATTCAGTTAGCTGGTAACGGAATGCTGGTGGGCTTAGACGACGGATGCCTTGAGTACCTTCAGATAGAGAATCAATCCAAGGGCCATCAATGTGGCTTGCAACGTGATCGTTAACGAACTCGATACGCTCTTTATCGTCTGCAGGAACTTCTAGGTTGAAGCTCTGTAGGTTTAGAGATGTCTGCCAAGTGTTACCTTGAGCCTTGAAGATCGGTAGACCTGAAGCGAATGCTGGTGCACAAAGGTTAGCAATGCTTTCTGGAATGTCGTAACCGCCAGTAAGCAGGATTGCGCCAATCTCAACACCGTTTTTCGCAGCAAGAGCCGCAGCAACGATAACGTCAGGACGGTCTGCAGAAGTTACTAGCAGTGAGCCTGGTTTGAAGTGCTCAATCATGTGCGGTAGAGAACGTGCACAGAAAGTGATGCTCTTAATACGACGAGTTGAGATTTCACCTTCGTTAACGATTTCAGCGTTAAGGTGCTTAGCCATATCAACCGCACGAGTTGCGATTAGATCGATGCTCCATGGCACGCAGCCAAGAACACGGATAGGGCTAGAGTTGAAGATTTGCATTACTTCAAGGTTCGCTTGCTGAGCGCTGTCTGCATCATCAAAGATTTCAGATAGGTCAGGGCGAGTACGGCCAGCCTCATCAACAGGAGCGTTAAGCTTGTTGATGATTACGCCTTTGATGTTTTTGTTCTTAGTACCGCCGAAGTTAGAACATGCTACTTCTATACGCTCTTTAAGCTGCGTAGGGTTGTCAGTACCAGGAGTCGCAACGAATACGATCTCCGCGCCAAGTGTTTTTGCGATTTCCGCGTTCACTTGGTTAGCAAATGGGTGCTTACGAGTAGGTACTAGACCTTCGATTAGCGTAACTTCTGCGTCTTTGTTGATCTTGTTGTATTGCTCAACAACAGACTCAAGAAGCTCGTCCATTTTTTCGCTACCGATCAAAGCTTCAGCTTTAGTCATTGCGATTGGCTCACCAATCTTAATGTCGCTGTTTGCGCTGATGATAGTAGACGTTAGATCTGGTTGGTTACCACCGCTGCGAGGCTGAGCGATTGGCTTGTAGAAAGAAACACTTACGCCCTTACGCTCCATAGCGCGAAGAACACCCATGCTAACACTAGTAAGACCAACACCAGCGCTTGTAGGGATAAGCATAATAGTACGTGACATTGACGAACACCTTTGACTATTGGAAATAAAAAAAGCTCAACTGCTATTCCCACCGATATTTAAATTGGGGTAGGAATAGAAGTTGAGCCCCATTTTCTTGATATGAAAAACTGACTAGCTTCGAATGAAGCTAGTCAGGAAAATCAATTAAAGACCTGCTAGTTTCGCAGTGTCTTCAGCAATTACTAGCTCTTCGTTAGTAGAGATAACCATTGCAGGGATACGGCTGTTAGCTGTAGTGATAGTACCTTCGCCGCCGAAACGAGCTTTAAGGTTAGCTTCACCGTCAACTTCGATACCGAAGATGCCTAGGCGGTTAAGAACCATTTCACGGATTGGGCCTGAGTTCTCGCCGATGCCGCCAGTGAAAGTGATTGCGTCTAGACGACCTTCTAGAGTTGCAGTGTAACCAGCTACGTACTTAGCTAGACGGTGACAGAACACGTCCATTGCACGAGTTGCTTCTTCTTTCTCACCGTAGTTGTCTTCAACGAAACGACAGTCAGAAGTCACTTCAGTTAGACCAGCAAGACCAGACTCTTTAGTTAGCATGTTGTTGATTTCTTCAACAGAGTAACCAAGTGCGTCGTGTAGGTGGAAGATGATTGCAGGGTCTAGGTCACCACAACGAGTACCCATTACAAGACCTTCAAGAGGAGTAAGACCCATAGAAGTGTCTACAGATTTACCGTTCTTGATTGCACATACAGAAGCGCCGTTACCTAGGTGACAGTTGATGATGTTAACTTCTTCAACTGGCTTGTTTAGTAGGCCTGCAACTTCACGAGTGATGAATAGGTGAGAAGTACCGTGCATGCCGTAACGACGGATGCCGTGCTCTTTGTACAGCTTGTACGGTAGAGCGTATAGGTAAGACTCAGAAGGCATTGTTTGGTGGAACGCAGTGTCAAAAACAGCAACGTTTTGTAGACCAGGGAAGTTCTGTTGAGCCGCTTCGATACCGATAAGGTGAGCAGGGTTGTGAAGAGGTGCGAAAGTCGCAGCGTCTTGAATACCCTTAAGAACTTCATCAGTGATAAGTGCAGAAGAAGTGAACTGCTCGCCACCGTGTACGATACGGTGACCGATAGCGCCAAGGTTAGCTTTAAGCTCAGGCTTAGAAGCAAGAATAGTTTCTACCATGAAAGATAGTGCTTCTACGTGAGCTGCGCCCGCGCCTAGTTGTGCTTCATGCTTGCCATCAAGTTTCCACTTCATACGAGCTTCTGGAAGACCTAGACACTCAGCAAGACCAGTTAGGTGCTCTGCACCTGTTTCTGCATCAACAACAGCGAATTTAAGAGAAGAACTACCACAGTTTAAAACTAAAACTAGCTTAGACATTAATGACTACCTGTTTATTTTTCTGATCGAAATCAGTTAAGGATGAAAATTAATCTCAAGAATAGTCGAAGCACATAGGCTTGCGTACTAACCTTGGTCAAAAAAACGTTAATTTCCGTATAAAGTGAAAGCGCTCTTTATCAAAAAGAGGCTTGTGCATTCCTTGCAGAAGTCTTCTCAAAGTTGCTTAAATTGTAAATAAGGGCAACAATGAGATTGAGGTCTGCAAATAATAGCGATATTGTGCAAATATAACAAAAAAATTTGAAAGAATATTATTTTTCGTCAAATTTTTGTGTTTTTAGTTGATGATTTCAACTTTTTTTTAATGGGAGACTCATATGAGCAATAGAGTTGGTTTAGCTAGTAGTTTAAAAGATGGCCAAAAGTACATGGATCTCTGGCCCGTCCGAAAAGAGTTAAACGCTATTTTCCCTGAGCAACGCATTATTAAAGCGACCCGTTTTGGCGTGAAAGTGATGCCTGCGATTGCCGCTATCAGTGTTCTTACACAAATGGTCTTTAATAATTACCAAGCGATGCCACAGGCTGTGGTTATGGCTTTGTTTGCGATCAGCTTGCCGCTACAAGGTATGTGGTGGTTGGGCAATCGCTCAAATACACAACTTCCGCCGGCGCTAGTATCGTGGTACCGCGAACTGCATGAAAAGATCACTGAAACGGGTTTTGCGTTAGAGCCTATGAAGCCGCGCCCTCGCTATAAAGAATTGGCAATCATTTTAAATCGTGCCTTTCGTCAGTTAGATAAATCCTCAATGGAGCGTTGGTTCTAAAGAATCCCAGCTCTCCCTCTTGTCTGAGAACAACTATTCATCTTCTATAGCTTGTTCTCAGATTTGCTCCTCTTTTTGTTACCTCGCTTACTTTCCGTTTAGCTTACCTGTCCTTATTCACTTGGTTTCTTACTTTCCTCCGAAGTCAATATAACCTTTCTCACATAACTCGAGCCTTGTTGCATTTTTGTTAAATATCACTTCAAGTTATCAATGGTTACTGGTAATAATGTCAATAGTGATTTTGATGTTGTTCTCTTTGAGCGAGTAATGACGGGTAGAGCTTGATTCAGGGAGCGATAATGAGTTCTGTAAGAAAGGTATTGGCAGCGGTTTTAAGTTGCTTGATGTTGCTATGGACTGGCAATGCAATGGCAAACGTTGCCAAAGTGTCGGTTTCACAAGTTGTTGACCATCCAGATCTGAATGCGACACGTTTAGGGCTTCTTGAAGGATTGAGAGCCAATGGTTATGAACCCGGTAAGAACTTAGAATTCTCCTATGAAATGGCGAATGGTAACCCGGCTCAGGCAGCCAAGATTGCCAGAGAGCTCGTCAGTGAAAATCCACATGTACTTGTTGGTATCGCGACACCGACTTCACAAGCCTTAGTGTCGGCGACTCGCTCGATTCCTATCGTGTTTACAGCGGTTACGGATCCTATCGGCGCTAGGCTCGTTAAACAATTAGAAAAGCCGGGGCGTAATGTCACGGGGCTTTCTGACTTATCTCCGATCACTCAGCATGTGTCATTAATCAAAGAACTGCTCCCTGAAGCTAATTCAATCGGTGTAGTTTACAACCCAGCAGAAGCAAATGCCGTTGCGTTAGTTGGGTTATTGAGAAAGGCAACTCGAGATTTCGGTTATACACTTCACACCGAAAAAGCGCTGACTGTTGACGATGTCGAAGCAAAAGCAGAATCCATTGCTAAGAAGTCCGATGTTATCTATGCCTTGACCGATAATACGGTTGCAAGCGGCATGGAGGGTCTTATCAAAGCGGCTAACCATGCAGATACGCCAGTCGTCGCAGGCGCCACATCTTATGTCGGAAAGGGAGCGATTGCTGGTTTAGGTCTAGATTATTATGATGTTGGGGTTCAGACCGCGGATTATGTCGCAGCCATTCTGGAAGGACAGAAGCCCGGGAAGTTGAGTGTCAAAACTGCGCAGAGTTCTCAGCTGGTGGTCAACCTAGATGCTGCTCGTGAGCTTGGCGTGACAGTGCCTCAATCTGTGATTGAGCGTGCGGTCATTAGCCGGTGAATTGAGTTTGGTGTTAGGTGAGCTAATAGGCCATAAGTCATATTATTAACAGCATTGAAATGGGCTCAGATAACAAACTCACCTGCTCTATATGTTGGCGCTTCTCTATTTTATTCATTTGTAAGCGGTTATTTGACCGTTAGGTGTGTCGTTAATATCAATTTACATTATTTTACGTCGAGCGAATTGCCGATTAATGTAATAATATTAATGGGGAAAATGAAAATAGCTGAACGCTAAGAGCACATTATATGAAAGTAAATAGGCACTTTAGCCTAACCTTTGTTTTCGGGTTTCCCGCTGTGATCGCCGCGATGTTACTTGGCCTAATAGGAAAGAATCATTTTGATTTGGTGAAGAAAGACATTGGCAGTGAATTCCAGCGTATTGAAGAGGTGTTCAAACGAACCACAAAGGTGGTGACAGCCTTAGACTACAGCTTCTCCAACTACTACAAATCAGGAAGCCCTCTCTTTCTTGAGCACAACAAACAAGTTGTGGATGGTCTTTGCCAAATTTGGCCTATTGATGTATTGCTACTTGCCGACGGTAAAACCTCAGACATTCCCTCTGTCGATATCGACTATATGCTAATCGGTCAAGAGTCTCTTTGTTCTGAAAGCAGTGATAGTTATAAGAGCGCGTCAGAAAAAATAGCGTTAGCTCCTATTCTTTCATTTTTATCCCAGCTTGATGAATACCATGCCGGCGTGCACTTTATTGATACGAGCGGCTATGTGATCTCTTCACCTGAAGGTTTTGCCAAAGGGCTGAGCAAAGAGTTACTCTCGACCATAAAGAGTCGTCCTTATTGGCAGAAAACAGCCAACAACCCTGACCAACTTACCCTTTCAGGCCCTGGTTATCGTTTTGATTCCCTTGACCGTATAATCAGTATGACGATCCCTGTATTCCATAAAGGCGTTCACCAAGGGATGCTGTCGGTGGATATTAATGCTGACAAGCTGCTCGCAAACTCGAATGAGCATCTTGCAGGTCGGATCGATATCATTGATACCACTTTAGCGACTCCGGTAGATTCTGCGGCTTTTTATCACGAGATCAAACTGGATGGTGTCTCGTCTCACCATGCGATGTATTACAAATTAGACATCGCGAAAGAGGTTGAGCACTTTTTCGTCTACGAGAAAGACAGCCTTATTGTTGCCATCATTGTGTATCTGTTCTCAGTAACCATCTTCTTCTACGTCAATTCCAATATTGAACGTGGTTACTTCAAAGATCTCGCAGCCAAAGACCCTATGACAGGGTTATTGAATCGTCGTGGCTTAGAAGCGTTCTGGCGCAGTGTAGAGCACGATCAACTGTTTGCATTAACCGTCTTCGATATTGATGATTTTAAGTCAATTAACGACACCTACGGCCACGATAAGGGGGATGATGTGATTCGTTATATGTCGCGTCAGATCAGCAACAGTATTCGAAGCAGTGACGTTGCAGCACGGTTTGGCGGTGAAGAGTTTGTCGTTTATATGAAAGGCGAAGATCGTGAAACTTTGATGAGAACATTAGAGCGAGTGAAGAATGCGATTTGTTCCACTTCAGCCGACATTATTCCAAATGGATTTACGGTGTCTGGCGGTGTCTGCATTGTTGAAACTGAGCAAAGTAAACTTAACTTCGATGAGATATTTAAGTACGCCGATGAAAAGCTGTACGTGGCTAAGACGACGGGCAAAGACCGTCTTAAATTTTAACCACGTTATTGAATCGATGCTTTGTATGAAAATGAGAATGAAAATGAAAGAGGGAAGAGCGAACGTGTCTACCAAGCAAAGCTTATTTGCACCGGTAAACACGTTTGTAGCGTTGGGTATTTAACCCTAAACATAATCTTAAACAGGTTGGCGGCGTTCTTCTTGATAACGCTGAAGGCGTTCTACAATCGGTGGCGCCTTTTTGAAAGTACGAATTTCTTTAAACAGTTCGTTCGCTTCAGGGTAGCCTTTACTTAGATAAACAAACCACTGCTTCACTCTATTGGGGTAGTACATGCCTTTGTCCCCTTTAATTTGAAACTCTGAATAGCGCAGCAAAAGTTCAATGACTTTATCCCACGGCATTTTCTGGTGGTTGTGCTTAACGACGTTACCAAGGTTTGGAATATTGAAAGCACCACGGCAGACCATTAATGAATCGACGCCTGTTGCTTCTATGCAATCTTGACCATCTTGATAGTTCCAGATCTCCCCATTAGCAATCAACGGCAGAGATGTTTTTTCTCTTATTTGATTGATGAAGTCCCATTTGATTTCGCTGGCTTTATAGCCGCCAACTTTGGTTCTTGCATGCACGGTGAGTTCGTCAGCTTTGGCTTGTTCGATGGCATCGACGATTTCAAAGCACTCTTCCGGATGCTCCCAACCTAATCGAATCTTTGCGGACACAGGAATGTGTGCCGGTACCGCTTCTCGACAGGCGTTCACCACTTGATAGATGAGCTCTGGCTCTTTTAGCAATGAAGCGCCACCATTACTTTTGTTGACCGCTTTTGCTGGGCAACCAAAATTAAGATCGATCCCTTTCGCGCCTAAGCTAGCAGCTTGAAAAGCATTCTCGGCCATCCAATTTGGGTGTTGCCCTAGAAGTTGCAGATGGATTGGCACACCAGCCATGGTCTGAGAGCCTTGATGTAGCTCAGGGCAAATACGGTGGAACACATGCGGGGGAAGAAGTTGATCTACGACGCGCACAAACTCTGTCACACAGAGATCGTAATCATTAATCTCTGTGAGAATTTCACGCATTAGGTGGTCTAGAACGCCCTCCATAGGGCCAAGTATTACGCGCATGTTGCTTTACCAAAACTGAATGAACCGAAAAATTCGAGGCGTGATTGTACGGTGTGCTTACAGAATTGTCACTATGAGTGTGGTGCATGTCTTAATGATGGTTTCGTCTCTTAATAGCGACATCTTTGGGAGGATGGCGTTATAATATCGAAAATGCCCAATATCCAGAGCTTTCATGACATATCAATTATTAAGCCTACCAGAATCAATCACTGACATTACTCCGCAGTTTATGGAAGGTGCAATCCTTGCCTCTAACTTAGCGACCAAACCACTCGATCCAGAAGAGTGGCTGGTTATCGTTGCGCCTGAAGCGGGTAAAGAGCTGGTAACAACGGTGACAGAACAGATTAATCGCCAGCACAACCTGATTCAGCGTAATGAATACCTATTAACAGAAGTACTGGCTGAAGGTGACTTTAACGAACAGTTCGCTGATTTTTCTGAAGGCTTCATGATGGTTTGGCCAACAGTGGAAGAGCAGTGGCAGAGCGTGACAGTCGCGGATGGTACTCTGCGCATGTTGCAAGCGCTCTTAACCACCTTGATGCTTGCGATTGATGAAGAGCAAACTCAACAACAAATGATCGCTGCAGGGCTTACTAACCCACCATCGCTTGCCGATTTAGTGGGTCAAGTCGATCTGATGATCTCAGAAGTGGCAATGGCAGCGGATGAAGCTATGTTGGGCAATAAGTCCCAGAGCGTGAACCCGTTTAAAGATATTGGTCGAAACGACCTTTGCCCTTGTGAAAGCGGCAAGAAGTTTAAACAATGCTGCGGTAAAAGCAGCTAATCACGGCTTGTTGAGCAACTTAGTTTGTGTGAATAACAGACTCTCTTAATATGTTCAAAAGCTTAAGTAATAAAAAAGTCGACCTCGTGGTCGACTTTTTTGTTGTCCAAGTGTCAACGGCTTACTGCAAGTCCTTTTTCGACTTCACAAATTGAGAAATAACCACAATACCGAAAGCAACCAAGTTACCTGCAAAGATAATTACTAGCCACTGAGGCATAGAAAGATCGAAGAACTGCCACACAACCTTGCTGCAATCGCCGTAAGCCTCAAACATCCACGGAGCCCATTGGTTTAAAGGCGCCCAGCTAGGGAAGGTTACGAATAAGTCGCAGGTTGCGAAAGGGGACGGATTGAACTGGTAATCGACGTGCTCTAAAGCAAGCATCAAACCTTTGTATGCGCCAAATCCCCAGCTAGCAAGGCCTAACCAGCGTGATATTGGGTTATTCGGGGCAATCGCACCAATCATGGCGGCAACACCGATAGCGAGCATAGCAACGCGCTCATAGATACACATCACGCAAGGACCAAGCATCATCACGTGTTGGAAGAAGAGAGCGCACGCTTCAAAAAAGACAATAAAAGCCAGCAGTAAAAGCCAAGATAAACGTCCCTTAGAGAAGTCTTTGATCATTGCTAAAAAGTTCACGAATTGAATCCTGTCTATAAAATAAAAAAGCCCTGATTACTCAGAGCTTTTTATCTTGGATAAGTTTCCTAATCAACTAATATTTTTGATTAGTTAGATACACTTATTGTGTTTCGCAACACAAAATCGGATTAGTGACCACCAGAGATAACTGGAGCGACAACCTCACCAGTACGCTGAATGATCCAACCTGCATCGTAGAACCAAGCGGTCATCGGCTCAACAAAGAACACGATACCAGCAAGGCCAACCAGTGCCAATACGATGGTGTATGGCAACGCCATGATAACCATGCGACCGTAAGACAATCTAATTAACGGAGCAAGTGCTGATGTTAATAGGAATAGGAATGCAGCCTGGCCGTTTGGCGTTGCAACAGAAGGTAGGTTAGTACCAGTGTTGATAGCAACAGCAAGTAGGTCGAACTGATCACGAGTGATGATGCCTTCAACCAGTGCAGTTTTCACTTCGTTAATGTAAACCGTACCGACGAACACGTTATCTGAAACCATCGATAAAATACCGTTGGCAATATAGAAGAGTGCGAGCTGTGCGCCTTTATCTTCAACGTGAAGTACTGCATCGATGACTGGCTTAAATAGAGCTTGGTCGATGATCACAGCAACAACAGCGAAGAAAACGGCAAGAAGTGCAGTAAATGGCAGCGCTTCTTCAAAGGCTTTACCCATAGAGTGTTCTTCAATAACACCCGTAAATGCTGTAGCTAAGATGATCACAGACAGGCCAATCAAACCTACTTCAGCAACGTGAAGTGCAAGGCCGACGATAAGCCAAACTGCGATTGCACTTTGAACCCATAGTTTTGCTACGTCTTGCTTTGTGCGGTTTGCACGTTCTTTGTTGTCAAACTCAACTAAGATTTGGCGAACATTCATTGGTAGTTGAGCACCGTAACCAAACACTTTGAATTTCTCGACAAGTGCACAAGTTAAAATACCGCAGAAGAAAACAGGTAGTGTTACTGGCAGCATACGGATGATAAATTCACCGAACTCCCAACCTGCTTGCTTAGCAATTACCAAGTTTTGTGGTTCTCCTACCATGGTCATTACACCACCCAGTGCTGTACCCACACCAGCGTGCATTAGCAGTGAACGTAGGAAAGCACGGTAGTTTTCTAGGTCATCACGAGTTAGCTCTGAGATCTCTTCATCATGAGTATGATCGTGCGAAGACGTTGTGCCCTTGCCTGATGCAACCTTGTGGTAGATAGAGTAGAAGCCGACCGCAACGCTAATAACTACGGCGATTACTGTTAGTGCATCTAGGAATGCTGATAAGAAAGCGGCAGCAACACAGAAGGCAACGGAGAGTAAAATTTTAGATTGGATGCCAAGCAAGATCTTCGTGAAAATGAACAAAAGCAGTTCTTTCATGAAGTAAATGCCAGCAACCATGAATACGAGCAAGAGTAATACAGGAAGGTTTGCTTGCAGCTCGTGATAAACCATTTCTGGTTTGGTCATGCCAATGGCGACTGCTTGAATAGCTAATAGACCACCCGGTTGAAGTGGGTAGCATTTGAGAGCCATAGCTAGAGTGAAAATAAACTCAACCACCAATAGCCAGCCCGCAACAAATGGGTCAACTAGGAAGAAAACAAACGGGTTGATGATTAAAAAGGAAATGATGGCAAGTTTATACCAATCAGGAGCTTTACCAAGGAAGTTCTTGATAAAAGCGTTTCCGAGAGACATCGGCATGTTAATACTCTTTTATGTTGATTATGAATAGACAAGCAATACAACATTTTGAGAATCGAGCTATAGAAATTGTTAAAAACTATAACTAACAGTGACTTAGAAAAACTACATTCCATGTAATGTTCTGTGGTCTTGCCAAGTCACTCCCTTAGAAACTCAAGCACTGCTTATTTTTGAGCGCAACTTTACTCTTAGATAACATTTAGTCAACAGGAAAAGCCCTGTAGCCCTAAAAATACCTCTTTTTTGTTGAGAAACGCGATCAAAGTAGCGCAAGCATACCACTTAAAATGTGATAAAAACCGACTAGAATCAATATTTCAGCGAAATGATTGAAAATTACAGAATAACGACGGCTTATATATGATTATTACAACTTAATATTGCAAATTAATAGCTTTAAAAATATGACCAATCCCATTGATTTTAAAGAAAAATTGTTGTGTTAACGGTTTGTTTAAATGGTGGTTTAGAGTCGCTTGCTTTACAAACCTGAGGTGCAAACGTGTGCTGAACTTTAGAGTTATAACTCTAACGGTGTTTAGGGTGAGTAAAATTTTTGAGGGTGTTTCCGCTAGGTGTGAACTAGTGGTATGATGAGTAAATTAGAACAGAATAATTAAATTGGATTGAAGTGTAGATGGTCATTAAGGCGAAGAGCCCGGCAGGATTTGCAGAGAAGTATATCATTGAAAGTATTTGGAATGGCCGTTTCCCTCCAGGTTCTATCTTGCCCGCAGAGCGTGAGCTTTCTGAGCTGATTGGTGTTACACGTACTACGCTTCGTGAAGTACTACAACGTCTTGCTCGTGATGGTTGGTTGACAATCCAACATGGCAAACCAACTAAAGTTAACCAGTTTATGGAAACCTCAGGTCTTCATATCCTTGATACGCTAATGACGTTGGACGTTGATAACGCAAGCAAAATGGTAGAAGACCTGCTTGCTGCTCGTACTAATATTAGCCCGATCTTTATGCGTTATGCATTCAAAGCAAACAAAGAAGCTTCAGAGCGTACTATCAGTAACGTGATTGAATCTTGTGAAGCGCTACTTGCGGCACCAACTTGGGATGAGTTCCTAGAATCGTCGCCATACGCTGACAAGATCAAACAAGCGGTAAAAGAAGATTCAGAAAAAGATGAAGCGAAACGTCAGACGATCTTAATCGCGAAGACTTTCAACTTCTATGATTACATGCTTTTCCAACGTTTGGCATTCCACTCAGGCAACCAGATTTACGGCCTGATCTTTAACGGTGTGCGTAAACTTTATGACCGTATCGGTAGCTACTACTTCTCTAACCCAGAAGCACGACGTTTAGCGATGGACTTTTATAAAGAGTTGTTCATTATCTGTGAAAGTGGCGAGCGCGAAACTTTGCCATTAGTGATTCGTAACTACGGTATCGCAAGTGCACAAGTTTGGAATGAAATGAAAACGACATTGCCGACGAACTTCACTGAAGACGACAGCTAAGCCATAGGTTTACTATTGTTGTTCCTGTTTAGTCAGTGACGTAAAGAAAACGAAAAAGCGGCGAGATAATTCAATTATCTCGCCGCTTTTTATTTATCTGTCGTTACTAGAAAATTATCAGTGGGTCAGTTACTTACCTATGACGAGTAATTTATCTATGTGTAGCAACTTAAAATTTATCTAGGAGTAGTAACTTAACCCGTAAACTCTTCTGAGTCTGGACGGTTGGTAAATTGCACACCGTTTAGAAAATCGCAAAGTAGTTGGTCTTCACACACTTTGTAGTTTTTGTTTTCTGGCTTGCGGAAGTAAGCGCCGATTTCGTACTTGCTCAAGCTAATGCCAACCACTTCTAGTACGTCCAAAACATCTTCTGCTTTCATGTTTAATGCGATACGAAGCTTCATGAAGATCATGTTGTTCGTCAGTGCAACTTCAGGTTTAGGTTGCTCGCCTTCTTTTTTGCCACGCTTAAGGTTGATGAAACCATTTAGGAATACCGCTAACTCTTTATCTTTCATCTTAGAGCATGACTTGTCGTTGTCATCTTTTAGCCAGTTAATCACTTGGTCATGAGCAACAGTCACATCAGCTTGTTCGATAGCTTTGATGATTTGTGCATTTTTAAGGTTTAGTGCGTGTTGAATACGACGCAAGATTTCGTTGTTAGTCACTGGGGATTCCTAAAAAGGGTTTTAGAGTAAAGAGGTGTTGGTTTAGCCTATTTTTGTCGACGAACCAATTTCTACTCTACATAGCATAGTTGACGGCGACTCTAACAGAGAACGCTAATTTTCGGTAGATATAAAAAATCCCCAATGCTGATTAACTCTTTCAAGTCAAAAATGCATTAGGGATTTAGTGATGGGTGCTTGTTATCTGACTGGAGTCAGAATTACATTACACGCATACCAGGTTGAGCACCTTCGTGTGGCTCAAGGATCCATAGGTCGCTGCCGCCAGGGCCCGCTGCTAGGATCATGCCTTCAGACATACCAAACTTCATCTTACGAGGTTTTAGGTTTGCTACCATTACAGTTAGCTTGCCTTCTAGCTCTTCAGGTTTGTATGCTGATTTGATACCAGAGAATACTTGGCGAGTCTCACCACCGATGTCTAGTTGGAACTTCAGTAGTTTGTTCGCTTTTGGTACTTCTTCACAAGAGATGATACGAGCGATACGCATGTCTACTGCTGCAAAGGCATCGAACTCAATCTCGTCTGCGATTGGCTCTTTGTCTAGCTCAGTTTGGCTTGCTTGCTCTTTTTCAGCTTCTGCTTTTTCTTTCGCTGCTGCTTCAGCGGCTGCATCTTCTTTAGAAGACTCAACCATTGCTTCCACTTTCTTAGGGTCAATGCGGTTGAATAGCGCTTTGAACTTAGTGATCTCGTGATCAGTTAGCGGAGTAGCAATCGCTTCCCACGTTAGCTCTTCGTTTAGGAAAGCTTCAGTGCGAGCTGCAAGCTCTGGCATCACTGGTTTCAGGTAAGCCATCAGTACGCGGAATAGGTTAATACCTACAGAAGAAACTTGTTGAAGCTCAGCTTCTTTGCCTTCTTCTTTTGCAAGAACCCAAGGTGCTTTTTCGTCGATGTACTGGTTAGCTTTATCCGCTAGTGCAGTGATTTCACGGATAGCACGGCTGAATTCACGAGTTTCGTATAGCTCACCGATACGCTCAGCAGCAGCAACGAATTCGTTGTATAGCTCAGGCTCTGCAAATTCAGCAGCTAGCTTGCCTTCAAAACGCTTAGTAATGAAGCCAGCGTTACGAGAAGCTAGGTTAACAATCTTGTTTACTACGTCAGCGTTTACACGTTGAGTGAAGTCTTCAAGGTTAAGATCTAAGTCATCGATGCGGCTGTTTAGTTTCGCAGCGTAGTAGTAACGTAGACACTCAGGGTCTAGGTGGTTTAGGTACGTGCTTGCTTTGATGAATGTGCCTTTCGACTTAGACATCTTCGCACCGTTCACTGTTACGTAGCCGTGTACGAATACGTTGTTTGGCTTACGGAAACCTGCGCCGTCTAGCATTGCTGGCCAGAATAGGCTGTGGAAGTAAACAATGTCTTTACCGATGAAGTGGTAAAGCTCAGTTGTGCTGTCTTTCTTCCAGTATTCATCGAAGTTTAGATCGTCACGTTTGTCACATAGGTTCTTGAAAGAAGCCATGTAGCCAACAGGTGCGTCTAGCCATACGTAGAAGAACTTGTCTTTTTCGCCTGGGATTTCAAAGCCGAAGTAAGGTGCATCACGTGAGATATCCCACTGTTGCAGACCAGACTCAAACCATTCCTGCATTTTGTTTGCAGTTTCATTCTGTAGAGAGCCAGAACGAGTCCACTCTTTAAGCATGCTTTCGAACTGAGGTAGGTCGAAGAAGAAGTGCTCAGAGTCTTTCATTACTGGAGTTGCGCCAGAAACCGCTGATTTAGGGTTAATTAGCTCAGTTGGGCTGTATGTCTCACCACAGTTATCACAGTTATCACCATACTGGTCTTCTGACTTACACTTAGGGCAAGTACCTTTTACGAAGCGGTCTGGTAGGAACATCTCTTTCTCAGGATCGAAAAGCTGAGAAATAGTGCGGCTAGAAATGAAGCCGTTCTTTTTAAGTTCTAAGTAGATGTGAGAAGCCAGTTCACGGTTCTCTTCGCTGTGTGTGCTGTGGTAGTTATCAAAGCTGATATCAAAGCCAGCGAAGTCTTTTTGGTGCTCTTCACTAACAGCAGCGATCATCTCTTCTGGCGTGATACCCATCTGTTGAGCTTTAAGCATAATTGGCGTGCCGTGAGCATCGTCAGCACAGATGAAGTTTACAGTGTTGCCACGTAGACGCTGGTATCGAACCCAGATATCAGCTTGGATATGCTCAAGCATATGGCCAAGGTGAATAGAGCCGTTAGCGTACGGAAGCGCACAAGTTACCAAAAGTTGTCTTGGATCAGTTGCCATACTTAATAATTCGCTTTTTTGATAGGTATAAATTTGAGAGGTAATACTACTTTATAACGTGTGATACGCCAAGGTATCAGACTAAGGATTCCCCTAGTTTTTTAGGGGTTCAGTCTTCATCTCGTGGGTGATAGCATAAATAAAAAAAGGAGTCCCAATGCGTAACTTTACTTCTAAGCAAGATTTCTGTTCATGGTTGAATGAGTTCGAGTCACCAATCCTCATCCCAGAGTGGGCGCTACACCAAAATATTGTATCGGTTGATCCGCGTGGATCATTTGTTATCACCTTACCTTTTGCCGCTAATCAGCTTGCGGTTGAATTGGAACAGTGGATTCACTCTCAGATTGAACAACAGCTTGTTAGCGCTTTTCAGTTTGAAGTGAAGGTGAAGCCGTCTGCGTTAGAAACCACGGTTGCGACACCATTGAAGGGGGTGAAGAACATCATCGCCGTGACATCTGCAAAGGGTGGGGTGGGTAAATCGACCACTTCAGTCAACCTTGCTTTGGCTTTATCTAAGTCTGGTTCAAAAGTGGGTTTGTTGGATGCGGATATCTATGGTCCTTCTGTACCTATGATGCTTGGCCAATTAGATGCGAAACCAGAAGTCCAGAATAACAAGTGGATGATGCCAATCGAAGCGCACGGTATTTTCACTCACTCTATCGGTTATCTTGTGTCGAAAGATGACGCTGCGATTTGGCGCGGTCCAATGGCGGCCAAGGCTTTAGGTCAGCTTGTTAACGAAACCGTATGGCCAGAGTTGGATTATCTAGTTATTGATATGCCACCGGGCACGGGCGATATTCAGCTGACGTTATCGCAACAGATCCCAGTGACCGGGGCTGTAGTGGTGACCACTCCTCAAGATTTGGCGCTAGCGGATGCACGTAAAGGCGTAGCGATGTTTGATAAGGTGAGTGTGCCAGTCGCAGGCTTAGTTGAAAACATGAGCTATCATATTTGTAGTCACTGTGGTGAGAAAGAGCATATCTTTGGTGCTGGTGGTGCCGAAGCTATGTCAGAAGAGTTTTACCTCGATATTTTGGCACAGATCCCTCTTCATATTGATGTGCGAGAAGATATCGATGCAGGTTGCCCGACGGTGATTCGTCGTCCAGATAGTGAACATACACGTCACTACTTAGAGCTTGCAGAGAATGTGGCTGCGAAGATGTTCTGGACCGGCAAGGCGAGACCAGAAGCGATTAACTTTTCTTTGGTTGAATAGCGAAAGATAATCAAAAAGTTGTGTTAATCATGTTGGATTAGATAAATAGCGGTTGGATTTAGGCTGATAGCCATTGGGGTTGTGCAAATAGTTGTAGGCAAGTTATTTGAAAGCAAACGATTGCATTCATTAAATGCATTGATATCATCAATTTGACTGCAATTAGCTAAAATGGCGACTAGAATCTATGTGCTTTAGCCCCTATAATCAGGCGGTTTATCTCTTCCCACCACCAAACCATATCGGGTGCAAAATTAATGTCTGATAATAATCAATGTGTCATCGTAGGTATCGCTGGCGCTTCAGCTTCAGGAAAAAGTCTGATTGCTAGTACAATTTATAATGAATTGCGCGAAAAAGTAGGCGACCATCAAATTGGTGTTATCACGGAAGATTGCTATTACAGCGACCAAAGCCACTTGAGTATGGAAGAGCGTGTTAAAACTAACTACGATCACCCAAATGCACTAGATCATGATCTTTTATGTGAACATCTACAGCAGCTAATGAGTGGCAACGCCGTAGAAGTTCCTGAATACAGCTACACAGAGCACACACGTACTTCTGAAACGACTACACTTACTCCAAAGAAAGTGATCATTTTAGAGGGTATTCTGCTTCTAACAGACCCGCGTCTTCGTAAACTAATGCACGCAAGTGTGTTTATGGATACACCATTAGACATCTGTCTATTACGCCGTGTTAAGCGTGATGTAGAAGAGCGTGGTCGTACAATGGACACTGTACTTAAGCAATACCAAGAAACAGTACGTCCAATGTTCATGCAGTTTATCGAGCCTTCAAAACAACATGCAGACATCATCGTTCCTCGTGGTGGTAAAAACCGTATTGCGATTGATGTGCTAAAAGCGCACATTGCGAAGTTGTTGAAGTCTTAATCGAATAAAATTTTGCCTAAGTGACTCACTTGGCTTTATTTTTTACCGAATCAGTGGCACTTTTATAGTGCCACTTTCTTTTGGAATCTAAGCAAGGAATATGCGGATGAAGAAACTACTCATTTTCATAGCTGTACCAGTGTTTGTTGTCGTTGCAGCAATTCTGGCACTAGTGCTGTTAGTGAATCCCAACCAATTTAAGCCATTAATTGTCGAACAAGCCCAAAAACACACAGGCCTAGAGCTAGTGATCGAGGGTGATATCAGCTGGCAATTCTTCCCATCCATTGGCTTTGAACTTGGTCAAACTGAATTACGCAACCCTGAAGGTTTTACGCAACCTAACCTATTTAAGGTTGATACCGTTGGCGTTGACGTTTCGGTTACTCCGCTATTTAGCAACCAACTAGAGATCGGCAACATTACTCTAGATGGTGCAGAATTCTATTTAGAAACGCTTAAAGATGGTCGCAAGAACATTGATGCACTAACGCAAGCGTCAGCGCCTCAAGAATCTGAGCCTGCAGCAGGCACAAGTTCTGAATCAGCGCCTGCCCCTCAAGAGCAAACTACCACAGACGCATCGGGTTGGACGATCAACCTTGCAGGCGTAACTGTATCAAACGCATTGTTTGAAATGGACGACAAGCAAGCGGGTTCATTCACTAAGCTATACGATGTGTCTTTGAATCTTTCTGAGTTTGCCGTTGATACATGGACAACCGCGACATTTGCGGCTTCTGGTGAGAACAATCAACAGAAGTTCTCTGCACAAGGCAGTGCAGAATTCAAATTAGCTGAAGGCTTTGCAAGTTACGCACTTCGTAATATCGACTTAAACGCTAAGTTCAATGATCCAGCGACGTCGATTGAGTCAGCAAAAATTGGCTTGAATACGTTTGAGTTCGATAAGGTAAACCAACTGACTTACGCTGTAATCGGTAATGCAGCTGGCCTTGACCTTGATCTTAAAGGTGGCGGTGAACTTACTGTTGATAGCGCGATTTCAAAAGTAACGCTGAACAAGTTAACGTTAGACTCAACATTCAAAGGCGACACGCTTCCTCAGTCTCCAATGAAAGTCGACATGCTGTCTGACTTAAGCTTCGATCTTAACAAGAGCCACCTGAGCTTTGTGTTAGAGAAGCTACAAGCTAACGCTATTGCATTAGACGGTAAAGCAGACGTAATCCTATCTGAAATACCAAAGGTTCGTTTCTCTCTTCATAGCCCGAATATTGATTTAGATGAATTCTTAGGCTTAGGCAATACAACAGAAACAGCGAGCACAGCGCCTTCTGGTTCTGCTGGTGGTTCAACGTCAAGTTCTGGTAGTTCAGATCCAGCTAAAGAAGTGGAACCTGATCTGTCGGCTCTGAAAACGTTAGACGTGAAAGGTGACATCACGATTGATAAGTTCAAGGCGAACAACGCGAAGATGCAGAATGTTAAAACCGCATTTTCGGTTAACCGTGGTATCGCAGAGCTAACCTCATTCACCTCGAATCTTTACCAAGGTTCTATTTCTGCTACTGCAAAGTTAGACGCTCGTAAAACACCAGCGACTTACACGGCTAAGAAGAAAATCAAAGGCGTGAAAGTACAACCGTTACTGGTTGATGTTGCAGATAACGATATGCTGGAAGGTACCGGTAATATTGATGTCAACGTGAAAGGTAAGAGTCTAACTCCGACGGGTATCAAGAAAAACCTAGTCGGTACTATCGCGATTAACTTTGAAGATGGTGCAGTTAACGGCATCAACGTAGCTCAACTGATTCGAGAAAACTACGCTAAGATCAAGGGCGAGAAAGTTGAAAGCACAAATGAAGCTCAAAAAACGGACTTCAGTGCAATGAAAGCGACGCTGAAAGTGGATAAAGGTTGGGTTTCAACTAACGACTTATCAGCACAGTCGCCACTGTTACGTGTGACAGGTCAAGGTAAAGCAAACTTCATCAATGAAACGGTCGACTTCCTTGTGCGTACATCAATTGTGGGTTCACTTGAAGGTCAGGGCGGTAAGAGCATCGACGACCTGAAAGATGTGACTATCCCAATTAAGGTAACAGGTCAGTGGGCAGCCCCGAAATTTGCACTTGTTTTTGATGATGTATTGAAACAGAAAGCACAGAAAGAAATTGATCGTGGTTTAGAAAAGTTAGACGAAAAGTACGGTGACAAGATCAAAGATGAGAAAACAAGAGACGCAGTAAACGGTCTACTAAAAGGTTTGTTTAACTAGTCTTCATCTCATTTAAAAATGAACAAAGCGCCACTCCTGTTGTAGGAATGGCGCTTTTTATTTTTGGCTCGATAATACTCAAGAGAGATTCCCTATGACACTCGTCCCTCGCTCTAGGGAATGACGATAGGCCGTCGTCCTTTGTTCAAGAGCGTAACGGCCTAGTGGTCGTCATCCTCGAGAGGGAAGAATGACCGAGTCGGGGATCTCTGGTTGAAGGTGATTACCAGTCAACGCCTTGTAGCGCTTTAACACCAGATTCAAAAGCGTGTTTCACATTGCGAACTTCAGATACTGTATCTGCTATCTCAGTAAGAGTACGGTGCGCGCCACGACCTGTAATGATGACAGACTGCATCTTCGGGCGGTTATTCAACGCCTCAACCACTTCATCGAGTTCGATGTAACCGTAGCTAACCATGTAAGTCAGTTCATCAAACAGAATCACATCGATCGACTCATCAGCCAGCATGCGTTGGCACTCTTTCCATACACGCTGCGCAGCTTCAATATCTTGCGCTTTGTTCTGAGTTTCCCAAGTAAAGCCTGTGCCCATGACTTGGAACTCGACATCAAGCTTTTGCAGAACGTTTTTTTCGCCGTTATCCCAGGTACCTTTAACAAACTGAGCAACGGCGCATTTCTTACCATGACCAACTGCACGTGTAATCGTACCAAAACCGGATGTTGATTTACCTTTACCGTTACCCGTGATGACCAGCAATAGGCCTTTTACTTCTTGTGCTGCAGCGACACGTGCATCGACTTGTTCTTTTACTTTCTGTTGTCTTGCTTTGTGGCGTTGTTCTTTGTTGTCTTCAGTCGACATAACAAATCCTTTTAAGTTGTGATTGCGTCTATCATAGCCTAACTTAACGATAGCAAAAACCATCGGAAGAACAGGTGATTAGGGATGAAAAAGATACTCGTAGTTTGTATGGGGAATATTTGCCGCTCGCCAACAGGTGAAGCGGTGCTAAGGAAGAAAGCGCAACAGCTGGATATTGATGTTGTGGTCGACTCTGCGGGGACGATTGGTTTTCATCAAGGCAACCCGCCAGACTCGCGATCCAAATCTGCAGGAGAGAAGCGAGGCTACGGCTTTAAGGGGATTACTTCTCGTAAAGTGGTAGATAATGACTTCGAAGAATTTGACCTGATACTCGCGGCCGATAGGGCGAATTTAGACGACTTAATGAGCCAATGCCCAGTTCACCTCCAATACAAGCTCGCATTATTTTTGAGCTTTGGAGAGTCACAATATCAAGAGATCCCCGATCCGTATTATGGTGAGGGAAATGGTTTTGAATTGGTGTTGGATTTAATCGAAGAGTCTAGCGAAGCGATACTGCGTTCGATGTAGTGTAGGAACAATGTACGTCGTTTTGTTATCAGCGTAAGGGCTGACCGATAGGTATAAAAGGCCGACATTGAATGTCGGCCTCTCTAAATCTAACTTAAAGCTACAGCTAAGATTACTTAGACATTACTTTGTAGATTGGGTCTTCTGCAACGTTCGCTTCAACTAAGCTACCTGCTTTGTGCAGCATAGCAACACAGTCTTGGCTTAGGTGGCGAAGGTGAAGTGTTTTACCTAGCGCCGCGTAACGGTCAGCAATCGTGTCGATCGCTTCAATTGCAGAGTGGTCAGTCACGCGTGAGTTTGCGAAATCAACGATTACATCTTGTGGATCGTTGTATGCGTCAAACAACTCTAGGAAGTTAGCCGTTGAACCAAAGAAGATTGGGCCGTTAACTTTGTACTCTTTTGAGCCTTCAGCGTTTACTGATGTATCTGCGTAGATGTGTTTAGCATGTTGCCAAGCAAACATTAGCGCAGAAGCGACAACACCAACACCTACTGCCACAGCAAGATCAGTCAGTACTGTTACTACGGTAACAAGAACGATAACGAAGAAGTCTTGTTTAGGAACGCGACGCGCAAGCTTGAAGGTTGCCCATTCAAATGTGCCGATAACAACCATGAACATTACGCCCACAAGTGCTGCTAGAGGAATCATTTCAATCAGTGCAGAACCGAACAGGATGAACATCAGTAGTGCAACTGCGGCGACGATACCTGAAAGACGACCACGACCACCTGAGTTTACGTTGATCATCGATTGACCGATCATCGCACAACCACCCATCGCACCGAATACAGAACACGTTACGTTAGCCATACCTTGACCAACACATTCACGGTTAGATTGACCACGAGTGTTTGTCATTTCGTCTAGTACTGTCAGTGTCAGCAGAGATTCAATCAGGCCGATAGCCGCAAGGATAATTGCGTAAGGCAGGATGATCTGTAGTGTATCTAAAGAAAACGGAACAGCAGGAATAGAGAATGTTGGTAGAGAGCCCGCTAGCGTAGCAGCTTCGTCACCAGACATTGTACGCAGGAAGTCGACAACAGTGCGAGTTTCAAGGTCAAGACCCACAACCAAAGCCGTTACTGTAACAATAGCAACCAATGAAGATGGTACAGCTGTTGTTAGCTTAGGTAGGAAGTGGATGATAGCCATTGTAAGGGCTACTAGACCTAGCATTAGTGTCATTTGACCGCTTGGTAGCCAAGTCAACGCACCTGTTACGTCTGGCGCTTTAAATTGACCAAGCTGAGCTAGGAAGATAACAATGGCCAAACCGTTCACGAAACCAATCATTACTGGGTGTGGAACGATACGGATAAATTTACCTAGTTTAAATACACCTGCTGCAATTTGCAGAAGGCCAGCCAGCATAACGGCTGCGAATAGGTATTGAACACCATGGGTTGCCACTAGGCTCACCATTACAACGGCCATTGCGCCGGTTGCGCCAGAAATCATACCTGGACGGCCGCCAAAGACAGAAGTGATTAAACCTACGATGAATGCTGCATAAAGACCAACCATTGGGTCAACGCCAGCAACAAAGGCGAATGCTACAGCTTCAGGTACCAGAGCCAGGGCTACTGTAAGACCTGAAAGCACGTCATTCTTTACAGAGTGCTTTGAAAATTGTGGGAATTCGAACATGTTTGCTCAGCTATGCTTAAGATGGATTTACCGACACGGGTGTATTGCGTAGCCAAACAGTGATGGAAAAGAGCGGCAATAGCGAAGTGTCGAAAAGATAAGTGCGCGAATGCTACCCAAAAATGTGATTAAGTTCAAGGTTGAACCTAACTTTGAGTAATATATCTGTTAATTTTTATTCGATTAGTAGATATGAAAAAGGCTGCTTTAATAAGCAGCCTTTGATTCTATTTACTCGCGATTACCTATCAGTAATCACTAGTAGTTTGGCTTAGTCATCGCCGCGCCAGCTTTGTTCGACGCTGCCTGACTGCCTGCACCTTTCGATACAAAACGTTCAGTGCGGAACGGAGCTGCAATCACTTCAATCTCTTTGATCTCTTGAGGACCAGGAGCTTTAGTCATTGGTGAACCGGCTTGCTTCTTAGCAACAGCTGCCTTTGGTGCCGCTTTAGGAGCTTCTGCTTTAACAACAGGTGCTTCTTCAACTTTTGCACTTTCAGTTTTAGGCGCTTCAGCTTCAACAACTGGTGTTGCTTCTGCTTGCACAGCTTCTGCTACAACAGGCGCTTCAACTTTCGTCGCTTCTGCAATCACTGGAGCTTCAACTTTCGCGGTTTCAACAACCACTGGTGCTTCTTCAACGACTGCAGGAGCTTCAACTACAGCAGGAGTCTCAGCTACTTGAGCTTCAACAGCAGCATCTTCACGACGGATGATAACTTTACCCATTGCAAGCTCTGGACATGCGAAGCCGCCAGTCATTGATACGTTGCTTTGTGGTGCCGTCTCTAGAGCAACATTCTGCTCTTGAACAGATGTTTGAGCTTCAGCTGCTACTTGAACTTCAGCCACTTCAGGCTTTGCCTGCTTGTGGTGAGGTTTTGGAATGAAGCGAGGCATCACTTTACCCATAGCCATCTCTGGAGAAGCTACACCACCTTTACGTAGGCGGAATGGGTTAGGGCGACGATCACGACCGCGACGACGACGTTGACCACTTGCACGTAGGTGACGTGGAGAACGACGGTTACGACGTTGTTTCGGCTCTTCCTGTTCAG
Source organism: Vibrio sp. 10N.286.52.F8 (assembly GCF_041468745.1). NCBI lineage: Bacteria > Pseudomonadati > Pseudomonadota > Gammaproteobacteria > Vibrionales > Vibrionaceae > Vibrio > Vibrio sp. 10N.286.52.F8. The sequence goes on from NZ_JBFRJF010000003.1 coordinate 178,293, forward strand.
TTTGCTCTGCATTCGCTTGAGTTGCTTCTACTTGTTCCGCAACTTTTTGCTCTTGAGCTACTGACTGTTCTTTTGAAACAGATAGTTCTTTAGCAGCAACCTGCTCTTTTGAAGCGTTATCTTCAGCTTGAGCTTGTTGGTCTTTAACACGAACTTGCTTGTTCAGTTTACGACGCTGACGACGCTCTTTAATCTTAGCTGCTTTCGCTTCAGGTTTAGCCTTAGGCGCTTCCGGTTTACCAGCTTGTGCTTCTGCTGCTAGCTGTAGACCTTCTTCTGCTAATTTAGATGGTGCTTGCTCTTCGCGTTGCTTCTGCTCATCACGTGGCTTGTTGCGACGGTCTTGCTTAGGCTTGCGAGGCTGACGAGTTTGCTGTGGAGCTGCTTCTTTTTGCTCTTCAGGCTTCTCATCACGAGCTGGCTTACGGCGGCGTTTGTTGTCACGGTTTTCGTTACGATTGTCACCACGTTCACCACGGTCGTTACGCTGTTCGCCACGCTCACCACGTTGGTTACGACGACGGTTATCGTTACGATCACGGCGTTGACGGTTGCCGTTGTTACGATTGTTTTTAGGTTTTTCTTCTTCTTTCTTCTCTTCTTCTTTTTTCTCTTCTTGAGTTGAAGAGCCAAATAAGAAGCTACCGATAGCTTTGAAGAAACGACCAATTAGGCCTGGTTCTTGAGTCGCTGCTGGTTCAGCTTTCTTCTCTTCTACAGCTTTAGGTGCTGGAGCAGGAGTTGGTGCTGATTGAGCAGGAGCTGCGAAGCCTTTCAGAGCAGGTTCTTCGATCTTCTTAGGACGAATAGTCTGTTCAGCAGGCTCTTTGCTTTCCGCTTCTTTTAGAGCTTCTAGCTTGTTAGGCAGCAAGTAAGATAGTAGATCGAACTCTTCACCTTCACGAACACGGATAACCTCAAAATGCGGCGTTTCCATGTCTGAGTTAGGAACAACAGTGATCTTAACTTCTTGGTTCTTCTCGATGTGGTTTACTGAGCGACGTTTTTCGTTCAGAAGGTAAGAAGCGATTGGAACAGGCACAACAGCAAGTACTTGTGCTGTGTTGTCTTTTAGAGCTTCTTCTTCAATCAAACGTAGAACAGAAAGTGCTAGAGATTCGTTATCACGAACAACACCAGTACCTGTACAACGAGGACAAATGTGGTGGCTTGCTTCTGCTAGTGATGGGCTCAAACGTTGACGAGACATCTCTAGAAGACCAAAGCGAGAAATACGACCAATCTGAACACGTGCGCGATCTAAACGAACGGCATCACGTAGACGGCTTTCTACTTCGCGTTGGTGGCGAACCGGGGTCATATCGATAAAGTCGATTACAACAAGACCACCTAGGTCACGTAGACGTAATTGACGTGCAATTTCATCGGCAGCTTCTAGGTTAGTGTTAAGTGCTGTTTCTTCAATATCGCCGCCCTTTGTTGCACGAGCAGAGTTGATATCGATAGAAGTCAGTGCTTCTGTTGGGTCGATTACGATAGAACCACCAGATGGAAGACGAACTTCACGTTGGAAAGCAGATTCGATCTGGCTTTCAATCTGGTAATGGCTGAATAGTGGCACTTCACCATCGTATTTCTTAACGCGATTCATGAAATCTGGGCGTATTAATTGAATGTGCGCTTGTGCACGTTCAAAAATAGTATTGCTGTCGATTAGAATCTCGCCAATATCACGACGTAGGTAGTCACGAATTGCGCGAACAATAACGTTACTCTCTTGGTGAATTAGGAAAGGAGCTGCATTTGAATCAGAAGCTTGCTTGATAGCGCCCCAATGGTTCAATAGAACATTCAGGTCCCACTCTAGCTCTTCTGCGCTTTTGCCAACACCCGCTGTACGCACGATTAAGCCCATACCTTGAGGAAGCTCAAGAGTGCTTAATGCTGCTTTCAGTTGAGTGCGTTCATCACCTTCGATACGACGAGAAATACCGCCAGCACGAGGGTTATTAGGCATAAGAACTAAGTAACTACCAGCCAAAGAGATGAAAGTTGTCAGTGCAGCACCTTTGCTACCACGTTCTTCTTTCTCTACTTGTACGATTACTTCTTGGCCTTCTTTTAGCACTTCTTTAATGCTAGGACGGCCTTGGTATGTATAACCTTCAGGGAAGTATTCGCGGGCAATTTCTTTAAGAGGGAGGAAACCGTGACGTTCTGCGCCGTAATCAACGAATGCCGCTTCTAGGCTTGGTTCAATACGGGTAATACGTCCTTTGTAGATATTCGCTTTCTTTGACTCGTGACCTGGACTTTCGATATCTAGATCGAACAGTCGTTGGCCATCAACCAAAGCGACACGCAACTCTTCTTTTTGAGTTGCGTTAATTAACATTCTTTTCATTTAGAAGTTCTCATTGTCTTTTCTTATTTTCATCATTGTTCTTATCGCTTTATTTCGTTTCTCATGGTGCCAGATCCCATGGCTTTATCGGTGCAGCCTCCCGGCTGGAGAGGGATGCTCTGGGGCACGTCAGTCATCATAGGGATTTAGCCTATGATCCGCGATGTGGCGGTGAATACTCAACATGAGTGTACGTGAGTAGAGCGATAAGGAACTCAGTTGACCGTGTCTTACGCCGATTGCAGCACTGTCTAATCTGAGTTATCTACTCATTTACTTGCTTATGAATGGTTAGCTGTTTAAATAATAGTCAAACCATTGATAGCAGCTGTGAACTATAGCAGCGGTCGGTAAACACAGCAATCTGCTTTGTCGGAATGCTGTAAAAAAAACAGTTTTTGTTTGGGTTTTGATAGCTCTAACTCACTGTCTATAAATAATTTATCAATTGATATTTTAATTTGCAGGAATCTTGATGCTTTTTTGTTCGAAGAATCAAAGAAATATAGAACTTCAATGACCATTTTGGGATAGATCGGTAAGGATTAGGGATAAATAAGTTCGGAATAGGGCTAAGAAAATCTCAATTATCAAAAGTGACAGTGATATAATAGCGCAATGAGCGAAATTAGAACCCAAGTCCAATTCGTCGACATTGACGAAGATATGGCTGGTCAGCGTATTGATAACTTCTTACGCAACCAATTAAAAAACATCCCGAAAAGCATGATTTACCGAATCGTGCGTAAAGGCGAAGTCCGCGTAAATAAAAAACGCATCAAGGCTGAGTACAAACTAAAAGCTGGCGATTTAGTTCGTATCCCTCCGGTTACTATTGAAGAGAAAACAGAAGAGAACGTGCCGAGCACGAAACTCAACAAGGTTTCAGAATTAGAACAGTGCATCATTTATGAAGATGATCACATGCTAATTCTTAACAAACCGTCTGGCACTGCTGTTCATGGTGGTAGCGGATTAAAATTTGGCGCGATTGAAGCATTACGTGCTCTTCGCCCTGATGCTCGTTTTCTTGAATTAGTGCACCGTATCGATAGAGATACGTCTGGCATTTTGCTTGTTGCTAAGAAGCGCTCGGCGCTAAGACACCTTCAAGCACAGTTCCGTGAAAAAACGGTTCAAAAATACTACTTCGCTTTAGTTATGGGCGAATGGAAGAACAGCTGCAAAGTCGTCAACGCACCTTTGTTGAAAAATGAAGTGAACAGCATTGTTCGAGTTAACCCGAATGGTAAAGCTTCTGAAACCCGTTTTAAGGTTTTAGAAAAATTCCAAGAGGCGACGTTGATTCAAGCAAGCCCAATTACAGGCCGAACACACCAAATTCGTGTGCACGCTCAGTATACTGGTCACCCAATTGCTTGGGATGATCGCTACGGTGATCGTCGTTTTGACGCTTACACGGGTAAGGTTGGTCTTGATCGTCTGTTCCTACATGCAGCAAACATCAAGTTCACACACCCAGGTAGTGAAGAGAAGATGGATATCTCGGCGCCAATGGAAAGAAGGCTAGAGAAAGCCCTAACTGGTTTACGTAAGCTTTAAGAAGATACGAGATACGAAGGTATAGAGTGCCTCTAAATTTGTTCTTCAGTATCCATAAATGAGAAAGGTTGACGAATATCGTCAACCTTTTTTGTTTTCATCTGTTGTAGAAGATCCCCAAGTCGCTCGTTCCTCGCTCTTGAGGATGACGACTTTTTAAAATCACGCTCTATATCATTAGTTGGTTAGATAAAATTGCGTGTTCCGCCATTCCCTAGACTGACGAAGGAAGGAGTAGGGAATCTCTAACAAAGAGAGCGTATCCGTTATAGTACACCCATTCCTTGCGCTTCTAACATATCGACTAGATCGATCAGCGGTAAGCCGATCAAAGTATTTGGGTCTTTCCCTTCCATCTGTTTAAACAACGCGATGCCTAACCCTTCACACATAAAGCTACCTGCGCAGTAATAAGGCTGCTCTTTTTCAACATAACTAATGATCTGTTGCTTAGTTAAATCGCGGAAATGCACTACAAAGGTGTCGAGACGTGTGTCAGCTTCATTGGTTTCGTTGTTCCAAACCGAAAGCCCAGTATAAAAAGTAATGCTCTTGCCGCTTTGACGAGATAACTGCTCGATCGCTTTTTCTCGAGCGTGAGGCTTACCTATGATCTCTCCATCAATCACACAAACCTGATCAGAACCGATGACTAAGCTAGGTTGCTCCACAACACAAGACTTAGCTTTGGTCTCAGCAAGACGCATCACTAACTGTTGTGGTGTCTCTTCTGGAAGCGGCGTTTCATCGCAGTCTGGCTTGGCTGTAATGAAGCTTAACTGTAGTTTTTTGAGGATCTCTTGCCTAAATGGTGATGTAGAGGCTAAAACTAGTTGGTAATTTCTCATTTTAATTTACAATTCAAGGAAGCATTTATCTCAGGATAACGTAACTTGTCCTGCTATTCATAATGCTCTGAATAGGAAAGGCAGGAAAGTACATTTTTTTTGCCATTTCCTTTGACTAAACACGATTTGGAAGATAAGATTCGCGCCCTATGCAAAAGGAAAAAATACCGCGTACAGTTGATCCGGCAAGAACGGCTCAAAAACGACTCGATATGGATGGTATCATCCAGGTCAGTCTTTTGAAGCGTTTAACTGAAGCAACTGAAGGCGTAAAACGTGACGCGCAAGTCTCAATGTCATTTGGGCTTGATGAACAACGATTAGTCGTTATCTCTGGTAAAGCTAACGTCGAAGTCGATTTAGAGTGTCAACGTTGTAATGAGGTTTTCGCACATGAGTGCGATGTCCAATTTACTTATACTCCTGTTTACAGTGAGAAAAGTGAAGAGGAAGCACCGGAAGAGTACGATTTGGTAGATCTGAACGAGTACGGTGAGTTAGACCTGATTCAATTAGTTGAAGACGAGTTCATCCTTGGATTGCCACAAATAGCAATGCACGACGATGCGAAATGTAGCGTTAACTCAAATAACTTGGTGTTTGGTGAACTTCCTGAAGAAATTGAGGAAGACAAAAAGCCGAATCCATTTGATGTTTTAAAAAGCTTAAAGAAGTAATTGCTTCTTTAAGAATTTACATAGGAGTAGGGTCAATGGCCGTACAAAAGAGCAAGAAATCACGTTCAATGCGTGGCATGCGTCGTTCACACGATGCGCTAACTACAGCTGCACTTTCTGTAGACGCAACTTCAGGTGAAACTCACCTACGTCACAACGTGACTGCCGAAGGTTTCTACCGCGGCAAAAAGGTTATCAACAAGTAAGGTTGACCTTTGCAAAATCTAACCGTTGCGCTTGATGCAATGGGCGGGGACTTCGGTCCTCGTGTAACAGTGCCTGCCGCCGTGCAGGCACTGTCGTATTTCCCAGAGCTAAAAGTCATTCTAATAGGTGATCGAAACGCGATCACATCTCAATTATCTTCATTAGGTCGAATGCCTGATTCTCGTTTGAGTATCCAGCATTGTGATCGAGTCATTTCCAATTCTGAAAAACCTTCACTAGCCTTACGTAATAGTCAGGGTAGCTCTATGCGTGCCGCTATCGATCTGGTTGCCGAATCACAGGCTGATGCTTGTGTGAGTGGTGGTAACACTGGCGCACTGATGGCTTTATCCCGTTTCAGACTCAAGCTTCTTCCCGGTATTGATAGGCCTGCATTGGTTTCAGCTTTGCCTACTGCATCCGGAAATCGCACATGGATGCTTGATTTAGGGGCGAACGTTTCTAGTGACGCAGATTCACTCTTTCAGTTTGCTGTCATGGGCAGTGCATTAGCAGAACAACATTTAGGTCGCGCACCACGTGTCGCTATCTTGAATATCGGTGCAGAAGAAATTAAAGGCAATGACCTTGTAAAACGATGCGCTGAAATGTTGTCTAATACCCAGTCTGTGAACTTCATAGGCTATATTGAAGGTAATCAATTACTTCAAGATGCTGCTGATGTCGTCGTATGTGATGGTTTTGTGGGCAATGTCTGCTTAAAAACGTGCGAAGGTACGGCTCAGCTCTTTATTGATAAGCTAAAAACGCGCATGATGGCTTCAACAATAAAGGGTTGGATAGCCAGAATGCTGTTTTCTGAGCTATTTACTGAATTAAAAACCTTGAACCCCGACCAGTATAACGGCGCAAGTTTGTTAGGATTGCGCGGCATTGTCATTAAAAGTCATGGAAGTGCTGATGTGTCTGCAGTCGTCAACGCGATTGGTGAAGCAGTACACGAGGTCAAACGACAAGTCCCCAGCCGCATTAGCGATCGTTTGGAAGCGGTTTTACTCGAGAGGCATTATTAGTCTTCATGTATAGCAAAATTTTAGGTACTGGCAGCTACTTGCCATCTCAGGTGCGTACTAACGCAGACTTAGAGAAAATGGTAGAGACTAGCGATGAGTGGATCGTTGCTAGAACGGGTATTAAAGAGCGTCGTATTTCAGCGGAAAACGAAACCGTTGCTGATATGGCGTTTTACGCTGCTGAAAATGCCATTGAAATGGCAGGTATCGACAAAGAAGAGATTGATTTAATCATCGTTGCGACAACCAGCAGTAGCCACACATTCCCGTCTTCGGCATGTCAGGTACAAGGCAAGCTTGGTATCAAAGGCTGCCCTGCGTTTGATTTGGCTGCAGCGTGTTCTGGTTTTGTCTACGCACTGTCTGTTGCTGATCAACACATCAAGACTGGCATGTGTAAGAACGTTTTGGTAATTGGTGCTGATGCACTGTCAAAAACCTGTGATCCGACTGACCGCTCTACTATCATCCTATTTGGTGATGCAGCAGGCGCGGTGGTTGTAGGCGCAAGCGAAGAGCCAGGTATTTTGTCTACTCATATTTACTCTGATGGTAAATACGGTGAGCTTCTAAGCCTAGAAGTACCAGAGCGCGGCGGTGATGCAGACAAATGGCTGCACATGGCGGGCAACGAAGTATTTAAAGTGGCGGTAACTCAGCTTTCTAAGCTAGTTAAAGACACCTTAGCGGCGAACAATATGGATAAGTCAGAGCTTGATTGGTTAGTTCCACACCAAGCGAACTACCGTATTATCTCGGCAACCGCTAAAAAGCTGACGATGTCGCTTGATCAAGTAGTGATTACTCTTGATAAGCACGGCAACACGTCAGCAGCTACCGTACCAACGGCCCTAGATGAGGCTGTTCGCGACGGGCGAATTAAACGTGGTCAAACGCTTCTACTTGAAGCATTTGGCGGCGGCTTCACTTGGGGTTCTGCGTTAGTTAAATTCTAACCCTAAGCGATAATCAACAAACAAGGCACATAACTTATGTGCCTTATTCAATTTTTTGCTTTGCTTAAAGGAAAATTACAATGAGCAAATTTGCTATCGTATTCCCAGGCCAAGGCTCTCAAGCTATCGGTATGCTTGCTGACCTAGGCGAACAGTATGATGTTGTTAAAAAGACATTTGCTGAAGCTTCAGAAGCACTTGGTTACGATCTATGGGCATTGGTTCAAGATGGTCCTGTAGAAAATCTAAATGAAACTTTTCGCACTCAACCGGCTCTATTAACAGCGTCTGTTGCAATTTGGCGTGTATGGCAAGAGCTTGGCCTAGAGCAACCTGTAAATCTAGCAGGTCACAGCCTAGGTGAATATTCTGCTCTTGTATGTGCCGGCGTTATCGACTTTAAAGAAGCGATCAAGCTGGTTGAACTACGTGGTCAACTGATGCAAGAAGCGGTTCCTGCAGGTGTTGGTGCAATGTACGCAATCATCGGTCTAGACGATGAAGCGATTGCTAAAGCGTGTGAAGAAGCTGCGCAAGACGAAGTTGTGTCTCCAGTTAACTTTAACTCTCCTGGCCAAGTTGTTATCGCGGGTAACAAAGCTGCAGTAGAGCGTGCTGGTGCACTTTGTAAAGAAGCGGGCGCTAAGCGTGCACTTCCGTTACCTGTTTCTGTGCCGTCTCACTGTGCACTGATGAAGCCAGCAGCAGATAAGCTAGCAGTGGCTCTAGAAGCTCTAGAGTTCAACACGCCAGCATTGCCTGTTATCAATAACGTTGATGTTATTGCTGAAACAGACCCTGCAAAAATTAAAGACGCACTTGTTCGTCAGCTATACAGCCCAGTTCGTTGGACTGAAGGTGTACAAGCGATGAATGAGCAAGGCGTTGAGAAGCTACTTGAATTAGGCCCTGGTAAAGTTCTTACTGGTCTAACAAAACGAATCGTAAAAACTATGACAGCTGCTGCAGTTAATGATACTGCATCACTAGAAGCTGCTAAGTAAATAACCACTTAATAGAGAAGTTATGATGAATTTAGAAGGCAAAGTTGCACTAGTTACAGGCGCAAGCCGTGGCATCGGTCGTGCAATCGCTGAACTTTTAGTTGAGCGTGGTGCTAAAGTTATCGGTACTGCGACATCTGAAGGCGGCGCAGCTGCAATCAGCGAGTACCTTGGTGAGAACGGTAAAGGTCTTGCTCTTAATGTAACGGATACTGACTCAATTGCTGCTACACTGAAAACCATCAACGATGAATTCGGTGCGATTGACATTCTAGTTAACAACGCAGGTATCACTCGTGATAACCTACTGATGCGTATGAAAGACGACGAATGGAATGACATCATCGATACTAACCTAACTCCTATCTTCCGCATGTCTAAAGCTGTATTGCGTGGCATGATGAAGAAGCGTCAAGGTCGTATAGTAAACGTTGGTTCTGTAGTAGGTACAATGGGTAACGCTGGTCAAGCTAACTACGCAGCTGCAAAAGCAGGCGTAATTGGTTTTACTAAATCAATGGCTCGTGAAGTTGCGTCTCGTGGCGTTACAGTGAACACTGTAGCTCCTGGTTTCATCGAAACTGACATGACTAAAGCGCTAAATGATGACCAACGTGCAGCAACTTTGGCGAATGTACCAGCAGGTCGACTAGGTGACCCTCGCGAAATCGCTGAAGCTGTGGTATTTTTGGCGTCACCTGCGGCAGCTTATATCACAGGTGAAACACTTCACGTCAATGGCGGTATGTACATGGTGTAAATTATGTGCAACATTTGTGCATGATTTAAGTCAAGATCATACGTAATTTCGGTTAAAATCGTGAAAATTGTGGTTTGACCAGAAAAGTTGACCTTGCAACTTTCAATAGATTGAATAAACTACGGAAAACATCGCATAAAGCGAACTCTGTAAAGGAAAAGAAAAAATGAGCAACCTCGAAGAACGCGTAAAGAAAATCATTGTTGAACAGCTAGGTGTAGACGAAGCTGAAGTTAAAAACGAAGCTTCTTTCGTTGATGACCTAGGTGCAGATTCTCTAGACACAGTAGAGCTAGTAATGGCTCTAGAAGAAGAATTTGACACTGAAATCCCAGATGAAGAAGCTGAGAAAATTACTACTGTTCAAGCAGCTATCGATTACGTAACTAGCGCTCAGTAATAATCTCTCCCAGGCGGTCACCTCGACCGCCTGTGTTTTATCTAACTCATCTATCCTCATCTTAAATCACCTCAATCCCCGGAGTGTAAAATCGTGTCCAAGCGTCGTGTAGTTGTCACTGGCATGGGTATGTTGTCACCGGTAGGCAACACTGTAGAATCTTCTTGGAAAGCCCTGCTAGCTGGTCAAAGTGGTATCGTTAATATCGATCATTTTGATGCAACCAATTTCTCAACTCGTTTTGCAGGTCTAGTTAAAGACTTTAACTGCGAAGAGTATATGACTAAAAAAGATGCTCGTAAGATGGACTTGTTCATCCAGTACGGCGTCGCAGCAGGTATTCAAGCTTTAGATGATTCAGCCCTAACTATTACTGAAGAAAACGCTCCACGTGTGGGTGTTGCTATCGGTTCTGGTATTGGTGGTCTTGGTTTGATCGAAGCCGGTCACCAAGCTCTAACTGAAAAAGGCCCTCGTAAGATCAGCCCGTTCTTCGTACCGTCGACGATCGTGAATATGATTGCTGGTCACATGTCTATCATGCGTGGCCTACGCGGTCCAAACATCGCGATTTCTACTGCATGTACGACTGGCCTACATAACATTGGTCACGCGGCTCGTATGATTGCATACGGCGATGCAGACGCAATGCTAGCGGGTGGTGCTGAAAAAGCATCAACTCCACTAGGTATGGGCGGTTTTGGTGCGGCTAAAGCACTTTCTACTCGTAACGATGAGCCTCAAAAAGCTTCTCGTCCATGGGACAAAGGCCGTGATGGCTTCGTTCTTGGCGACGGTGCAGGTATGATGGTTCTTGAAGAGTACGAACATGCGAAAGCTCGTGGCGCTAAGATTTACTGTGAGCTAGTTGGCTTCGGTATGTCGGGTGACGCTTACCACATGACATCTCCAAGTGAAGATGGCTCAGGTGGCGCACTAGCAATGGAAGCGGCTATGCGTGATGCTGGCATTACTGGTGAACAAATCGGTTATGTAAACGCACACGGTACTTCGACTCCTGCAGGTGACGTAGCGGAAGTTAAGGGCATCAAGCGTGCTCTTGGCGAAGCAGGCAGCAAGCAAGTATTGGTTTCTTCTACGAAATCAATGACAGGCCACCTTCTAGGTGCTGCTGGTTCTGCTGAAGCTATCATCACGGCTATGTCTCTGGTTGACCAAATTGTTCCACCAACAATCAACCTAGATGATCCTGAAGAAGGCTTAGATATTGACTTAGTACCTCACACTGCGCGTGAAGTTAGCAACATGGAATATGCTGCATGTAACTCATTCGGTTTCGGTGGTACAAACGGCTGTTTGATCTTCAAAAAGATTTAATCATCTTATTAAAGACGTAAACACTCGTAGATAGTCACAATTAGACTTGTTTTTAAACGGCTTGATGCTTTAGCATTGAGCCGTTTCTTTTTATGGGGAAAAACATGTTTTGGGTTGATGGAGAAAGCCAGCAAACTATCGATATTTTGGATCGCTCGTTTCAGTACGGAGACGGCTGTTTTACGACAATGCTCGTGAGTGATGGTGAGATACAACATCTTCACGATCATCAGCACCGTGTCGACGAGTGCCTTAAAGCACTACGCATTTCTGCTCTTGATTGGGATGTTGTTAGTCTTTGGCTCGATACTGCGCTTCAACACATCCAACATAACGCTCTTCATGGCACAAAGAGCCTTGATGGTTCAAAGAAGCTCCATAACGCCAACAAGCCTCATAATCAAAAAGCAGGGATCAAGCTGCACGTTAGTCGTGGAGCGGGTGGGCGTGGCTACAGTACCAAGAATATCGCCAAGCCGACAATCACCATCAGTACCTTTGATTACCCAAGCCATTATTCAGCGTGGCAAGACTCCGGTGTTGAACTCGGTATCTGCCATCAAGCGCTAGGTTTGAGCCCACTACTGGCTGGCCATAAGCACAATAATCGCCTTGAGCAGATTTTGATGAAAGATGAAATGGATCAAGCTAATGAAGTGGATGGTGTGGTTCTTGATATATCGGGCAATGTGATTGAAACCACCATGGCCAATCTGTTCTGGCGCAAAGGTCAGTCGATATACACACCTCAACTCACTCAAAGTGGTGTCGCGGGGGTTATGCGTAAGCAAGTGTTAACCGCGCTGAATCAGGCTGAACTTTCCGTTACAATTAGTGACTACTGCTTATCTCAACTCATGCAAGCTGATGAGGTTTTCATGACAAACTCCATTTTAGGGGTTGCCCCAGTTACCCGTATTAGTGATACCCAATTTAACATTGGAACCGTTACTCGTAGCCTTCAAGGACAACTAAACTCGTGATCAAAAAGTTATTTATTTTTATTATCTTGTGCTTAATTGCAGCCGGTGCTGCTGGTTTTTATGTTTACAACCAAGCGCAAGATAACCTGAAACAAGTTATTCAATTAGAAAAACCACAAGTCGTGACTGTTGCTTCAGGTAGCAGCTTTAACCGCGTTCTAGCCCAGTTGATTAACGAGGGGCTGTTTGAGGCTTCTCCTTACGAGAAATTAATCCGTAAGTTACATCCTGAGCTTGTAGACGTAAAAGCGGGTACTTTCCTGCTTGAACCGGGTTTAACCTTAGAGCAAGCGCTACAGGTGCTTGTAGAAGGGAAAGAACACCAGTTTACTATTACCTTTGTTGAAGGCAGTCGTTTTGACGAATGGCTTGTTCAGCTAAAAGACAACGAATTCATTCAACAGACATTGGATGGCGTTTCTGAAAAAGAGATCGCTGAAAAGTTGGGTATTGAAAACGAAAAGCTAGAAGGTCTCTTCTTAGCAGAAACGTATCACTACACCTACGGCACCACTGATTTAGATTTGTTGAAGCGCGCGCATCGAGACCTAATGAGCGTGGTGAATGAAGAGTGGGAAAATCGAGCGGATAAGCTGCCTCTTAAATCGCCATACGAAGCGTTAATTCTTGCATCTATCATTGAGAAAGAGACCGCTGTTGCGTCAGAACGTGAGCGTGTTTCTTCTGTGTTTGTTAACCGTCTAAACAAGCGTATGCGTTTGCAAACTGACCCAACGGTTATCTATGGCATGGGTGACAGCTACGATGGCAACATCCGTAAGAAAGACTTACGCACGCCAACGCCTTACAACACCTATACAATGAGTGGCTTGCCACCGACACCTATCGCTATGGCAGGCAAAGCGTCTATCAACGCGGCGTTGAATCCAGAGAAGAGCAACTACTTGTATTTCGTTGCGAGTGGAACAGGTGGGCACGTATTTTCAAAGAGTTTGACTGAGCATAACCGTGCAGTGCGAGCTTACTTAAAGCAATTAAGAAAAAACAGATAAAGAAATAATTATGAATCAGTCGAAATTTATCGTGGTTGAAGGCCTTGAAGGCGCTGGCAAAAGCACAGCAATCAATGCCATCGTTGAGACATTAAAAGCATCGGGTGTTGAAGATATTGTTAATACTCGCGAGCCGGGTGGTACTGTCTTAGCTGAAAAGATGCGTTCATTGGTTAAAGAAGAGCACGAAGGCGAGAAGCTTCAAGACATGACTGAATTGCTGTTGATGTATGCAGCACGTGTTCAATTAGTCGAGAACGTCATCAAGCCGGCACTCGCCAATGGTCAATGGGTATTGGGTGATCGTCATGATATGTCTTCACAGGCATACCAAGGTGGTGGTCGCCAGATCGCGCGCACGACTATGGAATCACTGAAAGCAACCACGCTAGGCGGCTTTAAACCCGATCTAACGCTATATTTGGACCTAGACCCTAGAGTAGGGCTAGAGCGTGCTAGAGGCCGTGGTGAGCTTGATAGAATTGAAAAGATGGACATCTCATTTTTCGACCGCACGCGTGAGCGCTATCTAGAAATTGCAGAACAAGATGATTCTGTACTTGTGATTAACGCGCAGCAAGAAATTGAGCAAGTAGCCGCTGATATTAAACTCGCGCTAACTGCTTGGCTCGACAAACAGTAGGTAGTCATGGCTGAAGTGTATTCTTGGCTCACACCGGTATGGAGTGAGTGGAAAAAAAGTCTCGATGCGGAGCGTTTTCCTAACTCTGTGATTGTTAATGCACCGGAAGGGCTCGGCGTTGATGCTTTGATTAGCCAACTTACCGACGCATTGATGTGCACGAACTATGAAAGCGAGTCGTGCGGGTTTTGCCACAGCTGTGAGTTAATGAAGTCGGGCAGTCATCCTGATTTTCATGTGATCTCACCCGAGAAAGAAGGTAAGTCGATCACGGTTGATCAAGTGCGTGCCAGTAACCGCTGGGCTCAAGAGTCTTCTCAGTTAGGTGGTTTGCGCGTTATTTTGCTTAACCCTGCTGAAGCAATGAACGAATCGGCTTCCAACGCACTATTGAAAACTCTGGAAGAGCCATCAAGCAAGTGCATCTTCATTCTGTCTACTCGTAACAGTAATCGCTTAATGCCGACTATTATTAGCCGTTGTCAGCAATTCAATGTGGTTAGTCCGCAGTTAGAGACAGCATCAGCGTGGTTAGATGGTGAAGTGGGCAAAGCGGTACCGCAGTATATTTTAGCACTCAATGACAACGCGCCTTTAAAAGCAAAAGCGATGTTTGAGCAAGGTGGCGTTGAAGCTTCAACAAAAGCGCTCGATGGCTTTGTGAATGTGATAAAAGGCACTCAACCTGACATGCTAAAGTTCTCTACAGAGCTTAGCAAAGACCCTTTGATTCAACTTGGCTGGCTTTGGCATCTATTGTCAGATGTACAGAAGCTGCATTTTGGTTTGGCGAATCAGGCTTTCACTCCGAGTGCGAAAGCACTGTGTGAGGCGATGTCTTATCAAAGTGCTTATGCAGCATCGAATAAACTGCTGACATTGATTGAGCAGTTAAAGCAACACCCTGGGCTCAATACGGAGCTACTCATAATGAATTGGCTGATAGCCACTTGCGAGGAAACATGTTCGTAGATTCCCACTGTCATTTAGACAAACTGGATTACCAAGATTTACACACCAGCGTAGAAGATGTGGTTAACAAGGCGAAGGCTGCTAATGTAGACCAATTGCTTTCTGTCGGTGTGACACTCGATTCGTTTGAAAATATGCTCGAGATGATCTCGCCGTTTGATAACGTTAAAGCCTCTTGTGGCGTTCACCCTCTCGATGTTGAAAGTGATTTCAGCCTAGAGACAATGCGTGAATACGCGAGCAACCCTAAGGTTGTGGCGATTGGAGAGACAGGTTTAGATTATCACTACCAACCAGAGACGGCAGAACTACAACAGATCAGGTTCAAGCAGCACGTTGAGTTGGCTGTTGAGCTTAATAAACCTTTGATCATCCACACGCGTAACGCGCGTGAAGATACGTTAGCTATTTTACGCGATGGTGGAGCAGAGAAGTGCGGTGGTGTGATTCATTGCTTTACTGAAGATCAAGCGTTCGCCGAAGCGGCAATGGAGTTAGGTTTTTATATCTCGATCTCAGGTATTGTGACCTTTAAACAAGCCACAGAACTTAAAGATGTTGTGAAAAACCTACCCCTAGACAGGTTGCTGATCGAGACGGATTCGCCATACTTGGCTCCGATTCCATATCGAGGTAAACAGAATCAGCCTGCATATGTAGTCGAAGTGGCGGCTTATATCGCGCAGCTGAAAGGGCTGTCAATGAAAGAGGTTGCTGAACAAACAACCAAAAATTACCGAAAACTTTTTTTGCGATAAAAAACTAACTAAACAAATAAAAGGGAGCAAAAGCTCCCTTTTTGTGTTTTTGATCACCAAAAATACGTTTTTTTTTAATGTTTACGAATTATGTTGAACTTGAGAGCGCTAATTATAACATTTGTAATTTTGTTACTAAAAATAACATTCGCTCCTATTTTATTTACCCAGTAAAATAATAGGGCTCTTGAAAAATACTTATATATTTCAATGCATTAAACACTTGTAAAGCATTGCATTTCTAGATTTGACATGTGATCCAAGACGTGTTTTGGAACTAAATTTCGTAAGTGACTAGAAAGTTAGTTCCCCATCAATATATATTTAGCGGCAGAAAATATAATGCAATACATGGTTACATTTTCGCAGGGTGCTAACATATAGGCTACGGGGGTGTGCCGTTAGAACCCAATATAATTATTTTATCTTTATCAGGAGCATAAACATGTTTAAGAACCTTTTTGCTAGCCTGCAGAAAGTTGGTAAGTCTCTGATGCTTCCAGTATCAGTTTTACCAGTTGCGGGTATTTTGCTAGGTGTCGGTGCAGCAGATCTTCCTTTCATTCCAGAAATCGTTTCAAACTTAATGGAACAAGCTGGTGGTTCAGTATTCGGTCAAATGGCACTACTGTTCGCAGTAGGTGTTGCACTTGGCTTTACTAACAACGATGGTGTAGCGGGTCTAGCTGCTATCGTTGGTTATGGCATCATGACTGCTACACTTGGCGTAATGGCTGGTGTAATGGGCGTTGATAAAATCGATACTGGTGTACTAGGTGGTATCCTAGTCGGTGGTGTTGCTGCTTGGGCATTCAACCGTTTCTTCCGTATTCAACTACCAGAGTACCTTGGCTTCTTCGCTGGTAAGCGTGCTGTGCCAATCATCACAGGTTTCTCTGCGATTGGTCTAGCAATCCTACTATCTGTAGTATGGCCACCAGTTGGCGGCGCTATCTCTGCGTTCTCTGATTGGGCTGCTCACCAAAACCCACAAGTGGCGTTTGGTATCTACGGTATCGTTGAGCGTTCTCTAATTCCATTTGGTCTTCACCACGTTTGGAACGTACCTTTCTTCTTTGAAGCTGGTACTTGTGTAAACGCTGCTGGCGAAACTCAAAACGGTGTTCTTACTTGTTACTTAGTTGCTGATGACGCATCTCGTGCAGCGGGCAATGGCTTCGGTCAGCTAGCTGGTGGTTACATGTTCAAGATGTTCGGTCTACCTGCTGCTGCAATCGCGATTGCACACTCAGCTAAGCCTGAAAACCGCGCTAAAGTAATGGGCATCATGGCTTCTGCTGCGTTGACTTCATTCCTAACGGGTATCACTGAACCAATCGAATTCTCTTTCCTATTCGTTGCTCCAGTACTGTACGCAATCCACGCTCTACTAGCTGGTTCTGCATACGTTCTTGCGAACACTCTAGGTTTTGTACACGGTACATCTTTCTCACACGGTCTAATCGACTTCCTAGTTCTATCTGGCAACGCGTCTAAGATGGGCCTAATGGTTGTATGTGGTATTGCTTACGCTGCAATTTACTACATCGTATTCCGCACTGTGATTAAAGCTCTAGACCTTAAAACTCCAGGCCGTGAAGACGAGACTGAAGAAGAGTCAGTTGCGACTGGTTCTGAACTTGCTGGTGAGCTAGTTGCTGCATTCGGTGGCAAAGCGAACATCACTGGTCTTGACGCTTGTATTACTCGTCTACGTGTTGCAGTAGCTGATACAGCTCTTGTTGACCAAGACAAGCTGAAGAAACTAGGCGCTGCAGGTGTTGTAGTAGTAGCGGGTGGCGTACAAGCTATCTTCGGTACTAAGTCTGACAACCTTAAGACAGACATGGATGAGTGGATCCGTAACAACGGTTAATTCTCTGATTCAATAAATTGAAAGGAGGCCGAAAGGCCTCCTTTTTTGTTTTCTGCTCTATGAAAGATCTATTGTGCTTAATCTCCATTAACTCAGATACTTATCATTCAACTCGATCAGTTGATGGTTGCTCTTAAATTTTTCGTGTCTTTTATCTTTTACCTAGCGATGACACCTTTTGCTGAGATTCCAGTAGACTTCCGTTTTTTAAGTACAGTCTGAGAATATTATGAAACATCGTTACTTGATCGGCCTTATGTGCTGCAGCGGAGCCTCGTTTGCTCAAGCTTCTGAAGCTCCAGCTTTGGAAGTTGGACTCGCCATTGACCAAGACCTGAGTGTCGTTGTGGAATTTGATCAGAAATACCGTGCTACGATTGGCAATGACGGCGCTGCCTTTGATTACATTTTGAAGCGTGGTCAGTTCGAGACTGAAGCTCCGTTGAGCTGGTACGTCGGTGCTGGTGCTTGGGCTGAATGGAATGACGACTTTGGCTTACGCTTGCCGTTAGGCGTGAAAGTGAATTTCTACGAAGGTTGGAATGCTTACGCTCAAGTTCACCCTGAACTCGATATGTATAAAGGTGTTGAGTTGCAAGTGGGCGGCGCTTTAGGTGTTACCTATAAGTTCTAACCTGAACTAAAACCGTTTTAATAATGAAAAAACCAGCATTTAGCTGGTTTTTTAGTTTGGGCCGATCTTATATTTTTGCTTCATTGAGCCGCTTAGAAAGTAAAACTCAGTCCGACATTGGCTTGGAATTGGTTCATCCAGTCGGTATCAAAGCGAATGATGCACTCTTGCCCGTTATTTGGGATATTACAAACACCGGAGGTATCGTTGTCGACAACCGTGCCTAACCAACGTACTTGTGTGTTCAACGCTAGTCGGTCACTAAATTTGTACTCTAAGCCACCAAAGATAGAAGTTGAGAATCCATACTTATCTTTTGCCCAGTCTACATCGACGTAAGAAGCACCCAGGCCTAGCCCTAGATAACCCGACAACACAGGCGAAGCAGGGTAGTAGATGCTGCTTTGAAGGTGTAGGTATTGGATGGAGGAGCTTAGGTTAAGCGTTTCTAATTCCGAGCTCTGATTGGAGTAGAAGAAGCCGATGCGTCCTTTTTCAAGTGGCGTTTCAATGGCAAAGGTGTAATTTTCAGAGCCTTTCATGTCATAGGTTTTACCGTCCTGGTCTTCGACACTGCCACCGCCGGTATAACCTACCATAGGTGTAATGATGATCTCCGGCGAAGCATACGCGCTTGAAACGGAGAGAAGCGTAATCAGTGCCATCATATTTGCTTTGTTATTCATGAGTATATCCTTATCCATACACATACTAATTGTGATGGTTACATCAATATTGTGCGACTAATTTCGACGATTCTTGAAGATACTTCACACACCTGATAGTACTTAAATAGAGACTCGACAAATTAATAATAAGCCAGAGGTGTCTATGGACCATAATCTGAAAAATGCCCTACAAATTACCGTGTTTATCTACATGATCATTCTTTCATTTGGCTTTATTGCGATTGGTAGTTAATACCATCGATTGCGAGGCTGAGTTTTTATACTCAGGGAATAATGAATAGTGGGATTATAACCAATATTGATACAGCAATAGACTTGGATTACTACGCTAAGTTTATTGCTGGAAAAACAGCACTGGTCGCTCAAGGTGGCGGACAGAGAAGTATTTTTACTTCTGGAGTGCTGGATGCCTTTCTTCTCTCAAATTTTGACCCCTTCGACGAATTTTTTGGTACCTCAGCAGGTGCTCTCAACTTATGCGCTTATCTGTGCCGTGATAAAGGCCTTGGCCGTTCTTTTGTTCTCGACCTCACAACCTCACCAGAGTTCTTCAATCTCTTTTCCTATATACGACACAGAAAGAACCTAGGATTAGAATGGGCACTAGAACAAATTATGGCTTACCCATATAAGCTCGATCTGGATTTAGGGCGGCAAACGCTAGGCGATCGCCACTTCTATGCGGCTGTAACGGATTCCAAAGACTTACGAGACCACTACTTCCCATTATTGGGTGAAGATTGGTACAAGGTGATGATTGCGACCTGCGCCATTCCTCGTTTGTACAATGATGAAGTCTTTATTGGTGACAGTGCTTATGTGGACGGTGGTGTATCGGCGTGTATCCCAGTTCAGGAAGCGTGGCGAAGACAAGCCCGTTCTATTGTAGTGATTCGTACTGAGCCAGTGGTTGAGGAAGGTAATACCCAATTGGTTGAAGCACCAGTTAAGGGATCTTCAGTCAAAGCGCCTAAACCAATCTCTGCCGAAGAACTGGAGTGGTTTCGCGAATCTTTCGACAGTGTTCAAGGTCATTGGCAACAGAAAGTGGAGCAGTGGAAAACCGATTGGACCTCTTTCTTCCAACAACAAATTATGCGCTCAAAAGAGCAGAAGCGTGACCGTGGGCATTTAGACCTGCTGAACGGTGGTCGCTGGCTATTTGGTGCAGATGATATTTATCGCTTAAGTCATTTGATTGGCGATAAGTTTGATTCAGGCTTGGCTGACATGCTGATGGTGCATTATCAGACCTACTCATTGACTCAGGATTTTTTGAATTCGCCACCAGACGACGCGTTTGTGGTTCAGATAGCACCTAGTCAAACGCTTAAATCGAGCTCATTAATGAGTCATAAAGATGATTTACTGCATGATTACGAATTGGGTTTAGAAGCCGGTTACCGATTTGTGGAGACCTATACCTCAACGGAAAACGCTCGCAACTCGCATATGCCACAGTTAGCCACCATTGCTGCGGGTAACTAATTCCCGAAGTTGATGAGCTAGCATGCTGTGAGCTCGTTATGCTGTTTAAGCAGATTTTAGTGAGTCGTGTTCTGAAATGAAAAAGGGTTATTGAACTTGGTTCGATAACCCTTTTAAGTTTTTGAGATTAGGCGAATCGTTTCGCCTTAAGGTCAAATATTAGGTGACAGGCAAGATTCTCATACAGTTGGTTGACCCTGCTACATCCATAATGTCGCCTTGAGTGACGATCACTAGGTCACCAAACTTAAGGTGTCCTTTCTCTTTCAAGCAAGTGAGTGTAGATAGTGCAATGTCAAAGCTGTCTTCGGCTTCTGTCTCGAAGTAGATTGGTGTCACACCTCGGTATAAGGTACAGCGATTAAGCGTTCCTTCGTTACGAGACAGCGCGTAGATCGGCATGTCGGCACTCAGGCGAGACATCATCAGTGCGGTGCGGCCTGACTCGGTGAGAGTGACAACGCCTTTAATGCCTTCCATATGGTTTGCAGAGTAGATGGTCGCCATCGAAACGGTTTCTTCGGCAGTAACAAAGGTGCGGTCAATACGGTAATTGGATTGGTTATTAATGCCTGCCATTTTTTCCGCACCAATACAGACTTCAGCCATCGATTTTACGGTCTCGACTGGGTAGTCACCAGCTGCAGTTTCACCAGACAGCATCACAGCATCGGTGCCATCGAGTACGGCGTTGGCAACATCCATAACTTCGGCACGGGTTGGCATTGGCGCAGAAATCATTGATTCCATCATCTGAGTTGCGGTGATGACAGTTCGGTTAAGCGCTCTGGCACGGCGTATAAGCTGTTTTTGTACTCCGACTAACTCAGGGTCGCCAATTTCCACTCCGAGGTCACCACGAGCCACCATGACCACATCTGAGGCCATTATGATGTCATCCATGTTCTCAACTGTAGCTACTGTCTCTGCTCGCTCCACTTTTGCGACGAGGTGAGCTTCTAAGCCGGCTTCTCGTGCAAGCTGACGAGCATAGTGCATGTCTTCACCATTACGAGGGAAAGACACCGCTAGGTAATCCACTTTGATTTGTGCGGCGGTGACGATGTCGCGCTTGTCTTTTTCTGTTAGCGCTTCTGCGGAAAGGCCACCCCCTTTTTTGTTGATGCCTTTGTTATTTGAGAGTGGGCCGCCAATGATGACTTCGGTATGAACGCGACAGCCTTCCACTTTGGTTACTTTGAGTTGAACACGACCATCGTCAAGCAACAGTATATCGCCGGCGGATACGTCGTTAGGCAGTTCTTTGTAATCAAGGCCAACGGCTTCTTGATTGCCTTCACCTAAACCTAGGCTGCTATCGAGAGTGAACAGGTCGCCTACGGCAAGTTGGATTTTGCCATCTTTGAATGTCGACACACGAATCTTGGGACCTTGTAAGTCTCCGAGAATGGCGATTTGAGTACCGTGTCTTTTTGCTATTGCTCTGACTTTTTCTGCGCGTTGTATATGGTCGTCGCTGGTGCCGTGAGAGAAGTTCATACGAACAATATTGGCACCGGCTTTGATGATCTCTTCAAGCACGTTACCTTTATCAGTAGAAGGGCCTAGCGTTGTGACGATTTTCGTTTTTCTTAATTCGGCTGTCATGAATACTCCTAGAGTGAGGCCAAGTAATCTTTTAAAAGACTGAATTAAGTATATGCATTAATTGATAATTTATTGGGAGCTAGGAGGATATTTCTTGATTTGCCTTTAATTATTGAATTCAGGGCTCAAATGCGATGTTTTATTCTGAAAATTAAGTCGCAAATTATCGATGTGGGTGTTAATTTTCCTCGAACTATTTGACTCGATACACAAAGATTCATGTATATACGTGATACTGGTCACGGCGATATACCAAGTGACTTCACAATTACTTCGCAAAGTAAAAAAATTACCTCGTTGATGATTTCTGGAGCGTAAAATGTACATGGCTCAACCGGGCCATATTGATCATATCAAACAGGTCAATGCTGGTCGTGTATATAAACTAATTGACCTTAAAGGTCCTATTTCTCGTATCGATCTGTCCAAGCAAAGTGAGTTGGCTCCGGCGAGTATTACTAAAATTACCCGTGAACTCATTGAAGCTCACCTTATTCACGAAACGACGGTTCAAGAAGCCACGACTCGTGGGCGTCCTGCTGTCGGTCTGCAAACCAATAACGAAGGTTGGCAATTTTTGTCGATGCGTCTTGGTCGCGGATACTTGACGATCGCGCTCCATGAATTGGGCGGCGACGTGCTTATCGATACCAAGATTGATATCCATGAACGTGATCAAGACGATGTGCTTGCGCGTCTTCTCCATGAAATCGATGAGTTCTTCCAAACCTATGCCGAGCAACTCGACAGGGTGACGAGTATCGCTATCACACTGCCAGGTCTGGTGAATTCAGAGCAAGGTATTGTGTTGCAGATGCCGCACTATAACGTTGAAAACTTAGCGTTGGGGCCGGAGATCTACAAAGAAACCGGTTTGCCAGTTTTTATTGCCAATGATACCCGAGCGTGGGCATTAGCAGAAAAGCTGTTTGGTAACTCACAAGACAACGACAACTCTGTTCTTATCTCGATTCACCACGGTTTAGGTGCCGGGATCATTCTTGATGGTCGCGTTCTGCAAGGACGTCACGGTAACATCGGTGAGTTGGGGCATATCCAGATCGACAAGGAAGGCAAGCTTTGCCACTGTGGTAATCGAGGCTGTTTAGAAACGGTGGCGAGTTCTCAGGCAATCCGTGAGCAAGTCAAAGAGCGATTGGTAAATGGTGAAGAATCAACGCTAACGGTGTTTGAAGACGTCACTATTGAACAGATCTGTGCTGCCGCTGCTAATGGGGATCCGCTGGCTGTCGAAGTGATTGAACAGTTAGGCCGTTATCTAGGTTCTGCGATTGCGATTGTGATTAACCTGTTCAACCCAGAGAAAATCTTGGTGGGTGGTGTTATCAATCAGGCGAAGAGCGTGTTATACCCGGCGATTCAAAAGTGTATCGAAGAGCAGAGTCTATCGGTTTACCATAAAGACTTAGAGCTGGTGGAATCTCGTTTTTATAAGCAGGCAACCATGCCAGGTGCTGCGCTCATCAAGCAGGCCTTATACGATGGCCAACTGTTAATGAAAGTTATTGAAGGTTAACCCCTTTTTCTCGTCTTGTAGCCTTACCTTGAACCTTTCCATGTACTTAAGCTTTGTATAACATCATTTGTTGTACTTAGTTTAAGCATTCTGTGCATTGGCGCTTTGCTTTAACCTATTGAAGTAGGCTATTGTAGCCACAGTTATTATTTGTCACTAAGGTGTTGTATGTCTGGCGTTTTAAATTCGGTTGATCAGAGAACCAAACTGGTCGGTGAAAACCGTCTGGAACTCTTGTTATTCAGCTTAAATAGTCGTCAACTATTTGCGATTAACGTATTTAAAGTGAAAGAAGTCCTCAAAGTGCCAGTACTCACTCGCTTACCGGGCTCTCATCATCATATTACGGGTGTTGCGTCTTTACGTGGTGAATCGGTGCCTGTTATCGATTTACGCAGTGCCATTGGCTTTCCGCCATCTCGTGCGGAGTCTCAAGAGAGCAACCTGATTATTACGGAATACAACCGAACCGTACAAGGTTTCTTGGTTGGGCAAGTTCGTAATATCGTGAACACGACATGGACAGAAATCCAGCCGCCGCCAAAGACAACAGGCCGTGCAAATTACCTAACCGCTATCACGCATATTCAAGAAGAAGAGCAGAACAAGATCGTCGAGATCATCGATGTTGAGAAAGTGTTGGCTGAGATCATTGATTACGATGTCTCGATCTCTGAAGGCGTTTTAGATGAACAATTAGCTCAGGAGATGATAGGACGCAATGTGCTTATCGTTGATGACTCTTCAACAGCGCGTAACCAGATCAAAGGCACCTTGTCGCAGTTGGGTTTGAACATTATTGAGTGTTGTGATGGCTTAGAAGCACTGACCTTACTTAAAGGCTGGTGTGATGAAGGCAAAGACATCAATCAAGAAATATTGTTGATGATCACCGATGCTGAAATGCCTGAAATGGACGGCTACAAGCTGACACACGAAGTACGTACTGACCCAAGAATGCATGACCTATTCATCACGCTAAATACTTCATTAAGTGGAAGTTTTAATGAAGCTATGGTTGAGAAAGTAGGGTGTAACCGCTTTATTTCTAAGTTCCAGCCAGACCTCTTGGTTGAAGTGACTCAAGAGCGAATGCGTCAGATTTTATAATTAATGCTGCTGTACGGTTTGTTTTGAGTGACCTTATAGAAAACGCTTGCTAATATTCACGCAGCATATTTTTCTTAACGAAATATGCTCAACTACTAGCGTGATTTTTCACACACAATCTAAGGTAGTTCCTCTTAATGATATGGTTAACGTCTAAAGTCGTCATGACTTTGAGCTTATTACTGTATAGGGAATTTAAGAAAAGACGTACGGAAGCTGAAGTTGAGTCATAACTCAACAACTGGAATTGAAGGGAAGCGGATGCTTCCCTTTTTCGTTTTTCTTTCTCTCTTTTCTTTAGCCAATGATCGATTGAGAACAGTTGGTACTTCGCTAATGAAAATCCCGAGATTTGGTTTTCAAGCCAACAATTTCATCGGTAATATCGATAAGTTTTCCCGCGATAACATGCACGACTTCACCTTCTTTTTCTAATATCCCTTGTACTTTTAACGCCTTGGCTGTGAGATAAGCTTGCTGTTGAGCGCGTGCGGTTGCTCCCCATACCACGACATTAATATT
This sequence comes from Vibrio sp. 10N.286.52.F8, assembly GCF_041468745.1. Taxonomy (NCBI): domain Bacteria; kingdom Pseudomonadati; phylum Pseudomonadota; class Gammaproteobacteria; order Vibrionales; family Vibrionaceae; genus Vibrio; species Vibrio sp. 10N.286.52.F8. The sequence goes on from NZ_JBFRJF010000003.1 coordinate 203,278, forward strand.
GCCAGTGCTATCTTCCAGCGTAACAAAGGTGACACCTGCCGCGGTGCCGGGAGATTGTTTACCTGTGACTAATCCGACAACGGTGACCATAGATTTGTGTCTTTGCTGTATTAAATCTTTCATGTGTGTGAATCGACCTAATCGTCCTGCTTCTTCGAGCAAAGTGATGGGGTGCTTGTTCAATGAAATTCCGACACTGGTGAAGTCTTCGAGTAGATCTTGCATCTCATTGGGCTTGTGCAGTACATGTTCGTCATGTCCTGCCTCAGCATCGTCATAGGCTTGGCTAAACAGAGGTAAATCCGACGCCGAGTCCATGATCGCCCAGCGAGTCTGGAAGCGGTCTCCAGAAACGTTATGTAGCGCATTAGCCGATGCCAGTAGCTCGATATCTTTCTTATTCATCGATAACTGTTTCACCTGACTAGGGTGGCGATAACCGGATGGTGGACGATTGGCGAGCACGCTTTGAATTCCATGCTCGCTGAATCCTTTGATTTGTCGCAGCCCTAAGCGAATCGCTAGACCATTCTGATGAGGGGCAACCGTGTGGTCGTTTTGAGAAGCGTTCACACATACCGGAAGTATCACCACATTGTGTCGTTGTGCGTCTTGTACCAACTGTGAAGGGCTATAAAACCCCATCGGTTGGCTATTCAACAGAGAAGCGTAGAAGCACTCTGGGTAGTAGCATTTCAACCAAGCGGAGCAATACGCTAACACCGCAAACGAAGCGGAGTGGCTTTCAGGAAAACCGTACTCGCCAAAGCCGCATATCTGTTTAAAGATCTGCTCAGCAAACTCTGTCTCATAGCCGCGCTTTTGCATTCCTTCGATGAGTTTGTTTTTAAACTTAAAGACGTTGCCATTTTTCTTCCAAGCGGCCATTGCCCGTCTGAGTTGATCTGCTTCTCCGCCTGTGAACCCTGCAGCGACCATCGCGAGTTTGATCACTTGCTCTTGGAATATCGGTACACCTAAGGTGCGCGACAGTACTGATTCCACGTCTTTAGATGGATAACTGATTAGCTCAATGCCATCTCGACGCTTGAGAAACGGATGCACCATATCACCCTGAATAGGGCCTGGGCGTACGATAGCGATTTGAATCACCAAGTCGTAATAAGTCTTCGGTTTAAGCCTTGGCAGCATGCTCATTTGTGCGCGTGACTCAATTTGGAATATCCCGACTGTGTCTGCTCGCTGAATCATGCCGTAAACCTGAGGATCGTCCTTAAGGCGAGTGATCTCAGCAATGGTCAGTGATCGCCCGTGAATACGTTTGATCAGGTCGAAACATTTACGAATCGCAGAGAGCATACCCAACGCGAGCACATCAACTTTCAGCAAGCCTAAGGTTTCTAGATCATCCTTATCCCATTGGATAATGGTTCGATCGTGCATCGCTGCATTTTCGACGGGAACCAGCTCATACAAAGGCCCTGAGGATATGACAAAGCCACCGACATGTTGAGATAAGTGACGTGGGAAGCCGATAATCTCATTAACCAAGTGGATAAACTGCTGCCCCTTCAAAGAATCAGGTTGTAGCCCTAATTGAGTGAGCTGAGCCTGCCAACCTAAGCTTTTGTCCCTGCGATTGGTGTTCTTGATGAAGTAGTCGAGCTGAGTTTCTTGTAGCCCTAATGCTTTCCCCACATCTCTCACCGCACTTTTGAAGCGATAAGAGATGACTGTTGCAGCAAGTGCAGCCCGTTCTCTACCGTATTTTTTATAGATGTATTGGATGACTTCTTCACGACGTTCGTGTTCAAAATCGACATCAATATCAGGCGGCTCATCGCGCTCTTTACTGATGAAACGCTCAAACAGCACCGAGATCTGTCTTGGGTCGACAGAGGTGATTTCTAAGCAGTAACAGACCACGGAATTGGCCGCTGAACCTCGACCTTGGTAAAGAATGCCTTGGCTTTTGGCAAACATCACGATGTCGTGAATGGTGAGAAAAAAGAAAGGGTAGTCAAGCTCGTCAATTAATCCCAATTCTTTATCTATGATTTGTTGGATGTCGTCAGGTACACCTTGTGGGAAGCGAGTTCGTTTTCCCTTTTCGACCAACATGCGCAGATAACTCATGGGTGTCTCACTTTGAGGAATCAGTTCACTGGGATATTCGTATCGTAAGCTATCTAAATCAAATTCACACAACTCAGCGATGCGGTTGCTCTCTTCTAGCCACTCCGCTTTGAAGATATGAGAGAGCTTATTGATACTCCGTAAACAGCGCTCGGCATTAGCGAGTAAGTGACTGCCCACTTCGGTAATGGGCTTTTGGTACTTTATCGCAGTGAGTGAGTGCTGTAAGGGTAAGCGGTTAGCATTGTGCATTAGCACGCCACCACAAGCTGTTATCGGCAGTTGATGATGTTGTGACAGCTCAACGCAGTAATCTGTGTACTGCTGGTCGGTTTGCTTTAGGTGTCTTTGTAAGCCGATCCACAACCGACCTGAATGATGCTGGGAGAGCCATTGCCCCCAGTGTGCGTCTTCATTTTTCTGTTGAGGAAGCCAAAGAATAAAGCAGTGCTTAGCTGACATGATGTCCCACTCAGAGAGCTGATAATGTCCCTTGCTGCTACGACGTCTCGCGTTGGTAATAATACGGCACAGCTCGGCGTAGGCTTGTCTGTTTGGGCATATCAAGACCACTTGGCACTCTTCATTTAGCCAAAACATGCTCCCGACAATTTGCTTGAGTGATAGTTTATGTTGCTTGATCGCAGAGTGAACCTTAACGATGCCCGCGACTGAGCACTCATCAGTAACCGCGAGTGCTTTGTAACGCAAGAAATCGGCCTGTAAAACAAGCTCCTCTGCGTGTGAGGCTCCCTCAAGGAAGGAGTAATTGCTTTGGCAAAATAGCTCTGAGTATTGCTGAGACATAACGTAATCTCACTTAACCATTGCGAGTGAACATGATTGAAAAGGGACGCTGAAATTGAATAAGTAGAACGGAGGAGCTAACAAAGTTTCTTGCTGACTTACGTTCTTACCGACTAGCTAAATAAGCCGTGCAAAAACCACTGTTTATCTGGCGTTTTAAATATCCAGAGCCACCGACCGTTTTCGCTGTGAGCAATAAAGTAGTCACGAATGACCTTCTCTCCGTCCCACCAGCCAGACACAATGCGCTCTGGGCCTTGAGATAAGGTGACGCTTTCGGTTAAGGCTTCGGGCTCTGGCAGTAAAATACTGGGCCGGAGTCGTTGTTGATCGACGCTAAGAGCTATGGTTTGTTGCTCGCTCTCTGGGGGCGTTTGCCTTTTTGCCACAGATTTACTCAGTGTTGGGAGCGAATACTGATTGGCCTTTTCTGGCCTTGGGTCGTGCTGTATTTTCGGTGTTTTAATACAGGCCTGCCCAAGCTTTGCTTGCAGTAATGAGAGCAAATCTAACGCGGCAAGTGTTCCGGTATTACCATCAAAAAGATCATGGTAGGCCATTTGGGGTTCTCCATGACGAACCAAGCTGAGGGTCAGCCCTTGAACCGGTGCTGTGAGCTTGAGTGACTCTAAGGTGAGATGAGTAAGGTTCGCCCATTTTTCTGCAAGGTAATCACCTTGTGCCGAATAAAAAGAGACCGGGTGATCGTCTTTATCTCTAAGGTGCAGAGTCAGTGTTAGCTCAAACGCGACTCTGTCACGTAGCTTCAAAAAACACTCGAGTTGATTCAGTAATTTCAGCAACGGCTTTTCGATAAATAGGATGTTTTCAATATCAAACAACAGCTCCAAATATTGCTGGAAATTCTCTGGTGGGTGATAGAAATCAATTGGGTGCTTGAACTGGCCGTTTAGGCGACCGACATAATTGACCAAGTCGATATCAAAGCGGCGTGCGACCTCTTGCAAAGGCAGCTTTAATAGATCTTCAACGATGTTGATACCGACACGGTTCAGGCGTTCAACTTGCTTGGTCGGTAGCTCACTGGAATTCAATGCTTGTTGATTGACCCAAGTTTTCATCTGCTCAATATTGTTTGTTGCTTGGTTGATCGCTTGCTTACCCAAAAGGATCGCAGAAAGCGGCGAATAACCCGTAGCGAAGCTGAACTGGATATTGAGCGTTTCTAAGTGGCTTTTGAGCTCATGCCAGTAGTTATCTAGCCCGTCGTAAAGTGACAGCATGTTAGAGGCTTTAATCAACAAACCATTAGGTGGCAATAACGCCATGTCGGAAGTGACCAAATACGCCCATTGAGCGATCTCTTTGAGCTTACTTTTCTCCAGTTCAATACTGTAAGGGTGGACGTGTAAGTTGTGACACAGCGCCGCCGCAGATCCTAAGCCCGTACCAAGTGAAATTCCCGATTGCAACGCAACTGGGTTTGCTTGCAGTACTCGGTGATCTTTTTCATCCACGATGATAATGGGTTGTTCGCGTGAGTCTTCGCTCGAACCCAATTCATTAGAGTTAAACAAGGTATCCAACTGCAGGGACGGAAAGTGCAGATAAAGCCACAACATACGCTAGCCTTGCTTCGCAATAGGAAAAGCCAGCACAGTGTTACCTGACAAAGCACGATCTAAATTGTCTTCATGAATGACGTTCTCTGTGAGTAACGGCCAGTTGTGTGTCATGTCTAGAATAAAGCCGCCATACGACCAACTGCCTTTTCTTTTTGTTACCTCTACCTTCAATCCTTGGGCGTGAGAAGACAGCTTCATGCTTAAAGAAACGGGTAGGGATAGTTGATTATGGCTGGTGGCTTTAAAGTGAAACTGCAGGCACTTACCGGTTTCGCTTGCTGCTTGTAAGCGCTTGGTTTGGTGTATTTCTAGATCGGCTCCCCATAGCAATACAGAGTGACAAGCACCGCTTTTGAGGCACTGCTCAGCCGCCCACAACGCATCGAGATCGCGTTGAGGCTGGATAACAAGAATATTCTCTAATTCAATGCCTTGGCCGCTAAAAAACTCGGCACAGATCTTCCCTGGCGGATTAATGAATATGGCCAGTTTTTGCGAGTTTTGTTGAGATAAATAGGGCGTAAGGAGGCGAAGCTCGCCGATCCCTTGTTGTGATTCAACTTCAATAACGCCGTGCGTCGGGAAGCCGCCATCAAGCTGTTTATCCAGTTGAGGATAGCCTGTTGAAGTGGTAATTCCTTGCGTTGTTGATTGTAACCCTTTCCAGATTAGCTGGCGGTCTTGTAAGTTTTTTATTAGTTCATGCATAATTAAATACCTGTATATCTATACAGTATATTTAACAATGAAAAAGATGCAAAGAGAAATGATGAAAATTAGCGGCAGTAAGTATTAGATGGTTGATTTAGATACAAAAAAAGCCGCTATGGAAGCGACTTTTTACTGTTGGTTAATGATATCAGTTACTTAGGTTGAGCATCGATACATTGGCCATTAATGTCTGTCACACTTGGGTTCATTAAGTGTAGGTACAGTGGGATGATGTCGAGTGGCGTTTTTAGCTTATTCGCATCTTCTCCTGGGTACGCTTTTGCACGCATACGTGTTTGAGTGCCGCCTGGATTGATTGCGTTAACACGGATGTTCGTGTCTTCAAGCTCGTCCGCTAGGATCTGCATCATACCTTCGGTAGCAAACTTAGAAATTGCGTAAGTGCCCCAGAATGCACGGCCAGAGTGACCAACCGTTGAAGAGGTAAATACGATACGACCTGCTTCTGCTTTTTTAAGTGCAGGTAGCAGAGCTTGAGTCATCAAGAACTCAGACTTCACATTGATCTGCATAACATCATCAAAGGTTTCTTCATCAATCTGCTCAAACGGGCTCAGAGTGCCAAGAACGCCAGCATTATGAAGTAGACCGTCTAAACGACCGAACTGTGATTGAATGGTTTCAGCCATATCAACGTAGTTCTGCTTTGTCGCACCTTTTAAATCCAATGGGATAATCGCAGGTTGTGGGTAACCAGCGCTTTCGATTTCATCGTAAATGAATTCAAGGTTTTTAACATTGCGGCCTAACAGAATGACAGTTGCACCATGTTGAGCGAAGCTTAGTGCTGCTTGGCGACCAATGCCAGCACCGGCACCTGTAACCAAAATTACTTTATCTTTGAGGGCATCTGTAGAGATTGGGTAATCCACTGTGCTTATCCTTCTTTCTTTTATTATGTTCGTCATTCCATTGATGTTTAATCACACAGATAACCGCAGGAATGATGAGAAATTCTTGGTAATCGTGACAAGATGGTTACAATACACTAATTCATACAATAGGGGATATGACATTGGAATTTTTGTTGGACTACGGCTTGTTTTTAGCCAAGATTGCGACCGTTGTAATCGCCATCATCGCAATTTTAGTGATTGCTAAATCTGTGGGTGGGAAATCAAGCGCGATTAAAGGTGAGCTGGAAATCACGAACCTATCTGAACATCATAAACAGACGATTGAACAACTAGAGCACCATCTACATGATGATGCTTTCATCAAAGCCCGTGATAAAGCAGAAAAGAAAGCGGAAAAAGAGAAAGTAAAATCACGCGGTAAAGAAGTGAAGAAAGCAGCGAAAGAGGGTGAGCTTGATAGTAAGCGTGAACCACATCTATTCGTTCTTGATTTTAACGGCAGCATTGATGCGAAAGAAGTGGCTTCATTACGTGAAGAGGTAACGGCGGTTCTGGCTGTGGCTCGTGAAGGTGATGAAGTATTGCTGAAACTTGAGTCTGGCGGTGGCATGGTTCACGGCTATGGTTTAGCGTCTTCTCAACTTGATCGTATCAAAGCGGCAGGTTTGCCTCTGACTATCTCGGTAGACAAAGTGGCGGCAAGCGGCGGTTACATGATGGCATGTATCGCAGACAAAATTGTATCTGCACCGTTTGCTATTGTTGGCTCTATTGGTGTTATCGCTCAACTGCCAAACTTCAACAAACTACTTAAAAAGCACGATATTGAGTTCGAGCAGCTAACGGCGGGTGAGTACAAACGCACGCTTACTATGTTTGGTGAGAACAGCGATAAAGCACGTGAGAAGTTTAAAGAAGAGCTAGAAGAGACACATGGCCTATTCAAAGACTTCATCCGTGACCATCGTCCTGCGTTAGATCTTGAAAAAGTAGCAACGGGTGAACACTGGTTTGGTACACAAGCACATGAACTTGGACTGGTGGATGAGATCAGCACTTCTGATGACTTAGTCGTAGCGGCATGTAAGGACAAAACGGTTCTAGCGATCCACTACGTACAGAAGAAAAAGCTTTCAGACAAACTAGCGGGCGTGGCAGGTAAATCTGCAGACAGCGTGTTGATGAAGCTGATTGAACGCGGTCAAAAGCCGATTGTTTAAGCTTATTGAGTTCTAGTTCTAGGCTTGGTGCCTTACGTTCATTTACAGACGTTTGAGCCTTAAAAAGAAAGCGCATAAGTCATCAGACTTATGCGTTTTTTTATTGCTCCACTTCCGAGCGGGTGACCACTATGTTGTAGGGGGAGCGGAGTTTTATACCAAACACTGACTTACTGTGATTGATATTAAATCTTGGCTCCATAATCATTACGTTTTGGACAAGTAGTCAGAATCTCTCTATGACCCGTATCTTTGAGCTCTTCCAAAATCACATCAAAGCCCCACAAGCGATAGAGATGCTTCATCACTTCGTCGTAGCCTTTATCAAGCGGGATGCGGTCGTGAGGCACATATTGCAGTGTCATTGAGCGGTCACCACGAACATCGACATTAAACACCTGAATGTTTGGTTCAAGGTTACTTAGGTTGTATTGCGCCGCAAGCTTCTCACGAATCAGGCGATAGCCCGGATCATCATGAATAGCACTCACCTCAATGGTATTTTTACGGTCGTCGTCGAGTACAGAGAACAGCTTAAAGTCTCGAATGATTTTTGGAGAAAGGTATTGGCTGATGAAACTTTCATCTTTGAAGTTGTGCATCGCAAAGTGCACCGCTTCTAACCAATCACTTCCGGCTAACTCAGGGAACCACTCTCTATCTTCATCGGTTGGCTCTTCACAGATGCGTCGGATGTCTCTAAACATCGCAAAGCCAAGCGCATAAGGGTTTATTCCGCTGAAATAAGGGCTGTTGTAGGCGGGTTGTGCGACGACACTGGTATGGCTGTGTAGGAATTCTAAGATGAACTTATCACTCACCAAGCCTTCGTCGTAAAGGTGGTTAAGAATGGTGTAATGCCAGAAGGTTGCCCAGCCTTCGTTCATCACTTGAGTTTGTTTTTGAGGGTAGAAGTATTGGCTCACTTTGCGAACGATGCGAACACACTCTCGTTGCCAAGGTTCAAGCAGTGGTGCGTTCTTCTCGATAAAGTAGAGAATGTTTTCTTGAGGCTCGCTAGGAAAGCGGATCTTGGTCTCTTCTTCCTTACTTTTATTTTGAGGAACGGTTCGCCATAGCTCATTCACTTGAGATTGCAGATAAGCTTCGCGTTCTTCTTGTCTTGCTGTCTCTTCTGCAATGGAAATCTTCTCAGGGCGTTTGTATCGGTCTACGCCGTAATTCATCAGTGCGTGACAAGAATCAAGGAGCTGCTCGACTTCAGCAACACCATATTTCTCTTCACAACCACTGATGTACTTCTTAGCAAACAACAAGTAATCGATGATGGAACTGGCATCGGTCCATGTTTGGAACAGGTAGTTGCCTTTAAAGAAAGAGTTGTGGCCATAACAAGCGTGAGCCATTACCAGCGCCTGCATTGTGACCGTGTTCTCTTCCATCAGGTAAGCGATACAAGGATCGGAGTTGATTACGATTTCGTATGCCAAGCCCATTTGGCCATGCTTGTAGTTTTGCTCGGTTTGAATGAATTTCTTACCAAAAGACCAGTGGTTGTAATTGATAGGCATACCAATGCTCGAGTAGGCATCCATCATCTGTTCTGAAGTAATCACTTCAATCTGGTTTGGGTAAGTATCTAAACGGTAATGCTGCGCAACACGTTTGATTTCTACGTGGTATTTCTCCAAGAGGTTGAACGTCCAATCTGGACCATCAGGCAGCATCTTGTCGTTTTTCTTTTTTGCAGCTTTGTTTTTCTCTGCAACGTTTGATTTCGCTGTCATGGCAAACTCCCTTACGCTGTCTCTTTCTGGAACAGTTCTCTAAACACAGGAAAAATATCATCCACCGTTTTAATGTTTTTCATGGCGAAGTTGTCAAAGCTACTCTCGAGTTTTTCGTATTCGTGCCAAAGTGTTTGATGAGAGCGGCGTGTTATTTCGATGTAAGAGTAATATTGGCAAGTTGGCAGAAGCGTATTGACCAGTAACTCTTTACAGCGAGGAGAGTCATCAGCCCAGTTATCGCCATCAGAGGCTTGTGCTGCATAGATGTTCCACTCATTAGCAGGGTAGCGGTCTGCGACAATTTCCTTCATCAGTTTCAGTGCGCTCGAAACAATGGTGCCACCCGTTTCTTGTGAGTAGAAAAACTCATGTTCGTCGACCTCTTTAGCCTGAGTATGGTGACGAATAAACACAACATCGACGTTTTCGTAGGTGCGATTTAAGAACAGATACAGAAGAACATAAAAGCGCTTCGCAATATCTTTTGTGGCCTGATCCATAGAGCCCGATACATCCATTAGACAGAACATCACGGCTTGGCTAGATGGAATAGGGCGCTTCTCGTAGTTTTTAAAACGTAAGTCGAAGGTGTCAATGAACGGCACGCTTTCAATCTTTTTACGTAACTCGGCAATCTCTTCTTTGAGGCGACCTTCCTCGAAAGGTTGTGCCGGCTCCGTCATTTTAACTTGGTCAAGCTGTTCCATCAGTAGGTTAAGCTCGCGCTTTTTACCTGCTGTCATCGCGGTTCTACGAGCCAGAGATTGCTGTAGTGAACGAACGATAGCGATGTTGGATGGAATCCCCGCGCTTTGGTAACCAGAGCGGTGAGTTTTCCATTCGGTGATTTTGTTGACCTGATTTTTCTCTAGATTAGGTAGAGCTAAATCTTCAAAGAGAATATCAAGATACTCATCTTTTGAAATTTGGAAGGTAAATTCATCTTGGCCTTCGCCATCAGGGCTTGCGTCGCCTTGGCCTGAGCCACCACCTTGACCACCACCTTTAGGGCGTTCGATTTTATCGCCAGTGATGAACTGATCATTACCTGGGTGAACGCGCTCTCTTACGCCGCCTTGACCTTGGTGAAAGTTCGGCTCTTTGATGTCTTTATGGGGAATAGTGACGTCTTCACCTGTTTCTGTATTGGTGATTGAGCGTCGGTTAACTGCATCGGCCACAGATTCTTTGATTTGCTCTTTATGGCGTCGTAAGAAACGCTGTCTATTCACAGCACTCTTATTTTTGCCATTGAGCCTCCGATCGATAAATTGTGCCATAAGAACTCCCTCTCAGCTGATGTCGCGATCCTACTTTTTATTCGGGTATAAGAGTTATTGATTTACTAAGGTATAAAAGTTATTGGTTTATACGAGCTGCTCAGTTGAGCAGCTCAATACCGTTTAGTTATGAGGATTTACGAACTCTTAGGTACCACTCAGATAGCAGTCTCACTTGCTTCTCGGTGTAGCCTTTTTCCATCATACGAGCAACGAAGTCGTCATGTTTTTTCTGATCATCCGTTGAGGTCTTAGCATTGAACGAAATAACAGGAAGTAGCTCTTCTGTGTTAGAGAACATTTTCTTCTCAATCACAGTGCGCAGTTTCTCGTAGCTCGTCCACACTGGGTTTTGACCGTTATTGTTGGCTTTGGCACGAAGCACAAAGTTCACAATCTCATTTCGGAAGTCTTTAGGGTTACTGATACCGGCTGTCTTCTCGATTTTCTCTAGTTCACCATTCAGAGAAGCACGGTCAAATAGTTGGCCTGTTTCTGGGTCGCGGTACTCTTGGTCTTGAATCCAGAAATCTGCGTAGGTGACATAGCGGTCGAAGATATTCTGACCGTACTCAGAGTAAGACTCTAGATAAGCGGTTTGAATTTCTTTACCGATGAACTCTACGTAGCGTGGCACTAGGTATCCTTTCAAGAACTCTAGGTACTTCTCGGCGGTCTCTTGAGGGAACTGCTCCCGTTCGATTTGCTGCTCAATAACGTAGAACAGGTGCACTGGGTTCGCGGCCACTTCGGCTTGGTCGAAGTTAAACACACGAGACAGGATCTTAAAGGCGAAACGCGTTGATAGCCCAGACATGCCTTCGTCAACGCCAGCATAATCTCGGTACTCTTGGTAGCTCTTCGCTTTTGGATCGGTGTCTTTTAGAGTCTCACCATCGTAAACACGCATCTTAGAGAATAGAGATGAGTTTTCAGGCTCTTTTAGTCTCGAAAGAATGCTGAATTGCGATAGCAGATCGAGTGTGCTTGGTGAGCAAGGCGCTTGGGATAGCTCACTGTGCTCAAGCAGTTTCTTGTAGATCTTAACTTCTTCAGACACACGCAGACAGTAAGGGACTTTTACAATGTACACACGGTCGAGGAATGCTTCGTTGTTTTTGTTGTTACGGAAGGTCTGCCACTCAGATTCGTTCGAGTGAGCGAGAATCATACCGTCAAATGGCAGTGCAGAAAGCCCTTCGGTACCGTTGAAGTTACCTTCTTGTGTTGCCGTAAGTAGAGGGTGTAATACTTTGATTGGCGCTTTGAACATCTCCACGAATTCCATCACACCTTGGTTGGCTTTACAAAGCGCACCAGAGTAGCTGTAGGCATCAGGATCATCTTGAGAGAAGTGTTCAAGTTTACGAATATCAACTTTACCAACCAGAGACGAGATATCTTGGTTGTTTTCATCACCTGGCTCCGTTTTCGCGATCGCAACTTGATCGAGAATAGAAGGGCGCAGTTTGATGACTTTGAATTTGGAAATATCACCGCCAAAATCGTGCAGACGTTTCGCTGCCCACGGAGACATAATTGAGCGAAGATAGCGTTTCTCAATGCCATATTCGTTCTTCAATAAGTCGCCGTCTTCGTTAACGTCGAATAGACAGAATGGGTGATCGTTTACTGGGCTTCGTTCACCGTCAGCAGACAATACATAGATTGGTAGTTTCTGCATCAGGGCTTTGAGTTTTTCAGCGAGAGAAGATTTACCACCGCCCACAGGGCCAAGTAGGTAAAGGATTTGTTTACGTTCTTCTAAACCTTGCGCAGCATGTTTTAAGTAAGAAACAATCTGTTCAATCGCATCTTCCATACCGTAGAAATCTTTAAATTCGCTGTAGCGTGAGATGACACGGTTCGAGAAAATACGACTCAGTTGAGGGTCTTGAGCAGTGTCAATAACCTCTGGTTCGCCAATGGCTAGTAATAAGCGCTCGGCAGCATTAGCGTAAGCACTTTTATCGTCTTTACACAGCCCTAAGAACTCCTGCAATGTCAGCTCTTCTTCCTTGGCTGCTTCATAACGTGATTGATAGTGGTCAAAGATACTCATAGTCACATTCCCCTTGTTAACCAGTCAAAACTGACGAGCGATTGAAAAATAGGCTCTCCCTACATTTTAAGGTTAGACCGCTTCCACAATTTTGCTTAACAATTATGTATTTATTTACAATTTTGCGTGTGAAAAACGTGGCGAGCGCAATAGGCAACTTGAGGCGCGTAGAATCAAATTATTTTACATTCGAGGGGATCTGGCCGTTTGTTTTGAGATTTTAGGTCGCTTAACAATACTCACAATGGATTTATGTGCATTAGATGTATAACTGGGCTCTATTGATTTTTGGAATGGAGTACCATATAATGCGCGAAGTTATCAAAAATTGCTCAATAAATAGGTAGATGTAGTGAAGAATAATGGGTTCAAAATAGTGGCTATCTGCATGTTACGCCAAATGTTCGAGTAACTGGTGGCGTTCGTTATACCAACCTTGAAGGTGATATAGAGAATAGCCCAATACTTGAAAGTGGTATCAACATGGCCGCGAACGTTGGTGTTGCTTACGTTTTCTAGTTGCTTTGGTTTTTCTCTTTGTGTGCGAACATTAAAAAAAGGGTTACTCATGATGAGTAACCCTTTTTCTTGAAACTTTTTAAAAGTTATCGCTGATCTATTAACGAATTAAGCGCTAAAGATTTGAGATAGCTCTGTCGCACATAGGTGGTACTGACGAGGGCAGTTGCGCCATGTTGTTAGCATGCGACGGTACTTCTCTAGCATTGGCATCTGGCTATTGAAGTGGTGATCGGCTTTGTCGAATTGAGGGTAAAGACCTTCAGAATCAACAAGGAAACGCACGTAGTGTACGATCTGCGCTTCAGAAGCGATATCAAAACCTAAGAACTGCAGGCGACGTTGGTCTACTTCAGCACGCTCTTGCTCTGCAAGCATTTTGTTCGACTCTTGCATTGCATGGTACATCTCCATGATGTCGATAATTTCGCGACATTCTGCTTCAGTCAAACAACCAAACTCTTTGTTAAGCTCACGCATTTGGAGTTCGTAACCACGTTCTACAATCGTTTGTAGACGTTGGTATTTAGCGGAGTTCTCAGGATCCATTTGAGACATTAGGTAGTATTGATTTGATAGAATTAGACGCTGAGCATTGGTCATTTCCATGGGAGGAGCCTCACTAAAAAACTAAATGTTGTATTCTTTTGTTGCAGTAAGAGTAACAGCATTCCTACGAGTGGAAACATGATCTCAACACGGATTTAATATGATTTTTTGAATTGATAAACAAAAGTTGTAAAGAAAAGTGAAAGGATTGTTAGCGCTAGAAAAGAAAACGCCCCAATCGAAATTGAGGCGTTTAAAATAGAGGTTGAGCATCGTCTGCAGTATTAGTATTTTACGTTTGAATGATACTGGCTAAGAACAGCAACAATCTCATCCATTTTCTCTTTGCTTGGCGGATTTGTACCTTCAAGAGGGTAGTCAAAACCAAGTGCTTCCCACTTATGTGCACCCAGCTTATGGTATGGAAGCAGCTCTACTTTCTCGATGTTATCCATGTCTTTGATGAATTCACCTAGCAGATGAGCATCTTCAGGCGTGTCCGTGTAGCCAGGGACAATCACATAACGAATCCACGTCTTCTTACCGATTTTGTGTAGGTAGCGCGCAAAATCCAGAGTACGTCTGTTTGATACACCAATGAAATCGTGGTGAATCTCATCTCGCATGTGCTTAAGATCGAGCATCACTAGATCAGAGGCTTCTAGTACTTCGTCAACCACTTCAGTGTGCTTACGAATGTAGCCATTAGTATCAAGACAAGTGTGGATGCCTTCAGCTTGAGCTGCGCGGAAAAAATCACGAACAAACTCAGGTTGTAGCATCGCTTCACCACCAGAACAGGTGATACCACCGCCCGAAGCTTTCATGAAATGACGGTATGATTTTGCTTCGTTGATGATCTCTTCGACCGTTACTTCCTTTCCGTCATGAAGATCCCATGTATCACGGTTATGACAGTACATACAACGCATTAAGCAGCCTTGAAGAAACACAATAAAGCGGATACCAGGACCATCGACAGTACCACAAGATTCGAATGAGTGAATGCGACCAGTTGTAGACATGAGCTATTCTCGTAGAGGAATTTATACCGTTTATTTTATTACAAAATCGGTACATAAAATAGGGTCAAATGGTAACGAGACCTTTAAAAATAAAGGCAACCACCTGTGAAGATGATTGCCTTTATTAAACTTGAAAAGTAAAGGACGAAAGCCCTTACTGGTGGCTAGAAGAAAGCAAACATTGTGATACCGCCAGTGGTGTACACTGACTCTTTCGCTTCTTCGTAATCCGGTGTTTTTGCTGTTAGCGCGAAAGATGCACCAACGTATTGGTTATACCAAGCCACACCAAGCACAGCAGTAGCCTGAATGTTCTCTAAAGTCACATCGTATTGTTCTGGATTCGGCCAATTATCTTCGATTTCAGAACGATCGCCTTCGATAGTCAGGTCGTTGAATCGGTAGCGACCTTCGAGGCCTGCATAGGTAAACCAACCAGCGTTTGATGCGCCGATCATGCCAGGTTTGAATGGGTTTTCTGTGGTGATGTTAGCTGCACCAAAGTTACCGCCTAAGTCCGTACCCCAACGGAACATAAAACCAGTCGAGATATCACTTCTAAAGTTACCGACGTTGATTTCAGAAACGTTAGAGATTTCGTAGTCAGTATTCGCAAGAGCTTGATTACGCATTAGGTTGAAATGGCTTAGGTAACCAACGCTTCCCGCCCACTCATCATCAACTTGGTATTCCCAACCCATCGGCTCATCTGATTTTGTGATCGAGTGAACCAGCTTTTGAGCATCTTCAGACAGTGCACGTTCGCCCGTAGTACCAAACGTGATATTAAAACGCTGGGCTTGCTGTGGGTTTAAGCTGATGTAATTGAATTCAGTGTGAAGGTAACCTGCGTATGGGCGATCATTAGGCGATGGCGTTTCTAACTCAATGTCAGAAGGCGTATACATCTTGTGGCCAATGGTGATTTCCCACTTGTCTAGAGAGCTTGCGCCCCAGTAGGAAAGACTCAATGGTTTTACCCAGTTATATGGCGTAATACTTGATGATGTGTAACCCAGAAATAAGCCGTTGGTATAGTCTTGGTCGACACCAAAAATACCATCATTATCTAAAGCAAAAGTTAACGTAGAACGCTCAGAGGCTAAAGATGAGAAAGAGAGAAGAATCAGGGGTAAACAACGCAGGTATTTCATGGAGCAGTTACTCTTAAATTATGAACCGCGATATTACCGTAATTTGACAGAATTTGTGGAAAAAAGTGAATGGCAGGGTGCTTTTTTGCTCAACCTAACATTTCGCGGGATAGGTGAGTGTAGTGCGATTTATTTCAGATATAAAAAAGCCCCGCACATTGGCGAGGCTAATATTATTTACTGTCTATTGAGCGTGAGCTTATAGAGACTCAGTAAATGTACGTGCGATTACGTCAGCTTGTTGCTCTGCAGTTAGAGAGTTAAAGCGAACAGCGTAACCAGATACACGGATTGTTAGCTGAGGGTATTTCTCAGGGTGCTTAACTGCGTCTTCAAGAGTTTCGCGGTTAAGAACGTTAACGTTAAGGTGTTGACCACCTTCAATGCCAGCTTCGTGGTGGAAGTAACCATCCATTAGGCCTGCAAGGTTAGCACGTTGGCTGTCTTGTTCTTTACCTAGTGCGTTTGGCACGATAGAGAACGTGTAAGAGATACCATCTTGTGCGTCAGCAAATGGTAGTTTACCTACAGACGTTAGTGATGCTACAGCACCTTTCTCATCACGACCGTGCATTGGGTTTGCACCAGGAGCGAAAGGAGCGCCAGCACGACGACCGTCTGGAGTGTTACCAGTTTTCTTACCGTATACAACGTTAGACGTGATAGTAAGAACTGACTGTGTAGGGATAGAGTTACGGTAAGTCTTAAGCTTACGGATCTTGTTCATGAACGTAGAAACTAGTTCACAAGCAATATCATCTACACGAGAGTCGTTGTTACCGTATTTAGGGTAATCGCCTTCGATTTCGAAGTCAGTTGCGATGCCATCTTCGTCACGGATTGGTTTAACAGTCGCGAACTTGATTGCAGATAGTGAGTCAGCTGCAACAGATAGACCAGCGATACCACAAGCCATAGTACGACGAACGTCACGGTCATGAAGAGCCATTAGAGACGCTTCGTAGCTGTACTTGTCGTGCATGTAGTGAATGCTGTTTAGTGCAGTCACGTATTGCTTCGCTAACCAGTCCATGAATGTGTCTAGGCGACCCATTACGTCATCGTAGTTAAGAACTTCGTCAGTGATCTTGTCTGAAACAGGACCAACTTGCATCTTAAGTTTCTCGTCCACACCGCCGTTGATTGCGTAAAGCATTGTTTTCGCAAGGTTAGCACGAGCACCGAAGAACTGCATTTGCTTACCAACGATCATTGGAGATACACAACAAGCGATAGCGTAATCATCAGACTCTAGGTCAGGACGCATTAGGTCATCATTTTCGTACTGGATAGAAGAAGTATCGATAGATACCTTCGCACAGAAACGCTTGAAGCCGTCAGGTAGTTGCTCAGACCAAAGAACAGTGATGTTTGGCTCTGGAGAAGGACCCATAGTGTATAGAGAGTTTAGGAAACGGAAGTTCGAACGCGTTACTAGCGTACGACCGTCGATACCCATACCACCCATAGACTCTGTTGCCCAGATTGGGTCGCCAGAGAACAGCTCATCGTACTCAGGAGTACGTAGGAAACGAACCATACGCAGTTTCATTACGAAGTGGTCGATCATTTCTTGTGCTTGTTCTTCAGTGATCTTGCCAGCAGCGATATCACGCTCGATGTAGATGTCTAGGAAAGTCGAAGTACGACCTAGAGACATTGCAGCACCGTTTTGAGATTTAACAGCAGCTAGGTAGCCGAAGTAAGTCCACTGGATAGCTTCTTGAGCTGTTTGAGCTGGCTCAGAGATATCGAAACCGTATTTCTCAGCCATTTGCTTGATTTGACCTAGAGCACGATGTTGCTCAGAGATCTCTTCACGCAGTTGCATTGTTGCAGAAAGATCTTCGCCGTTCTCGAAACGCTCTTGTAGAGAAGCGAATTGAGCCGCTTTGTCTTTCATTAGGAAATCAATACCGTAAAGTGCAACACGACGGTAGTCACCAATGATACGACCACGGCCGTAAGCATCAGGAAGACCAGTCAGAACACCAGACTTACGACATTTTAGGATATCAGGAGTGTAGATATCGAAAACGCCAGCATTGTGTGTTTTGCGGTATTCTGAGTAGATTTTTGAAACCATTGGGTCAAGAGTTTCACCGTATGCTTTACAAGAACCTTCAACCATACGCACACCACCGTTAGGGATGATTGCACGTTTTAGTGGCTTCTCAGTTTGTAGACCAACGATAGTCTCAAGATCTTTCTCAATGTAACCTGCATCGTGAGCAGTAATGGTAGAGATAACAGAAGTATCGAAATCTACAGGTGCTTTAGTTGCGTTTTCCTGTTTGATACCTTCCATTACCGAAGACCAAAGCTTGTTAGTTGCTTCAGTACCCTCAGAAACTAGGAAAGACTCGTCGCCTTCATACGGCGTGTAGTTCTTTTGAATGAAATCACGAACGTTTACTTCGCTTTGCCACTCACCTGCAGCAAAATCTTCCCAAGCTTTAGCAAATTGCTCTGCCATGACATACCTACCTTTTTAGTAGAAAAAATACGTACATTAACACTGTTGAGCCAGCGCCCCTCGTAAGGGTAGTACACTCTTATTAATAACAATATATATGAGCATATAAGCATCATATGGTTATATATATTGTCACTACCTTTTATATGTTGTCTTTACTCTATGTATTCAAGACTACGCTAAAAAATTTCTGCAAACCTTAAACTAAATCAATAAATGCCAAAAAAAGTTGAAAAAATTTGAGTGGCAGGGGTTGCCACCCAAACTTTTTTTTAATCCTAATACTACTTTTGTGTAGTAAGGACTATTATAGCCAAGCTTTTAGACCATACTGACCTTCTAGCATACCAACTGCAAGCATTGCCACTAGACAGATAACTAAAACGCCAACAGGGATAACAATCTTATCTACAAATGATAGACGCTTTGCACGCTCTTTATCACCAATTAGACCATTATTATCAAGAAGCATAGTTAGTGCCCATGCTAATACTGGGTTAACAACCGCTGAACCAAAGATACAGATACCAGCCGCTTGAGAATCTTTTGAATCCTTAACCATTTGCATACCTGCTTCAAGTAGAGGTAGAGATACACCTACAAGTAGCGCAACACGCATCACTGGTGGCCATACTGCTACGTCCATCGGGAAACCAAGAATCGCAACAATAATACACAGAGAACCAAGCAAGATAGCGCCGCCAGGGATTGGACGTTTCGCGATTGCTGCTGGGATCATGTAAGTACCCCAAGAAGATGTGATGTTACCACCACCTACTGCAGTACCGACCATTTGACGAACAGAACACATCGTCATTGTGTCATCTACGTCCATCAGAACTTTTTCAGAACGTTTAGGGTAGTTCAGCTCTTGGAAGATACGGTGACCTAGGAAGTCTGGTGACCACATTGCTACTGCAAGAATAGCGAACGGTAGCGAAGCGATGAAGTGCTCAACGTTTGGCAAGCCAAGCATCCAACCTTCAGAAGTCGAACCCCACCAGTAAACTGGGTTTAGGTTTGGAATGCCCATTTCAGTTTCGAACACGATATCGAAACCAGCGCCTAATGCTAATGCAATAGCAAGGCCTGTAAACGCACAAACTGGAATAGCTAACCAACGCTTGTTCACTTTTGCTAAGAAAGCGTAGATAGCAATAGTAATAGCAAGAACGATAAGACCCACGTAACCCATGCTACCCGCTTCAACAGTAGAAGATTGAAGACCAACCGCCCATGCTTGAATTGAGTTGATTTGGCTCATGGTACCGGTTAAGCCTAAGAATATGAGCAAGCCACCTGCTGTACCTTCAGAAGTTAGGTTAACAAGTTTAGATCCGCCTTTTAGGAAACTTAGGATGAGACCGAACACACCGATCAGGATGGCCAATGCAAGAGGGTGAGCACCAGCGAGAGCGATGGTACCGATAAGAGGGATCATTGGGCCGTGGTTGCCGGCAAGGTTTGCTTTAGGGTTAAAGAAACCAGAAGCAAGGATACAAAACAGTAGTGCAGGAATAAGCATTTCTACACGAGCGACTTCAATTGCGAAGTCTTTACCTAGGTTTACGTGATCCCAAGCTTGAGTTAGGCCATCAGCCCACGACATCATTACTGCAGAGTACATCGCAATGATACCAATAGTACCAGCAAGTGCAGGAACAAGATCTTCAAGTTCAAAGCGGAAGTCACGACCTGGAAGGTTTAAACCGAAGCGGCGAGGCTTCATGATTTGAAGTTCGTGATCTAGATAATCTGAGCGGCTCTCAAATTCAGAAGCAGGACGGTGTAGCTCTTTATAGCTTTTCTCTTCTACTTCAGAGTTCGCATTATTGACAACGTCTGACATAGATTCCTCATATTTTTTGTTAGTAATTCTAAAATTGAATTCTATAAGTTCGCGTAATTGCGTAATTGCGTTATTTCTTAGTTATAACTCATTAACATTATGTTGCACGGTTTTGCTGTGCTTTATGCAGCTAAGTTAAAAGAAATGTTTGGCATTTTTAATGCCTTATTCTTTGCTGAGGAGTCTAACAAGCTTACCCTTTAGGGTGATTGATCTTGATCACTTTATGAGTATATGTGAAAGAAAGCTACAAAACGCAGCGATTCATTAACTTCCCATTGATGAATCGTGTAATTAGTTTTCACAAATTGACGTTTACCTATCTTCTTCGAGCCTTTGTCGTCATGGCTCGAGTTCAATACTCAATTCTTACTGAGTTATTTCACTATTACTTGCTTCCCAACTGTTCCGAGTGAAATGCTTACAATGTAATAACCTTAAAATAATTGTGCCTTACGGTGTGTATGTAGTGTTGAGCGTGCAGATTATATTTTGCAGATCTCGGCGTATCTAAGTTCACAAAACTTGTTTTTCTTGTGAGACATCAAGCTACGTGAATCTCATTTTGATTAACTTTATTTAAACAATGTAAGGGGTGTAATTGCAGCTTATTGATAGAACTCATTCATTAAATTGAGGCGAAAACGCTACCTTTTGCATAATAAGTCAGAGTGAATCGCTATTTATTCCAATTTATCAGGTTAATAATTTGTTGCATGTTGTTTCGTGTGGTGCTAGTTTGTATCGCATGAAAAGGTCGGAGTACCTTGCATTTTCACAAACTTGGGAGAGAAAGCGCATGAAAGATGTACCAGCGCTGGACATAAAGGATCTACACAAAACGTTTGGTCAAAATGAAGTTTTAAAGGGAATTTCACTTTCTGCGCATAAAGGCGATGTTGTATCGATTATCGGATCTTCAGGGTCGGGTAAAAGTACTTTCCTTAGATGTATCAACCTTTTAGAGACACCAACTGCAGGCGAGATTTGGGTTAATGGCGAATTAATTCAAATGAAAAACAACCGCCAAGGCGTATCTGTTCCTGCCAACGAAAAACAAGTACAGCGTATCCGTTCACGCTTAGCGATGGTTTTTCAAGGCTTCAATCTTTGGTCTCACCTGACCGTTCTCGAAAATGTTATCGAAGCACCCGTTCACGTATTAGGTGTACCTAAAGCTCAAGCGATTGAAAATGCAGAACTACTACTTAAAAAAGTAGGCTTGTATGAGCGCAAAGATTACTACCCAGGTCATTTATCCGGTGGACAACAACAACGAGCGGCAATTGCTCGAGCGTTAGCGGTTGATCCGGAAGTGATGCTGTTTGATGAGCCAACATCAGCACTTGACCCTGAGTTAGTAGGGGAAGTACTCGGTGTAATGCGAGATCTAGCAGAAGAAGGAAGAACCATGCTTGTGGTAACACATGAAATGGCTTTTGCTCGTGACGTATCAAACCATGTGATGTTCCTGCACCAAGGTCTAGTGGAAGAACAGGGCGATCCAGCTAAACTGTTTACGGAACCTGAATCTGAACGTTTACAACAATTTATCTCATCGATTTACTAATCAGAATTGAAACGCCGTTGCCAACGGTAAACAGCGACGGTGTGAACAATAAAACACAACAAGTAAGTTAATAAGCAACAACAAACACAATATTAAAACTAGCAAAACATAAAAACCTAAATCACAGGAGTAGGGATATGAAAAAGTGGTTATTAGTCGCGGCACTTGCTGCAACTGCTGCAACGGGCGTAGCTCAAGCAAAAGAATGGAAAACAGTACGCTTTGGTATTGAAGGTGCTTACCCTCCATTTAGCTGGACAGAAGCTGACGGGTCACTGAAAGGCTTCGATGTCGATATGGCTAACGCACTTTGTACTGAAATGCAGGTGCAGTGTAAGATCGTTGCACAAGACTGGGATGGTATCATTCCTTCTCTACTTGCTCGTAAATATGATGCGATCATCGCGGCAATGTCTATCACGGAAGAGCGTAAGAAAAAAATCGACTTCACTGGTAAATACGCACTTATCCCAAACAAGTTCATCGCTAAGAAAGGTGCAGGCCTTAACTTTGATGATCTAAGCGGTCAAAAGATTGCAGTTCAACGTGCAACAACTCACGATAAATACCTAACAGACAACTACGGCGATACAGTAGAGATCGTTCGTTACGGTTCATTCGACGAAGCTTACCTTGATCTAGCAAACGGTCGTGTTGCTGCTGTACTAGGTGATGCATCTGCTCTAGAAGAAGGCGTGCTGAACAAAGCTGGTGGTGAAGACTACGAGTTTGTTGGCCCCTCTCTAACGGATCCTAAGTGGTTCGGTGAAGGTATGGGTATTGCTGTTCGTAAGCAAGACAAAGATCTGACTAAGCAATTAGATGCGGCAATCCTTTCACTACGTGAAAAAGGCATCTACCAAGATATCGCGGCTAAATACTTCAACTACGACGTATACGGTCAGTAATCTTTAGCGTCAATTCTTAAGGGAGAGGTTCTCCTCTCCCTGTCTTACCAACTTTTTCGCAGTTCTGTTGGAATCCATTATGTTTGATTTACAAGGATATGAAGCGTCGATCCTGAAAGGGGCGGTGCTCACAATCGAAGTTGCCTTGCTGTCGCTAATTTTAGCTATGGTTCTTGGTATGCTAGGTGCCTTAGCAAAACTCGCGCCTTATCGCTGGGCTCGTGCTATTGCAACCCTCTACACAACCGTCATTCGAGGCATTCCAGATCTCGTACTGATGATGCTGATTTTCTTTGGTGGACAAATCCTTTTAAACAACAGTTTGTATTCCATCAACGAGTGGCTCAACGAGTGGTTTGCATCCAGTGATCCTAACCACGAATGGACCGCTTACTTACCTGATTATATTGATGTCAGCCCATTTGTTGCTGGTGTCTTAACCATAGGCTTTATTTTCGGTGCCTATATGGCAGAAACGTTCCGTGGTGCCATCATGGCTGTCGACAGCGGTGAAATGGAAGCGGCAAAAGCTTATGGTATGAGCCCTGTAAAGGCGTTTCACCGCATACTGCTACCGCAGATGATTCGTCACGCATTACCGGGTTTTGGGAATAACTGGCTGGTATTACTTAAAACCACTGCGCTGGTTTCGATTATTGGCCTAGAAGACATGGTACGTGTTAGTGCACTGGCGGCGGGTTCAACCAAAATGCCATTCACTTTCTACATGACTGTGGCGATTATCTTCTTATTCTTCACCAGTGTTTCAACGGGCTTACTTAAGCTGGTTGAACGTAAATTCAGTATCCACGCGAGGTAGTTATGGACTTTTCATTGATAATTGAAAGCCTGCCGATTTACCTTGGTGGTTTATGGACAACGGCTTGGATGGTTTGCGTTGCTTTGATCATTGGCTTATTCGTCGCCATACCACTAGCTATCGCTCGTAACAGTCCAAATATGCTGATTAATGCTCCGGCTTGGTCATTCATCTATTTCTTCCGTGGTACGCCATTACTGGTTCAGCTGTACCTGATTTACTACGGTATGGACCAATTCTTCCCAGTGAAAGACACATTATGGGAAAACGCGTGGTTCTGTGCTTTGGTGGCATTCATTCTTAACACGTCAGCTTATACTGCTGAGATCATTCGCGGTGCGATTAATGGCTTACCGAAAGGTGAAGTGGAAGCAGCAAAAGCTTACGGCATGAGCACACCTAAGACTTACCGTCGTATCATCTTACCAAGTGCTCTACGTCGTGCATTACCGGCTTACAGTAACGAAGTTATCTTCATGCTTCACGGCTCTGCGGTAGCTGGTATCGTAACCATTATGGATCTAACCGGTGCAGCTCGTTTGGTTAACTCTCGTTACTATGCCCCATTCGAGTCTTTCCTAACGGCAGGTCTGTTCTACATGGCACTAACGTTCATCATCATCGCGATTTTCAAATTCGCAGAGAAGCGTTTCCTTGCTTATCTAAGACCCCTTAGCTAATTGCACGGTATTCACACAGTTAACAAAACGGCGCTCATTGAGCGCCGTTCTTATTTAGGGTTTGTATAGGAATTAGTTGAGTAGCTCTTTGAAGCAAAAAGGACTTATTACACAAGCAATAAGTCCTTTAACTTTGTTTCTGATTTACTAGTTCAAAAAGCAATTAAACTTCATTAACGCCAATGAAATCACCATCAAAGGATGCATCAGTGTAGATGATGACTTCTTTGCCTCCTTTGGTGAAGCTATAAGCGGTAATCGTTTCAGTTCCATCGAGTCCAAGTTTATCTTGCATATCTTGGTCTAGCGTCACTGATGTTGCGGTTTGGTATTGGAATCCTTGAAGATGACTTGCGTCGATATCTTCAATTCCTAAAGCAAAGAATTCAGCAACTTGGTCGTCGTTCTTTGCTCTATTACCATCAAGGTCATGGTTTTGATTGAAGGTTTTACCTAGAGAAATAGTCAGTTTGTCATTAGCTGAGTCTCCCCCTATGACTGCTTCAAACCCATTGATGTTTGACCCCTTCGACATGTCGATATCGACACCACCAGGGTCATTGGCGACCAGTACATCGAACCCTTTACCACCATGAATTAGAGTATCCTCTGCATCAAAGGCTACTGTATCGTTGCCTTTACCAGCACGGATTTCGTCTGCACCACCACCACCAATGATGATGTCATCGCCTTTACCGCCTTTGATATGGTCGATTCCGTCTCCGCCATCAAGCCAATCATCGCCTTTACCACCAAACAATTGCTCTGGTTGGTCGTCGATTTCAACGGTGGTTACCACATCATCGAAGTCACCATCACCGCCAGGGTTGTCATTCCAGAACTGATTTCCGAGTTCTGTACCCGGATTGAAGTTGTTAATGCCGCTAACATCTAAGGTAAGGTTGCCGTTACTACCGACTAAATCTTGTACGCCCAGCAAGAAGGGGTGGTCACTATTGTTAGAGCTGGTCGCTTGTTGAGTGTTTAAGTCAATTGCGATACTTTCGCCTGAGACGAAACCGTCATTCCCGCCATCTGGGATAATGAAGAACCCGAGCGTATCAACGCAATCATCACAGTGCCCCAAATCGAGACTAAAGCTGTTGCCAGCTTCAGAGTTTGGAAGGTGATCTTTCACATTCCCCCAAATGACTTCAGCGTTTACATTGCCTTCACTGTCTTTTGTGAAGTAACCAAACGAATTTTCGAAGCCCGCTTCGGTGCCTTCCATAGTGACGTCAATAGTCCCTCTGAAGCTACTTACATCGTAGTAACCCGTCTCAGGATCGAGTTCAGGTATGCCACCTTTGGCGTTGTCACCACCAAGAATGACATCGTCCCCACGACCACCGCGCAATATATCGGTTCCGTCACCCGTTAGGCCATCGGTGGTAACAGAAGTGACGTAGTAGTCACTTGAATCGGCATTAGCGTCTCCGTTTTTGTCAAATGCAGGACCAACGGCAGTAAACTGAAGTTCATCAAAGGCTTTAAAGCCAGTCTCATCAGGACCGATGTTTAGATAACCGCTGTTGTTATTGCCATCCGCTAAATCGCTCGCAATGAAATCGCCCTCAGCGACCAGAATACCTTCTCGATATGCTGCCCAATGGCCAGCCTCATCTACGCCATTGTCGCCTTCATTTAAGTAGAGGTTGGATATACCGACTTTAGCAATCATTGTATGTTCGTCTAAGCTGACAGAAAACATCTCTGATGCACCTTCACCAGAACCGCCGTCGTAGCTGAAGCCAATTTGAGCAAGCACGCCAGCCTCTGCTGCGCCATCTACCCCATAACCTGTACCGCCAGAACTTGCATTACCTGTATCAACGGTACCGACAGATCCATCAGCGTTGTAGGCGGTTGAATTTGCTGATAGGTCGACGGATGTCGTTGGCTCCGCTAATTCAAACTCGCCGGTTCCTTCGTTAAACGACAGCGCTTCAAAGTTATCGCCGATAATTACGTCATTCCCTTTACCGCCTCGAATCAAGTCGTTCCCAGCGGCGCCTTCATTTGCAGCGTCTGGCCCGTTATCACCAATGAGCACATCGTTATGCAGTACCTGCTTCAATGACACATTATCAATCAGAGCCCCAAAGGTGTCTTCTGCGCCGTCGGCAATAAAATTGAGTGAGTAATTTCCTGAAGAGAGATCGACATCTTCGCTAAACAGATCCCAATCATCATCGACGCCGTCAATGTCTTGGAAAGACTTCTCGAATACAACGTCGGTGCCCGCCATTATTTGGACTGTGAAAGGAGCGGTGGTGCTATCGCCTCCTTTATTACGGAAAGCGTAGGAAAAATCGAGTTGATATATACCGTCGTCATCGACCGTAAATGTTTGGGAGACGGTTGAATTTGAATTCGCGCCATGCGAGTCTAATTCTAGGAAGTGACCACTGGCGATATCAGTCCCGTAACCATCAGCTGGGACACCGCCATGCAGTTGTTCTTGAATCTCGATACTGCCAACCTCGGCGTTCCATGCACCGGCGCTTGGCGCTGTTCCCCATGTATTGCCAAGGTCAAAAGCTTCAAAATCACCATCGCTGATTAGGTTTTCGCCAAATTCTGCACCAGCGCCTCTGTCACCATAAATAATGTCATTGTTCGCACCGCCTTCAACATAATCATCACCGGCACCTGCAACCACAATGTCGTCAACACACTCTTCTCCTAGCGCTTCTAAATCTTTATCGCGTGCCGCGCTTAAATCGCGGTTAACGCCGGCTTCATCACCAGCATTGAGCGAATGATTCCAAGCTTCAACCACATCGTTTCCGGCACCTGCTTTAATTGTGTCCGATCCACGTCCAGCAGCGATAAAGTCATCGCCGCTGCCGGCATGCACAATGTCGTCGCCTTTACCGGCTCGTACTTCGAGGTTATCGCCGCTGAGGTTAGAAAGGTCATTGTTGACATCTCTAGATTCTGGGGTGGGGAGGTTAGGACCATCTACTAGTATATTGGTATCATTGCTACCATTACTTTTCAGTCCTGCTGCTGTATTGGTTACTTCTGCCATCGTTTTTTCCTCACATATCATTCGATACATAGAGGCAGCCCAGCCATCTCGGCTTCATCCCTGAGATCTGGAGCTTTCCGTCCTCACCTCACGATGAGTTTGGCTTTATCTTCTTTGTGCGCTTGGTTAAATTTCTCTCATTGCCTTATAGGCGCTCACAGAGAGTGGGTTGAGTAGATACTCGAGCGGTGTTTGTTGCTCAAGTAATATCATCACTTCTGCGGGCATGCCCGGATACAATGAGATGTTTTCTAATGCTTCTAGCTCAGACTTATCTAACGATACTCTCGCTAAGTAAGCAGAAGATCCTGTAGCTTGATCGCTAATGCGGTCAGCCGAAATATGGACTAATTTTCCACGAATCGGTGGTGTTTTACGGAAACTGTATGCAGTCAGTCTTACTTGGGTATCCAAGCCAATTCGTAAGGCTTCGATGTCTTCTGGCTTCACTAACGCTTCTACAATCAACTCGTCATTTTGCGGAACCAATTCCATCAAGGTTTCACCGGGTGGAACGATGGCATTTTCGGAGACCACATTAAGTCCAACCACCACACCACTTTGAGGTGCTCTTATTTCAACCCGGGTAAGAATATCTTGAGCATTGACCATAGCCTCTCTGGTTTCATTCAGCTTTCTTTCTAAATCTTGTATCTCTTCGCCGAGCGTTTTGGCGTAAGTATAATCGGCGTTAATCAGCTCTAATTTCGCTTCGGCGATGGTGCGTTTGGCGTGGCCAATCCTAGCTTTGAGGTCAGCAATGTTACCTTGTAATTGAGAGCGTTCTCGCTGTAAATCCAATAACCGAGATTTGGATGTGTTACCGGAAACAAGCAAATCTTGGTGCATTTGTACCTGTTCTTCTAAATACTTCAGGCTTCGGTTTCCGGCTAAGAATCGTTGTTGGAAGCCTTGCAGATCAAGTTTTGATTGCTCGACTTTTTGCTGTAACACATCGGATTCACCTGATTTTAACGATTGTCTTTTGCTGAAAAGCTTACTCTGCGTATCAAGTAAGCTTGATACGTTTGGGTCGCTCATGAGGGAGAGTAATCTCATATCAAATTTAATTTCTTGATGGCTCGCTAACTCTGATTGTAAGCGGTTCAGCCGCGCTAAATCACTTTGCCACTGAGCTCTTAGCCTTAGAAGCGATGCTTGAGCTTGTGTGTGACTTAACGTGATGAGTAGTTCGCCTTTTTGAACATGATCGCCGTCAGAAACATGGACGATTTCTACAATCCCGCCCTCTAAATGTTGAATGGGTTTTCGCTTTGATTCTACGATAATCACGCCAGGCGCGATGGCAGCAGAAGAAAGCGGGGCTAGGTATGCCCAAGCGGCAAAGCCTCCTAGAGTAGTCACAAGAACTAACCAGATGAACACCTGTATTTTGAATGTAGAAAAGATCAGTTTTCTACCATCGTCGAAGTGAATACCTTTGTCGTCATGATGAATACTAGCCATTCGACACCTCCGGAGAAGCGACATTGAAGAGCGACCGAACCACTTTACTCGCTTCGCCTGCTTGTGTTATCTGGCCGTTTTTCAATTCAACAACCCAATCGACATGTCTGAGTAAGCTTGGGTTATGCGTTACCATCACGACAGAAATGGATTTCTCTTTCGCCAATTGTAATAGCGAAACAAGAAACTCTTCGCCTTCTTTGTCGAGATGTGAATCGGGCTCATCAAGCACGAGTAGCTTAGGTGAGAAAACTAATGCTCTTGCGATGGCAAGTTTCTGGGCTTGTCCACCAGATAACTGATGACCAAAAGAACCGATAATCGTTTCATATCCATTCGGTAAGGCGACAACAGCGTCATGCACACCGGCTTGAATAGCGGATCTGACGATTTGGCTATCCGTAACGTTGGAATCAAATCGGGCGATATTTTGTTTTACAGTGCCATGTAAAAAGTCGATGTGCTGAGGAACATAACCGACGGTGTGTTTGAACTGATTCAGATTCCACAACTCAACATTGAGTCCATCGATAGAAATGCCACCTTTTGAGGGCGATATGCCGTTAGTGATCATTTTGCAGAGGGAAGACTTACCTGACCCGCTAGGGCCTATCAATGCGACTCGATTTCCTGATTCCAGTCTTAGCTTCAAACCATTAAGAGTCGGCTTGTTAAGGTTTTCAGAGGCGAACCATGTGACGTTGTCGATGACCAGATCACCTTTAATGATTTCTAACTCGGTTCGCTCGGTATGTTTAGTATGAGAAGCAAATTCCTTAGCTAAGCGTTTGTTTGCATCCAAACCAGTTTTCCATGCTTGAATACCACTAGAGAGCATCTCAATAGGCTGGAGTGCTCTCGCCATTAGGATTGAACCCGCAATCATACCACCAGCAGACATGGCATTTTGAATGACTAGGCTTGCTCCGACAGCCATGATGATGAGTTGAAGGACCATACGTATGTAACGAGAAAATGCACTCAGTGAACAGGTGGCTTGATCTAAATGGCTTCGAGACCAGCTCTTTTCCGCCAATATTTCTTGGTAGGTTTGACTTAAACCTTGTTGTTGATGTTGGCTAAAAATCGTGGCGTGTTTTTGAAAGCACTCGTCGTTTTTTCTTTGTGTTGCGAGCTGGCTTAAATAAGTGGTTTTAAAGTGCTTAGATTTAACCCAATGAGAAAGCAATGTTGTCATGAGAATAAAAACAACGGCACCCACACCGACTAATCCTATATATGGATGAATCGCAAACATAATGATAAGAAACAGGGGAGTGAACGGCAGATCAAACATGACAAAGTAGGCAGGAGAAGAGAGTAGGCTCTTTACCTCACTTATATCGTTGAACAGATGCTTTTCTTTTGATTTCGATGAGAAGGAGGTTTGTTCAAATAGCTGCTGAGACGCGATAAATTCAAATTTTATCGCTTTCTTTTGTGCATACTTGGCTCTAGACGCGTCAAGGAACGCTTGGGCTGTAAGTAGGAACACAGCAATGAAAGCCAAGAATAGAAGCGTATCTAAACTTTGACTTGAGAGGACTCGATCAAACACTTGAAGGCTGAATAAGGGAACGACTAACATCAATACGCTGATCGCTCCGCTGACCACCATCATCGGAAGTAAACTACGCAGATTAATTGGATTTATACCGGCCCAAGGCTTTGCGTCCATACAAAACTCTCTCCATTGGTTGTCCAAATAGTATAGATGGGCAGTGGCGAGAATGTGAACTATCTCAAGCTTTTTGAGTGGATTTGAGCTACGTAAAAAAAATGCACAAGCTAAACAAAAGCTTGTGCATTTTTGATTTGAAATTTAATTTGGATTTTATTTAAACGTTGACCAAATCGGAGCGTGATCTGACGGTTTTTCAATGCCGCGTAGCTCGTAATCGATGCCAGCTTCAGTACACTTATCAGCAAGCTTTTGAGTCGCAAGGACTACATCAATACGCAGGCCACGGTTGTCCACGAAACCTTTTGAACGGTAATCAAACCACGAGTATTGGTCATTCACTTCAGGGTGAAGCAAACGGAAGCTGTCTACAAAGCCCCAGTCCATCAATGTTTTCAACCATTCGCGCTCTTCTGGTTGGAAAGAACATTTACCTGTCTTTAACCAACGTTTCGCATTAGGTTCACCAATGCCGATGTCTGCGTCGATAGGGCTGATATTAATGTCGCCCATCACAATCACTTGCTCACCTTTATTGTGATAGTCGTTTAGGTAAGTCATTAAGTCTTTGTAGAACTGGCGTTTGTACGGGTACTTTGTTTCATGCTTGATGTTATCCCCTTGAGGGAAGTAGCCATTTAGCACGGTAACCTTTTCACCATTTTCATCTTCAAACGTCGCCATGATCATGCGTTTTTGATGGTCTTCATTATCTGTTGGGAAACCCTTCTGCACAGAAATAGGCTCTTGCTTACACAACATTGCCACACCGTAGTGGGCTTTTTGACCGTGGAAGTAAACCTTATAGCCCATTGCTTCAACATCAGCAATTGGGAAGGCTTCATCGTGCACTTTTATCTCTTGCAGACCAATCACGTCGGGTTGGTGTTTGTCGATAATAGCTTGCAGTTGGTGAAGGCGGGCTCTAAGACCGTTGATGTTGAAGCTAATTACTTTCATTTGTTTTTATACCTCTCGTAAACCTTTGTCACTGCTTGTTTTTAAAGGTTTTTGATTTGGTGGATTTCATGGTTCATCGTATTTAACCATGCTTAATAATTTCTGTCGCCACTTTGTAGAGACAAAATGGCGACATTAAATGATGTGAATACTTACAGTTACGTAGAATCTATTGAGTCTTAAGTAAATCCAAAAAGAACGCGTATTCAAGTGCGTCTTCTTTTAATCGTTTAAATCGGCCAGAAGCGCCACCGTGACCGGCTTCCATATCGGTTTTGAACAGCAATACGTTGTTGTCTGTTTTCATTTCACGCAGCTTCGCAACCCATTTCATTGGCTCAAAGTACTGCACCTGTGAGTCATGCAGGCCTGTCGTTACCAACATGTTCGGGTAGTTTTGTACCTTAATGTTGTCGTACGGTGAGTACCCCAGCATGTAATCGTAGTAGGCTTTATCGTTCGGGTTACCCCATTCGTCATACTCATTGGTGGTTAGAGGGATCGATTCATCGAGCATGGTTGTCACAATGTCTACAAACGGAACATGTGCACCAATACCACGGTACAGTTCTGGTGCTTGGTTGATGATTGCTCCCATCAATAGACCGCCAGCAGACCCCCCAACGGCGAACACTTTATCTTTCGCGCCGTAGCCTTCTTCAACAAGCTCTTTGGTTACATCAATAAAGTCGTTGAACGTGTTTTGTTTGGTCAGTTTTTTGCCATCTTCATACCAAGGGCGACCAAGCATTTCTGAACCGCGGACATGTGCGATGGCATAAACAAAACCTCTATCCAGTAGGCTTAGGCGAGTTGAGCTGAAGGTAGGTTCAATCGTAGAGCCGTAAGACCCATAGCCGTATTGGTAGATTGGGTTAGTGCCGTCTTTCTTAAATAAGTCTTTACGATAAACCAAAGAGACAGGAACTTGCTTACCATCGCGAGCCGTAATCATGATTCGCTCTGATTGGTAGTTATCCGCTTCGAAATCACCTAATACGGGTGTTTGCTTCATGAGTTCGGATTCACCTGTACTTAGGTCGAAATCATAGTAAGTACCTGGCGTGGTTAAGCTGCTGTAATAGATACGAACTTTTGCGTTATCTAATTCATAGTTACTCGTTAGGTAAGCGGCAAATGCGGTGTCGTTAAATTCAAGTGGAAACTCGTGGCCTGTTGAGAGTTGGCGAACTTTCACTGTAGACAAGCCATCCGCGCGTTGCTCGTAGACAAGATGGTCATCAAACAACTCGAAATCTACAAGCTGAGTATTATCGTCTGCTGGGATGACATCGACCCATTTTGAGCGATCATGCATCTCTTCGGTTGTGACTTTCATTAAACGGAAGTTGACCGCTTGGTAGTTGGTGTAGATGTAATACCAATCACCTAGCTTAGCGATGCTGTACTCTATGCCGGTCTCTTTTGGGTAGAAAGCCTCAGCTGTAGCCTTTGGGTTGTTGGCATCGATGACTGAGACACCGCTGGTTTCTGTGCTCGAATGCCAAATGTAGACCTGTTCTCCATCTTTGCTTTTACTCAAAGAGGTGTAGTAAGCGCTATCGGCTTCTTCGTAGATTAACTGATCGCTTGCCTGAGCTGTGCCTAACACGTGGCGGTAAACTTGATAACCCAGCAATGTTTGTGGATTTTTTTTGATGTAGTAGAAGGCTTGGTTGTCGTTTTGCCACGCGATAGCACTTGAAGCGCCTTCAATTTCATCTTTTAGGTATTCACCTGTTGTGAGGTCTTTGATCTTGATGGTGTAAATGCGGCGGCTTAGCGTATCTTCGCCATAGGCCAACAAGTTTTCGTCTGGGCTGATCGTTAAGCCACCAATACTGAAGAATTCATGCTCTTTTGCTAGCTCGTTTACATCTAAGATGACTTGCTTGTCTGTGCCTAAAAAGTTTTTTTCACGCAGGTGAACTGGGTATTCGTTGTCGCCTGTCACCTTATTCGAGTAGTAGTAACTGCCTTTGCGAACCGGTACCGAATTGTCGTCTTTCGCGATTCGGCCTTTAATCTCTTCAAATAATTGTTTTTGTGCTGCTTCTGTATGTTTCAACACCGTATCTGCGTACTGATTCTCTTGCTCAAGTTGTTGCAATATCTCTGGATCTTGGCGTGCATCATCGCGCATCCAATAGTAATCATCGATTCGGGTTTCACCATGAATCGTCATTGCGTGAGGGACTTTCTTAGCAACGGGTGCTTGGGTTTGCTGAGCGACGAGCTGTGATTGAGAGTAGTGGTTCATGGTTGAGATTCCTTGATTGCTGCATCCGGCGACAAGCGCTATTGATACGGCTAATGTGGTTAAAGCGATACGCATCTGTATATCCTTAGTGTGTACCTTACTCGTTTTAATGCCAGCATCCTTTGTTGTGAGAGTTCAGGTACGTTGGTGTTCTTCCAGTGATATTATTTATAATTGGATTCTGGATATGCACCTTCATCGTAAGTGTCTGTTATTGTTTTCAAAAAATCAAAGCAATGTTAAATGAAATTACTGATACGTGAGAGTGGAAGGAATAAATGTGCAACAAAAAGGGACACACTTTTCAGTATGTCCCTTTCCTTTGTTTAGCAAGATTCGAGTTTTACGTTAAATAGCCAATGGCATTTCGTTTGAGTGGTCAGGTTTACGATTAACCCAACGTAAACCAAGCATAGCGATGAATGACATAGCAATCATCAGGCAACCGAGTGGCAGTTGGTCTTGAGCTGGGAAGAACGATGCCAATAGTGTTGCGATGCCAGCACCTAGGTTTTGCATACCACCTAAAATCGCACCTCCAGTACCAGCGTGGTACGGGAATGGCGAAAGTGCCCCTGTTGTTGCTGCTGGGAATAATATGCCAGCGCCCAAGAAGTAAATTGTGGCACCGCCAATCAAAGTTAATGCTGTTGTTTGACCAAACAGACCCGGTATCAATACCACTGTTGAGCCTACCAATATCGCAACCAGACCAACATTCAATGCACGGCGCTCAGAGCGACGTTGTGCGATGTAACTAGATAAGCCTGCACCGACTAAGTAACCTGGAATAGGCAAGACAAACAGCAAGCTTACTGTGGTTGCCGGTAAGCCAAGTACGCCACCAAGCAACACACCTGCCGCTGCTTCAAATACGGCTACACCAGCAAAGGTTGCGACTAATACCAATAAGAAACCTTGGAAACGTTTATCAGACAGAACGAACTTGTAGCTGTTGGCAACCGATTCATGCTTGCGTCGTTCTTTCGGCAGTGTTTCCATCATGCTCGTCATCATAGTGATCACAACAGCAATACCAAACAGCGCAAGGAATAAGTAGCTAGAACGCCAGCCGAAAACTTCTGTTAGGTAACCACCCAGTACAGGAGCCATCAATGGTGAGAAAATCACACACATGCTAATCAAGCTGTTTGCACGGTGCAGCTCTGCGCCTTCAAAACAGTCGCGAGTCAATGTACGAGACATCGCACCACCACAACCGATGCCCAAACCTTGGATAAAGCTGCCCGCTAAGAACCATTCATATTCGTGAGCGAACAATGCTACCAAAGTACCGATGATGTAGATGATCAAACCAATCACGATGATCGGTTTACGACCTAGGCGATCTGAAAGTGGGCCGTAAACAAATTGCGACAGACCATAAGGGATCAAGTAACACGCCATCACTGCCTGCAGTGAAGATGCCGAAACTAAGAACTCACCTGCCATATGACCGATAGAAGGCACGTACATCGTTTGAGTCATTTGACCTACGGCAGTCAGAATAGCGATTAAAAAGGTAAGTTTCGCTAATGGAAACGAGGCGGACATTTGCGTATCTCTCCAAAAATTAAGACGTAAAAAGCCTTAGCGCTCCATTAAAGGAGAGCGAAATGAATAAAGTGTTCAGGGAATCTAGGCGTGAGATATTAGAGCTTGATTGCGGGCTTAGCAATCAAAAAGTGTGAAATTGATCAAGATAAAAATCTATAACTTGGATTATAAAAACTAATCCGAAGTTACTGCATTTTAAAGAGGGAGAGGGTGGAGTGGGCTTCCTTTAAATATCGATGTTCTGGCTATGTCCAAAGCGCTAAAACCTAAGCAACACAGCTAATGATTATATGAGTACATCATTTGAAATCACAGAAAAAAGGAAGAAAACACGCTCTATTAACATTTGTATAAACTTTCGTTTTATATGTAAGCAATTTGTGCTGTAATTATCCGCTAAGCTATTCGTCTAACTCATTTACATTGTGTACAGCAATTCGTTGCCGATGTGATAGTTATGGTTATGGAAGTCTTTTGGCTTAAATAAGGATATTAAATGCGCTCTCTATCGGTACAGTGGAAAATAACCCTCTTAGCAGGTTGTTGTTTAATCATTACGTCACTGTCTCTTATTGGTTTCTCGATCTACAACGCGACGAGCAATCAACAAGTCATCAAATCTCAAAGTTCAGAATCAGTTATCAATAAAACTCAGCAGTTGCTGGCGTCTGTTTCTCAGCTAAACGCTCAAGAAACTCAACGTTATGTAGACGAAGCTATTTACCGCGCAGAGATGCTTGCGGCCAGTGCTCAGTTTCTAAAAAACAATGCAGACGAAAACTTTACACCAAGTGAAGAGCTTCGTACCGCCTTGGATGAAATGGTTCGTCGCTCGGTTTTAAACTTCGACTCTATTCAAGGAGCGTATCTAGTTTTCAAGCCTGACTTGCTCGATAGTGAAGATGCGAATTATGTCGATGCTGATTATGTTGGTTCTAACGAAAAAGGTCGTTTTGCTCCTTACTGGAAGGTGGCAGATAACGGTGAAAATGTTCTAGCGAACGTTCTTTCAGAATCTATCTTGAATGATGACAGCAATAGCGAACGTTTTTACTGTCCTTTGTCTTCAGGGCAAACGTGTATTAGTACGCCGAGAGTCGTGAACAGCGGTGGTGTAGCACTACTTACGTCCTCTATTTCAGTCCCTATTTTGGTTGACGACGTTGCTATTGGTTTTCTTGGTATTGATCTAAGACTTGATGGTTTAACCAGTGTGATTACTCAATCTGACCAGAGCTTGTTTAACGGTGCGGGTAAAGCTTACGTGGTTAGTCTAGATGGTTCGGTCATCGCTTCTGATGATTCAAGCATTGCAGTCGGTTCAACTTTCCAAAGTGGCAATACAAACAGTGATTTAATGACCGACTTTATCTTTGGTGGTGAAGTGACAACGCAATGGAGCGAGAACGGTGAGTGGTTACTTGCCTTTGCACCTGTTGTTGCAGCTAACCAAACTTGGGGGGTGTTGTTTGAGATCCCAAGAGACAGTGTCGTCGCTGACGCAAATAAATTGGATTCCATCATTAGCACTAAGCTAAGTGAAGGCATCAAAACAGAAGTGATCGCCGGTACAGTGTTTATTATCTTTGGCTTAGCCATTATCGCGTTTGCCTCGTTGTCTATTGTGAAGCCGATTCGTCAGGTTGTGGAAAGGTTGAATGACATCGCTTCAGGTGAAGGTGATTTGACGCAGCGCTTGGAAGTGAAGTCTCAAGATGAAATCGGTCAGTTGTCAAAAGGATTTAACCTGTTCCTAGATAAGCTGCAACACACAATCAAAGAAGTCATTCACACCACAGAACAAGTGGCAAATACTACCAGCCAAGCGAAAGCATCAGCATCAAGTACTCGTGAAAGCAGCGAGTCTCAATTTAAAGAAGTGGATCTAGTCGCGACAGCGGCCGAAGAGATGACTCAAACTGCGGGCTTAGTGGTACAAAATGCAGAAGTGGCCGTTGATGCAGCGTGCGAAGCGAATCGTTCTGCTCAACAAGGGCAACAAGTCATCGAACTTTCAGCAGGTGAAATGAGAAAGCTGGTGGAGCGTATGTCGAGTGCTGTTCCTATTGTTGAAGAATTGGCAAAAAATAACGGAAACATCACCGAGATCTTAAGTGTGATTGAAGGGATCTCTGAGCAAACTAACTTACTGGCATTGAACGCGGCGATTGAAGCGGCTCGTGCTGGCGAACAAGGTCGAGGTTTTGCTGTTGTTGCGGATGAGGTAAGAAACCTCGCAAGTCGCACCCAGTCATCGGTTGGTGAGATCAGAGCGGTGATCGACAAGGTTCATGCTGGAACTCAAGATGTCGTTGAAGCAATACAAGAAGGCAATATCCTAGCTAACGATACAGCACTACACGTTCAGAAAGCAGTTGAAGATCTGGGGTCGATCTTTACTTCTATTGAGGCGATCAGTGATATGAACAGTCAGATCGTTCGAGCAGCCGAAGAGCAACAATCGGTTTCCGGTGAAGTAAATCAAAGCGTGGTTAATATTCGCGATTTGAGTGCGAAGATCTTGGAGCAAGCCGCGGCTTCTGAGCAAGTCGGCAATGAAATTGACCAACTGTCTCAACAACAACAGAAGTTGGTCAATCAGTTCAAGGTATAAGCATTAAGCCTTAACCAGTTCTTGAATAGAAAAAGGGACAAATGAAGATTTCATTTGTCCCTTTTTTAATTGTTTATTTAGAGGCTATGCAATAACCAGCGGTTGACGCTGCTTACTCTTCGATAAACCAGTAGCCTTTGTTGACCAATTCAGTCACGACAGTTATGCCCGAAGGAGATAGGGCAGTAGCCGAGGTAATCATGGTCTCATCGCAAAGTATGTTGAGTAACGAAGAATCCGCTTCATCAACCTTAACCACTTCGCCATTGATGTAAGCAGTGTTGCTTTCATTTTCGTGGTAGAGCGCCTTTAAGCCTGATACTCGGTGAATCTCACCTTCAGACTCTAAGTGTTGAGCGATCTCTTCTTGAGTCCATAGTGGCTCTGGAGCAACGATATCAAGCTGGTGGCGTGATTGGCTTAGCAGACAACCCATGAATTCACTGATGGTTTCAGGTTGCTCTAGTGCAGATTTCAACATGCCTGTGAGATTACTTAAATCCGATGAACGAATTCTTCCGTAGCCTTCTTGCATTTTGAATTCTGGATCGTGCAGGTGTACGTCACCCATATCATGAGCAAGCACAAAATCGGCAAAGTTGCTGATCAGTTCTTGTTCTTTAGGCGAGCGGTAGCCAATAGAGTAGCTCATTGACGGCTCTAACGTGCTCCCTTCATGTGGGAAACCTGGTGGGATATAAAGGATATCGCCCGGCTCTAAAGTTTCATCAATGATTGGGTCAAAACCTTCAATTTGACGAAGTGCAGACGCTTGAACAGTCTCTTTGTATTGGCCAACATCTTTAGCGCCAACCTTCCATTGACGTTTGCCTTGACCTTGAATGATGAAGACATCGTATTGATCAATATGTGGGCCTACGCCGCCTTCAGGTGCTGAGTAGCAGATCATGAGATCGTCGAATAACCAGTTTGGTAACGCTTGGAACGCCTCAGTCAGCTGATTTGCGCCTTGGTGCCAGTGGTTCGCTGCTTGAACGATCAGTTGCCAATGAGTTTCGGTTAATTCGCCAAACTTTTCTTCAGAGAATGGGCCGTGTTCTGCAGTCCACTGATTGTCGAGGTTAGAGACAAAGCGAGAATCCACTTCTTCTTCCATCGATAAACCAGCAAGTTCTTCCGGCGAAATTGGGTCGACGAAGTTTTGGAAGCCACCCTTTAAGATGGTTGGTTTTTTATGCCAGTAGTTTTCAAGAAACTCGGGCATAGAAAAGCTGAGTTGGTACATGTGAATCCTGTATATTTTTATGCTAGATGCTAGATGCTAGTTTGGCTTGTAAATCTTGCTGGACAATTTTGATTGCTTCTAACGCGACTTTTGGATCGATTTCGTTGCTTTCGAGCAGATAGATCAGGTCGACAGCTAACTTAACTTCTTCTGGTGCGTTATCCAGTGGTGATGGTGTGTTATCAGTGTTCATTTCGCTTAGGGTTCTCTAAGTTAATCAGTCTCTCAATATTTTTCATTGAGTCTTCACAGCGTTCTAATCGCTCTTTTGCTAACTGCCAAGCCTCTTCCGCTTTTTTCTTACTGTGGCGAGGCGCAGAATCAAACGCTAACTTTCGTACTCGTACTAAATCGACCAATCGCTTTTGCCAGTCTTGGTGCTGGGCGAGTTCGTTGTATAGGTCGTTCAGGGTTTTCCCTGACTTACTTCTTCGGTCCAAGCGTAAATCGTGGTTGGCTAACTCTCTTTGGATTGCTGCAATCTGATTGGTCAGCTTTTCTGTCAGGTAGTTGGCTCTGGATGCGGTCAGTTGATTTGTGGTTTGTTCACGTACAATGGTGCAGTAGGTTGCCTGAGTTTCAAGTGCATAGGGAAGCAAAACAGAGGCGCCACATTTAAATAAGGCTCGGTCAAACAAGGCTTGATGATAAGCCCCTCGAGATTTATCAACCTGAGAGCAATGGCCGATCAAGGTATCAATGACACTTTTTAGCTTTGAAAATTGATTCATTTCACTTCCCGTTGGCTACTGCCTATAAGTTCACAAACCAAGCTTCGTATGCCAGTTTAATTGCAAGTACGCTTACCACGGTAACAAACACAGGTCGTATAAATGTAGCGCCGAAACGAATAGCAGAGTGAGCACCAACAAACGCACCGGCCATCAAACAAAGACCCATGGTTAAACCTAGAACCCAATCAATATGACCAAGAATCGCGAAGGTCACCAAAGAGGTAAAGTTACTGGTAAAGTTCATGGCTTTGGATAGACCAGAGGCAAGTAAGATATTTAAGCGATAAAGCGCCATAGAGCTTACCGTCCAAAACGCGCCAGTTCCTGGACCAGCAACCCCATCATAAAAGCCAAGAATGAATCCTTGGTACTTTTGTTTTCTCTTAAGCACAGGGCAAGGTTTAGGAGACACATTATGGCTCACATCTGGAGTCTTATGAAAAATGGTATAGACCGCTGCGGCAAGAATGACTAACGGCAATACCTTCTCTAACCACTCGGTGCTAATGGCATCAACAGTGAGTGTGCCGATTGTCGCACCTATTAAAGTAGATATGAATGCATTGACCCAACACTCAGGCTTGAACAGCTTTTTACGGTAGTAAGTGAATGCAGCTGTAGATGAAGCGAAAGTCGCTGCAAGCTTGTTAGTACCCAATGCGATGTGTGGCGGTAAACCAAGCGATAGCAAAGCTGGAACGGTTAACATCCCTCCGCCACCTGCGACAGCATCAATAAAGCCTGCTGCAAATGCAACCAGAGCAAGTATGACCAACATGGTTGGCTCAATCATTTCCATAAATAGCTAGTGTTCTCGTTATCGGCTGATAGGGCAGCCACATGAAAAACCGATGGATTAGTCATGTTGGGTTGTGAATGCAAGGGCCTAGCGATGAAGGCCCATAACTACCTCAAGGGCAGGGGATATTAGTATTTTATTGTTCTTTTAAAAGGCGGTAGTGAATCGAGTAGGGACTTTCCGTATCGCTTCGTTACTATGCGTCTATCAAGGATCGTGACTTTACCAGAATCTCTTTCCTTACGCAGTAGTCTACCCACAGATTGAATAAGCTTTTTACTCGCATCTGGAACAGTAATCTGCATAAAAGGGTTACCACCGCGTGATTCAATATATTCTGAATGTGCTTGCTCTACGGGAGAGGTAGGAACACCAAAAGGAATCTTGGTAATAACGAGGTTTTCAAGAAGCTCACCCGGTAGATCAAGACCTTCAGAAAAGCTGCCAGTTCCAAAAAGAACGCTGGTTTTACCTTGGTCTATTAGCTTTTTATGTTTTTTTATAATTTCAGTTCGTGAAGTATCGCCTTGAACCTGCAATGCCCACGACTTTTTAACGAAATCTGTTGTTAAAGCCTCTGCAACTTTGTTCATTTGCCAGTAAGAAGAGAATAGAACGAGATTGGCTTTTTTGTCTTCTATTACCTTAGGCAAAATTTCAATAAGATATTCGGTAAACTGAGGTGCTTGTGGTTCGTACTTCATTGCCGGAACGATCAACTCAGCTTGATTCTGGTAATCAAACGGTGATGCCAAAGCCAAAAATTGTACGCCATCTTCTGCTTTTTGGCTGATACCTGCTTGATGACAGAAAAAGCTGAAAGAGTTGAGCGCCCTCATGGTCGCAGATACTAATACGGCACCCACACAGCGGCTCCAGATTTGTTGATCCAGTTGCCAACCTACCTCTAGTGGCGAAACATTCACAACGAAATCGCCTTCGCTTTCTTTGTTAAGTTCGAGCCAACGAGCCAAAGGAGCACCTTTTTCTCTCTTCGGTTCAGCCATTAAGCGCCAAACTTGAGCAAGGTTCTCTGTTCTTTGTATATAGAAGCCAATTTCTGCCAGTGCCGGCTCTGCAAGCTTTGCTGAAAGCTCGCCGTCTTTAACTCGTTCCGCAATCAGGTCTGCAATCTTCGCAACTGTTTGGCTCGCCTTTTGTGTGAGTTGCTTGAGGTCTTTTGATTCATTCTCAAGCCACTCAGGTAAGTCGCCATGTTCGAAGCGATACAAGCCGTCTTCAAAGTGGTTAGCGTCAAACTGTTTACTCATTTGAGTCAGGGTAGGGATCAGCTGTTGCACTGAGTCTTGCAGCTCATTTCGAAATCGATGGACACGTTTCTCGTCAGCGAGGCCTGAAAGCTTAGTGATTGATTGATTCAAACGCTCCAACCACGATGCTGCGCCTTTTAAGCTCGCAGCCGCAGAAGAGTGATCTCTGGCTACATGCGGTAAATGGTGAGCTTCATCGAATATATAGATGCTATTTTCTGGTTCAGGCAGTATCACGCCGCCGCCTAAGTCTGCATCAGCCATCACTAAACTGTGATTGGCGATAATCACGTCTGCTTTATCTAGCTCTGAGCGAGCTTTCTGGAAAGGGCAGTCTCTATGCGTAGGCATACTGTTGTTACAGCTGTGCTTATCGCTGACAATCATCTGCCAAATCATGTTGTCGATGGGTTTTGGCCACGAATCACGGTCACCATCCCATTTACCTTGGGTTAGGCTACGATACATGGTTTGAAGTTGGTCGATATCCTTCTTCTTTGGCTTAGATTCGAACATGGCCATTTGTCCGCCATCAACCCCGCAGGCAGCGGCTAGCTTTTCGGAACAACAATAACGCTGTCTGCCCTTCGCTAATATGAAAGAAAACTCTCGATCAGTCAGTCTTCTATATAGAGGGAGATCTTTATTGACGAGCTGTTCTTGTAGCGCAACCGTCGCCGTTGATATGACTATTTTTCGGTTATTGAGCACAGCGACAGGAATAGTTGCCATTAAATAAGCCAGTGATTTCCCGATCCCGGTTCCCGCTTCTGCAACAATCATGCGATTACTTTTGTGGTATTGACCACAAAGTGTCTTCGCTATTTCTGCAACAAGGTAATTTTGAGCACGTCGAGGTACAAAGTTGTCCAACTGATCTTGGAGGTTTTGATAACTGGTGCGAATAGATTTTTGAATTTTAGTAGTTAGCATACTGTGACCTACGTAACGGAGCGAGGATAGTAGCACATATCACTAGTCGGTACATTTACGGTGAAATAGCTTGCTTTTGAATCAAAGGTAGATCTTGTTCACAAAAAAAAACTGAACCATCAGGAACTTAACTATTTTATTTATGTTGCGAAATATAAATATTAAAAAAGACTTGCTTGTAGGTGTTAAATCCTGAGATGTGGCGTTTTTACAAGTTGTTTGTGGTGTTAAATGCTGTTT
This sequence comes from Vibrio sp. 10N.286.52.F8, assembly GCF_041468745.1. Classification (NCBI taxonomy): domain Bacteria; kingdom Pseudomonadati; phylum Pseudomonadota; class Gammaproteobacteria; order Vibrionales; family Vibrionaceae; genus Vibrio; species Vibrio sp. 10N.286.52.F8. Next base: position 246,016 of record NZ_JBFRJF010000003.1, read on the forward strand.
TGTTCTTTTTTTGGATTATTATATTTCCTGGTAAAACTAAGGATAAGCTGCTCGTAAAACTATGAAAAAAAATGTAAGTAGTTGATTTTGATTGCTTTGTGTTTTTTTTAGGTTTGTTTTTAGTTTATTTGACACGCAGGATAATCTTTTGCAATCTAGACCTCGAAATTTAGTGACGGTGATTAACCAACAAAGAGTGGTAATGACCAGTCATAAAAATAAAAGGGAACCGGGCAAGGATCTCCCATTCTTAGAAAAGGCAGTGGATTTATTATGAAAAAGACTCTATTAGCGCTAGCTATCGCAGCTACAGCAACTTCTGTAAACGCAGCAGAAATTTACTCTAACGACGATACTAAAGTTGGCCTAAAAGGCGAGGTAGATATCTACCTATCTCAATCTGAAGTAGACAAAAACCTAACTGAAACAACTAAGAACGAAGCTGACGTTTCTACTTGGGCTAAAATCCAACTTGACGCTGAGCAGAAGCTTAACGATCAGTTCACAGCATTCGCATCTTTCGAAATCGAAACTGACGGCAGCAACGCTAAGTTCGATGACGTTCTAGCTGGTTTTAAAACTGACACTTGGGGTATGGCTTTCGGTGAAACTGGCGACCTAGCAGAATCTGCTGACGCTATCCAGAAAGATGATATCACAAACGAAGGTAACTACATGGGCTCTACTGGTGGTCACCACCGCGAGTCTTCTGGCCACGGCGCTGTATTCAAAGGTCAATTCGTTGAAGGTTTCACAATCGTAGCTGACGTTAACACTGATTCTACTGAAGACGTTGACAACACTTACGGTATCTCTGCAGATTACGCATTCAGCAACTTCTCTATCGGTGCTTCTTACATCACTGGTGACGCTGCTAAAGACGTAGATTACTCTCTTGCTGGTGTTTCTGCTTCTGCTGAATTTGGTGGTTTTTACTTAGCGCTTACTTACGCACAGTTTGAAGGCAACCAAGGTTACGGTTACTGGGACCTATCTGACATCGCTGCTGATTCTTACGGCAACGGTGAAACTATGGGTATCGCAGCTGCTTACCAAATCGACGCTGTTCGTCTATACGCTACATACTCTGTAGCAACAACTGACGAAATCGCTACAGCAGCGGGTACTTCTAAGATCTCTGATATCGACTCTACTAACCTAGTTGTTGGTGTTGATTACGCATTCCGTGACAACATCCTATTCCTAGCTGAATACCAAACTGCTGATTTCGAATACGCATCACAAACTCTAGATGCTGACGGCGTTATCGCTGGTGTTTACTACACATTCTAATCTGTAGTTAACTATGCTATACAAAAGCCAGCTATTAGCTGGCTTTTTTACATTTATTGATTAAGGAATCGTACATGAACAAGTGGTATTTGAGTTTTGTCTGTCTATTCTCTGCACCATACGCAACGGCTGCTCTTGATTTGGCTTCTGGTATTTCGCTAAATACTTTGAACGGTGAGGTTGTTGAAAGTGTGGAAGACGCTGTATTCACCTCAGGTGAAAACCAACTCGTTTTAGATTACACAGGGTATTTGAGCGATAAAGGCAAACGCGAGTTTATCAGTACAGTTCCTTACATTATGGTAGTTAATGTTCCCGAAAATGCTGATGTTGATATTGATCTTCTAAGTAGAAAGTACGCTAAAATCGAAAAAAATGTAGACAGAGAACTTCCTATATTCAGTATCTCTGTAAACGGTGATGATGCAGAAGTCGTGCAAGAAGTTTTGCCTCCATCTCAAGGTGCACTGCCTTACAGCGATATCCCTCAGTTGGTTAAAGACTACAACCAAGAAAGAGGCTTAGTTTTTGATTCAGGCAAGATTCGTTCGTTGAAAGAAGAGCTAGCGGCGGTACAAACTGGTGCAGTAGTTGGAGCAACGGTAGCTGGCGACAGTACTGTGCAAGAGTCTGAAAATACGCTTCAACTTAAGCTATGGTATTCAAGAGCAAATGAAGAAGAGCGTAAAGCATTCCAAAAATGGTTAATTGACCAAAAGTAATCAATCTTCACGTACAAAAAAGCGAGACGTAAATCTCGCTTTAATATATTGCTATGAGTTAAATCTCTTTCCACTCACCAGGCTGCAGCTGCCCCACATTCATATTACCCATTGAGTAACGGATAAGACGCAGGGTAGGGAAGCCGATATTGGCTGTCATTCGTCTTACCTGACGGTTACGTCCTTCAATGATTGTAATAGCCAACCATGTTGTCGGTATCGCGGCTCTGAAGCGTACTGGAGGATTTCTATCCCACACAACAGGTTCAGACATCACCTCAACCTGAGCGGGCAGTGTCATGCCGTCTTTTAGTTCGACACCTTTTCTCAATTTATCTAAATCTTCCTCAGAAGGTGCGCCTTCAACCTGTACCCAGTAAGTCTTTGGGGATTTTGAGTTTGGTTGAGTTAGCTTAGCTTGAAAAATACCATCGTTGGTCAAGACCATTAACCCTTCGCTGTCGCGGTCAAGGCGACCTGCAGCATAAACGTCTTTCACTGGAATAAAGTCCGCTAGCGTTTTTCTCCCTTCGCCATCTGTAAATTGGCTTAGAGTATCGAAAGGCTTGTTGAACAGAATTACTTTGCGATCTTCGAGCGCAACCTTAGGTTTTGCATTGGTAGGCTTGCCTTTATATCGGTGCTTGCTTGAGTGAGATTTGTTGTGCGAATTGCCAGTGTTATTCTTATCACTGCTTCGGCTTTGTCTATTACCGCTTTGTTTTAATGTTGCACCAGAACGAGCCGGTTTGTCTGAACGAGATGCGCTGCGTGAGCGAGTAGACATGTTAACTACCTTGCAAAAATGTAAACGAAGTGTGCTGAAAAGTTTTCACTGAAACGGAATTGAGCTATCATTTGCGCGCCTAAAAGACACAAAATAGAACAAGTTGATGGACTCTTAAGCCTGATTTGTTTAATTATACCTTCGTGTTTTATTATAACAACGCACTCACGGATTTGGTTCATGCTGTCATCAAGATTGTATGAAAAATAAGATAGAGTACGACTATCGAGTAAGCAGTTTTCACTCTTAGAGTGGCTTACTGGTCAATTTATAACACGCTCACTACTTTAAATGAGCTTGTAAGAACTATAGGGAAATTTCATGCCTACTGAAAAACCAACGATCATCTATACCATTACAGACGAAGCTCCGGCGCTAGCAACATACTCTCTGCTGCCTATCATTCAATCTTTTACAGCTTCTTCTGGTATTAACGTTGATACTCGCGACATTTCACTTGCAGGGCGTATTATTGCCAACTTCCCTGACTATTTGAACGAAGAGCAACGTATTGGTGATGCATTAGCAGAACTAGGTGAATTGGCTAAGACACCAGAAGCAAACATTATCAAGCTTCCAAACATCTCTGCATCTGTACCTCAGCTTCAAGCAACAATCAAAGAGCTACAGTCAAAAGGTTACGCACTTCCTAATTACCCAGAAGAAGCAAACACTGACGAAGAGAAAGCAGTAAAAGCGACTTACGACAAAATCAAAGGCAGTGCAGTAAATCCAGTATTGCGTGAAGGTAACTCGGATCGCCGCGCTCCACTTTCTGTTAAAAACTACGCGAAGAAGAACCCACACTCAATGGGTGCTTGGTCTGCAGATTCTAAGTCGCACGTTTCAAGTATGGACGACAAAGACTTCTTCGGTAGCGAAAAGTCAGTAACCATTGAAGGTGCTACAGAAGTTAGCATTGAATTCGTTGGCAAAGATGGTGCGAAGAAAACATTGAAGCCAGCTTTTGCACTGCAAGATAAAGAGATCATTGATGCGTCAGTGATGAATAAGGCCGCTTTGGTTGCATTCTTCGAAAAAGAAATCGCATCGGCTAAAGAGCAAGGTGTACTGCTTTCTCTTCACTTGAAAGCGACGATGATGAAAGTATCTGACCCAGTGATCTTTGGTCACGCGGTTAAGGTTTACTACAAAGACGTATTTGCTAAACACGGTCAGCTGTTTGAAGAGCTAGGCGTTGATGTAAATAACGGCATCGGTGATGTCTACGCGAAGATTGATGCGCTTCCTCAAGAGCAGAAAGAAGCAATCGAAGCTGACCTGCAAGCGGTATACGAGACTCAGCCACCACTAGCGATGGTTGATTCGGACCGTGGCATTACTAACCTACACGTACCAAGCGATATCATTGTGGATGCATCTATGCCTGCAATGCTGCGTTCTTCTGGTCAAATGTGGGATCCAGAAGGTAAGCAAAAAGATACCAAAGCAATGATCCCAGATCGTAGCTACGCGAGCATTTACCAAGCGGTTATTGATTTCTGTAAAGAGAACGGCGCGTTCGATCCAACAACGATGGGTAGCGTACCAAACGTTGGCTTGATGGCTCAAAAAGCGGAAGAGTACGGTTCTCATGATAAGACTTTCATCCTTGAAGCTGCTGGTCAGGTTCAAGTTGTTGACGCTTCAGGCGCTGTGCTTCTTGAGCAAGACGTAGAGGAAGGCGATATCTTCCGTATGTGTCAGGTTAAAGATGCACCAATCCAAGACTGGGTTAAGCTTGCGGTAACGCGTGCTCGTGCATCGGGTGTTCCAGCGGTATTTTGGCTAGATGCGTCACGCGCACATGATGCTCAGCTTATCAAGAAAGTTGAAGCATACCTTCCTGAATACGATACCGATGGTCTTGAAATTAAGATCCTTGCTCCACTTGAAGCGACTCAATACTCACTGGTTCGTATCAAAGAAGGCCTAGATACTATTTCGGTTACTGGTAACGTATTACGTGATTACCTAACTGACTTGTTCCCGATTTTAGAGCTTGGTACATCAGCTAAGATGCTATCGATTGTTCCACTAATGAACGGTGGTGGTCTGTTTGAAACAGGTGCTGGCGGCTCTGCTCCTAAACATGTTCAACAAGTAGAGAAAGAAAACCACCTGCGTTGGGATTCTCTAGGTGAATTCTTGGCACTAGCGGCATCTCTAGAGCACCTGAGCGTAGTAACAGGTAACGCTAAAGCACAAGTTCTAGCTGATGCGCTTGATAAAGCGACGGGTGAGTTCCTTGATAACAACAAGTCTCCTTCACGTCGAGTAGGTGAGCTTGATAACCGTGGTAGCCACTACTATCTAGCGGCATACTGGGCTAAGGCGCTTGCTGAGCAAACGGCTGACGCTGATCTTGCTGCTGAGTTTGCAGGTGTGGCAAGTCAACTGGCTGAAAGTGAAGAAGCGATCGTTGCAGAGCTGAACAACGCTCAAGGTGTGGCTGGCGACTTAGGTGGTTACTACCTACTTGACGATGTATTGGTTTCAACACTAATGCGCCCAAGCTCAACGCTAAACGCGTTTATTGATGCATAGTGATTGGACTCATCGTTAGTCACTCATGAACGTGATTTGCTAACGAGTTGCTTAGGCTGATAGCTAAGTTATAGATAAAGTCAAAACGAAAGACGCTTTAACGATAATGTTAAAGCGTCTTTTTTCTGTCTAATACTTCTTAAGACCTAGCTTAAGGGGAGTAGCTCTTCGAGCTCATTGTCCAGTGAGCAACTTTAGAGCCCCCAAAACGAAAAAAACCGCTCACGTAATCCTGTGTTACAGGTATTAAATGAGCGGTTTCAATATTCTGTTTACCTGTCAGCCGTTAATGACGACTGATGGAGGTTAACATGAGTTTGCATTCGCCTATTTTGCGGCGCTGCCTTCTACAGGAACAACGGAGCTAGCATGCGAGCCTTTAGGTCCACTTTCTACTTCATAGTCGACCTGCTGACCAGCCTTTAAGGTTCGATAACCTTCCATTTGTATTGTGGAGTAGTGCGCGAAAATATCGCCGTCTTCACCTTCTGGACAAATAAAGCCAAACCCTTTGGCATTGTTAAACCATTTTACTGTACCTGTAGCCATGCTATACATCCCTCATGCATTTTGTTACTAACGTTGTTATATCAATTGTTGTAAGTGCGATTGATATCATTCCTACCAGCTAAAGAATTTCAGCTAATAGCTTGAATCTCGTACATTGCTTACGGAAATTAACGCTACCCTGCGTAATTATTCCTTATTGTTAATTTTTGAAGCGTGTTACTGATTTTAATTCATGTTGCAAAAGTGTATTAAAAAACCTTTTAGCTCCAATGTAGCTAATGATTGAGCACAGTCAATAGTAAATTGGTATAAAAGTGATCAATTTTAATAACAAATCACATTCGAGATTAACCGCAAACTATTAACTAAATAGTAACTTAGCGGTAATCTTATCGTTAGTATCAATAGTTATGGCGTCTTTTTAATCAATCACATATGTTAATCTTGTTAATCGAGATCTTTTATTTGCAGCGATGGAAATGGTGGATTAGGCTCAGTATAGAGGAATATTTTTTGGTACTGTTTCTAGGTGCAGTTTCTTAGTACACGGTAAAGCGTGAATGTGGTAAATTTGAGTTAGGTAAACACTCACGACTTCCGAAAAATAACCCTTAGCAAAGCGATATGAGCAGAAACTTTGAATGGGCATCTCCAGGCTCAGATTTACTGGAGAAAGAAGCAACAAAAGTAAAGCCACCGGCGATGTATAACGTTGTGTTGAATAACGATGACTACACGCCCATGGACTTTGTAATCGAGATCCTAGAGCGATTCTTCTCACTAGATATCGAAAAAGCAACGGAAGTGATGCTCAAGGTTCATTATGAAGGTAAAGCTATATGCGGCACATACAGTGCTGAAATAGCGGAAACAAAGGTAGCGCAGGTCACGATGTACTCAAAGGAAAATGAGCATCCGCTACTATGTACAATGGAGCAAGTATAAATTGCTCGAACAACACTGTTGTTCCCTTAGGAGGTACTTATGCTAAATAAAGAATTAGAGACGAGTTTAAATGGCGCATTTGCTCGTGCGCGAGACAAGCGACATGAATTCATGACTGTTGAACACCTCCTACTAGCATTATTAGAAAATGATGCGGCCAAGGAAGCGCTCCAAGCTTGTCAGGCTGATCTCGATGCTCTTCGCAATGAGCTCGATATTTTTATCGATCAAACGACCCCACTTATCCCTGAAAGCGATGAAACTCGCGAAACTCAGCCTACGTTGAGCTTTCAACGAGTACTTCAACGCGCTGTTTTTCATGTTCAATCTTCAGGTCGCAGCGAAGTAACAGGTGCTAACGTACTTGTGGCTATTTTTAGTGAGCAAGAATCTCACGCGGCATATCTTCTTAAGAAAAACGACATTAGTCGCTTAGATATTGTTAACTTCATCTCACACGGTATTACCAAAGCCAGCAACGAAGGCGACAGTCCTTCATCATCCGATTCATTTGGTGGTGCAGAAAATGCTGAAGAAGCTAACTCTGAAGACCGTTTAGAAAATTTTGCTACTAACCTTAACGAAGTCGCAAAGCAGGGCAATATTGACCCACTAATCGGTCGTGACAAAGAGCTAGAACGCACTATCCAAGTTCTGTGTCGTCGTCGTAAGAACAACCCTCTGTTAGTGGGTGAAGCGGGGGTAGGTAAAACTGCCATCGCGGAAGGTCTTGCATGGCGCATCGTTGAAGGACAAGTGCCTGAAATCATTCAGAGCAGCGTAATTTATTCTCTAGATATCGGTTCACTGTTAGCCGGAACCAAATATCGTGGTGACTTTGAGAAACGTTTTAAAGCGATTCTTAAGCAACTGGAGAAAGAAGAAGACGCGATTCTGTTCATCGATGAGATCCACACCATTATCGGTGCCGGGGCTGCATCGGGTGGTCAGGTTGATGCGGCAAACTTAATTAAACCACTACTAAGCAGTGGCAAATTACGTTGCATCGGTTCAACAACGTACCAAGAGTACAGCAGTATTTTTGAGAAGGAGCGTGCTTTAGCTCGTCGCTTCCAGAAAATAGATATTATTGAACCATCGCTAGACGATACGACCAAGATCCTGATTGGCTTGAAGCCAAAATACGAAGCTCACCACGAAGTGCGCTACACCAACAAAGCGTTGCGTGCCGCTGTGGAACTGTCAGCTAAATACATTAATGAACGCCACCTTCCTGATAAGGCCATTGACGTAATCGATGAAGCGGGCGCTCGTAGTCGTTTGGCACCTGCAAGCCGTCGTAAGAAAACGGTAAGCGTGGCTGATATTGAGTCAATGGTTGCGAAAATGGCGCGTATTCCTGAAAAGTCAGTATCGTCTTCAGACAAAGATACACTCCAGAAACTGGATGAGCGCATGAAAATGTTGGTATTCGGACAAGACCCTGCAATCGATGTATTGAGTGAAGCGATTAAGCTGACCCGTGCTGGATTGGGTGCAGACAATAAACCTGTTGGTTCATTCTTGTTTGCTGGTCCTACTGGTGTCGGTAAAACAGAGGTGACTGTTCAGCTGTCTAAGTTGATGGGTATTGAGCTTCTGCGCTTTGATATGTCTGAGTACGGTGAGCGACACTCAGTGAGCCGCTTGATTGGTGCGCCTCCTGGTTATGTTGGTTACGACCAAGGTGGTTTGCTAACGGATGCCGTAATCAAGAACCCGCACTCTGTTGTGTTACTGGATGAAATCGAGAAAGCTCACCCAGATATCTTTAACTTGCTACTGCAGGTAATGGATAACGGCACGCTAACTGACAACAATGGTCGCAAAGCGGACTTCCGCAATGTGATTCTAGTGATGACGACCAACGCAGGTGTGGCTGAAACCGAGAAGAAATCGATCGGCCTGATCCAACAAGATCATGCGCCAGATGCGATGGGCGAAATCAAGAAGGTATTTACTCCTGAGTTCCGTAACCGTCTTGATAATATCATTTGGTTCAACAGCCTTGACCCAAGTGTGATTAGCCAAGTAGTTGATAAGTTCATTGTCGAGCTTCAGGTTCAACTGGACGCTCGTGGCGTGTCTTTAGAGGTTTCTGAGGATGCTCGTCACTGGTTAGCTGATAAAGGCTATGACAAGACCATGGGTGCTCGTCCAATGGGACGTGTGATTCAAGAGAAGCTTAAGAAACCACTTGCTAACGAGTTACTGTTCGGTAGCTTGGTTGATGGCGGTACGGTTAAAGTATCCCTGAAAAAAGACGAATTGGATTTCATCTATGTTGGTGCTAAAGAAGAGGTCATGCACTAACGAAGTGATTGATAAATCAAAGGCTTAAATATAAAACGCATGACTTAGGTTGTGCGTTTTTTTATGCTTGCGAGATGCGAGATGCGA